>JABMOI010000074.1 GCA_013204185.1 bacterium | reverse complement strand
GTACCCAGCGGCCTACGTCGATCAACTCCCTGCATCGGAAGATACCATCGCAGAGATCCTCCAAACCGCGGGATATTCGACATTTTTTGCTGGCAAATGGCACTTGGGCAACGAGGGCTCTTACCCGGAAGATCATGGTTTCATGATCAACAAGGGGGGGCACGAACGAGGTGGCCCTTACGGAGGCGACAAGTACTTTTCGCCCTATGGAAATCCAAGGTTGGATGATGGACTAGCTGGAGAACATCTTCCTGAAAGATTGGGACGAGAAACGGCCGAGTTCATCAAACAGAACAAAAAGAAGCCGTTTTTTGCATTTTTATCGTTTTACTCGGTTCGTACGCCCCTCATGACGACGCCAGAACTAGAGGCCAAGTATGAATCGAAGAAGGCCGAACTGGGTCTGGAAACACAGTGGGGTGAAGAGGGGCTTCGAAAGGTAAGGTTGACTCAGGATCATGCTGTGTACGCGGGTATGGTTGAAGCAATGGACGCGGCCGTAGGGCACGTGTTGGATGCGATCCAAGAGGCCGGTGTGAGCGATCGTACGATTGTGGTGTTCACATCGGATAACGGTGGTCTCAGTACATCAGAAGGTCATCCAACGTCCAATATTCCGCTCAGAGGAGGGAAGGGATGGCTGTACGAAGGTGGCATTCTTGAGCCAACCATCGTAAAGTGGCCCGGTCATACAGCGCCGAATTCTATTTCCGACCAAGTAGTAAGCAGTGTAGACTACTTTCCGACCATATTGGAAATGTTAGGGATTGCTCCTACAACGACGGATGGTCAAAGTGTGACCTCAGTTTTGAAGGGGGAGTTGGCCGGTGAGCGGTCCATTTTTTGGCACTATCCGCATTATGGCAATCAGGGCGGAAGCCCGGGCGGAGCCATTCGCAACGGCGATTGGAAGCTGATTCAGTTTTTCGAAACTGGGAAGTTGGAGATGTACAACCTAGCCGAAGATCCTTCTGAAACAATGGATCTGGCCAGTATTCATCCAGATAAAACGTCTGAATTGTACACCGAGCTCAAGGCGTGGCAGGTAGATACCGGAGCCGTATTCCCAACCCCCACATCCGCGTCGAACTAAAGCACTTAAAAGCGAATACTGGCTCTGAGGTTGAAAGTCCGTGGAGTGAGGCGAGTAGGAATGCGTTGCCAGATCCCAGAAACGTCTGGTACCCATGTGTAGCTGACCGTGTTTACCATATCAAACACGTTCAGAATCTCAGCTGTTAGCTCCATGCTGAGCTGAGAATTTGTGCGAACGGGGATAATGGTTTTGGAAACGCCCATGTCAAACCTGAAGAACCGTGTATATCGCGCAGAAAAACGGTCTCCTGGGGCCTGAACCACTACGTTTCCTAGGCTGGGCCCAGGAATTGGCGGTGTGTAGGGCAGCCCCGATCCAAAGAGTGTACGCAGGTGGACTTTCCACGTTGGATCTGAGGGGATGTAGTCTTGCACAAAAAGAGAGACGGTATGGCGCTGATCTGAGGGCCTGGAAACAGTGCCTTGATTATGGTCGGTTAAAAATGAGGTCTTGAACGTTTCCGTGGCATGCAGATAGGAATAGTTGATCCAGCTTTCTAGGCCTGGGACGAGTTCTCCTCTAAACTGGAGGTCCAGCCCGTACATGAGCCCGTCCGCGTCATTTTCGCCAGAATACAGCACGCGAACATTTTCGATATCGTACGAAATCAGGTTTGATATTCGTTTGACGTAGGATTCCGCTCGAATGAAAAAACGTTTTGAAGGGATGAAGTACTCCCCTCCAAAAACGACCTGAAAAGATCTTTGAGACGCCAAATTTGGGTTGAGCGCGCCTAGGATTGTTTCTCCGATCTCTGGCTTGCCACGGAGTTCTCGATAGGTGGGCGCCTGATGGTACAATCCGACGGATCCGAAATAGGAAGTTAACGGATTCAGGATATAGGCAAAGGATACGCGAGGAGAGAGGGTCCATTCATTTGTAAATGAATAATAGTCACTTCGAATGCCGCCAGAAACCACAAACTTTCCGGGTTCGTCGGCCAACACATCGACTGCATCTTGAACGTAAAACCCATGCTGCCACGCGTTAAAACTAGCCTCGTCGTTCAAACTGTCGGCAACAATTCGAACGATTTCTCCAGTTGTCGAGCGGCCAACTACTACTGATTTTTCAGAGAGAAAATCGGTGAAATTAAACTGGCGAACAGACCACCCTGCTTCCAATGCATGGTTTGTTGTGCTGGCGTACCAGCGGCCGCTTGCCGTTGCTACATCCACCTGAATTTCGTTGTCTGCCGCATCCTCTTGGCGGCTTGAGCCCGTTGGGAAGAGTCCATCCCCATTGTCGGGGTTATCAGATCCTAGATCCACCTGAAACAACACGGCAGTCCCCGAGAGATCAAGGAATTCGGTTTCAATGGTCTTGAAAACCGATACATCATGTTCCGCACGAAGCCACGAAGAGAGGCGATTAGAGAGTCTTACTCCGCCAAACTGAGTTGTGTAGGCATCTCGTTCTTTGTTGCCTTGGTCAAATTGAATCCAAAGCGATTTAAGATTGGAGGGGGCCAGGGCTTCGTTCTGACTCAGTGTTCCAAAGTACGTTTTTCGACCGCTTGGATCTAGGTCGAATGTATTGTCCGCACGCATTGCCAACACTTCGATTTCATGCCCAGGCGCTAGCGTGTATCCGACATAAGCCTGAAAATCGTTGAATTCGGGTCTGTATTGGCCTTTTAGGTCCTGAGTTTCAAAAAAGTGCCGGGCTTGTGCTCTACGAATGCTGGCAGACCAACCCAGACGTCCGGAAAGGAGAGAGGAGCTTGCGGTAAGCCCCATATCAAGTAGTGAGGCATAGGCTGAAACACGCAGCGGTTCGCCAAAACGTTGCGGTTTCCGATAAGTGGCCTCTAGCGCAGAAGATAGTTTTCCTCCATACCGAACCGGAAACCCGCCCGTGTACAATGTTAAACCGTTTGTGAGCTCGCCATTGATGAGCGATAGGCCTTCTTGTTCACCCGTTCGAGGGCGAAATGGGAGATATATCTCAAATCCGTTGATAAAAAGCAGGTTTTCATTGAAGCCACCACCACGAACGGAATATTGATTCGACAATTCGTTATTCGTGACCACTCCCGGCAGAACGCGTAGAGCCCGTAGCGCATCCTTTAAGGGGGCTGGAATGGCGTCTAGGTCTTCGGGGCTCAATTCAAATACGCCAGCTTGGGTTGAAGCGCGCCCTTCAATCGTGATCTCATCAATTTCTAGAAGGCTAGGGTTCAGAACCAAGTCCAGGCGGATGGTTTTTGAACTCAATACTTCAACCGAATCCATCTTAGACTCAAACCCAATTGAGCTAAACCTCAGGACATATTTCCCAATGGGAAGACGGATCAGGTAGTGGCCTTGAATATCGGTAGCTGTGCCATAGTTCGTCCCATAGACAACCACGGAAGCTCCAGGAAGTGGAAACTGGGAGTCGGACGCAATGATTTTACCAGAAACAGCGCCCCATTCTTGAGCTTGTACCGGCATTTGGCACACCCCACAAACAAACAGAAATGCGAACCACCACTTAATCATTTGCATAAAACCAGGTGATAACCTGAATTGGACGGAACGGATGGCACTCGCGTAGCCTGATCAAGATATGTAGGATACTTTTTCGACGATATCACCAACCCTAGGCATGCTTCTTCGTTCCAAAAGCATTTTGTTTTGCCTTAATGGTTGAGCCAGAAGCCCAAAAATGTGATCTGAACAAATGGGACTGCCAATCCATACAGCGCACCCCAAACCACTTCGCTTCTTGAGTGGGCCTTCTGATGAACCCGGGCCCAGCCAACAAACAGAATGCAAGCCCCACCGGAAACGAGAAATAGGGACCCGAAAGGGACGTCAGGAATGAACGAAGACAGATAGAGTGCCCCTATGATAGAGACCGCACTACTTACTGTTGAAACATGAAGGGAAATCTTGAAACGGAGCGTGATGGTGGCCAGGATAAGTCCGTTTAGTGCAAAAATTGTTGCAACGATTCCTCCCAGGCTCGAATCTCGAGGCCAAACCATGGCCATGAGTGGAATTCCAAGAACCAGCATCATCGTGCCAAGCAGAAGCGGCATTTTTCTGGACTCGTGAATTCGCGCTTCCCATGTTTCAATTTGACCCTGTTGAATCAACCAAATTACATAGGTCAAGGGCGCCACGAAGTAAATCCCAAATGAAGCTGCAGAAGCCTTCAATTGCTCAGTGATTGACAGGTCCAGCGAAGCTCCCACACACCAAAAGATGATCGTTGGTATGATAAGTGGATTGATCACAAAGGAGATCAATCGGGAAAGCTTGGATGGGACGTCTATTTGCACATTGGGGCTAATAAGACCTAGCAAAGTAAACCCGTCCTTTTGAAGGCTTACCAGAAACTGGATCGACCCCTTCTTCCTCGTATCCTTCAAGGGGAATGCAACGAATGGTCGCTTTCGTTTCTGCTTTGATTTGGTTTTCAGTCTCGCCGGTACCGTCCCAGTGCATCCGCACAAATCCACCCTTGGAATCGAGCACGGATTTAAAGTCTTCATAGGAATCGACAGACGCAGTCATGTCCTCACGGGTTTTGAGCGCCCGTTCAAAGAGCCCGTTCTGAATGGCTTCGAGGGTATTCAGAATGGAATCAGCCAAGTCCGCTCTGGCCACGGTTTCTTTCTGGCCGTTGTCTCTGCGCGCGACCTCGATCGTACTATTTGCTACATCGCGTGGTCCTAAAGCCAGCCGAACTGGCACGCCTTGTACTTCATACTCATTGAACTTCCAGCCTGGACGAAATCCGTCTCGGTCGTCAACAATAATCCGAATGCCGGCATCCGTGAGCTCTTTTTTGATGGCATAGGCTTCCTCTAACACGCTTTCGCGTTCTTCGTCTTTTCTGTAGATGGGAACGAGAGCAACCTGAGTAGGAGCCAGTTTTGGTGGTAGAACGAGACCTTTATCATCAGAATGAACCATGATTAAAGCCCCAATCAAGCGAGTGGACACGCCCCAAGAGGTTGCCCAAACGTACTCAAGTTCATTGTTTTTATTCTGGAACTTACAGTCGAAAGCTTTGGCGAAATTTTGTCCTAGAAAGTGACTAGTACCCGCCTGAAGCGCCTTCCCATCCTGCATCATTGCTTCGATGCAATACGTTTCTACGGCGCCGGCAAAGCGCTCAGATGCCGTCTTGATGCCCTTAATAACCGGCACCGCCATAAAATCTTCCGCAAACGTAGCGTAGACATCTAAAATGGTTAACGTCTCTGCGACTGCCTCCTCTTCCGTAGAGTGGGCGGTATGACCTTCCTGCCAAAGGAACTCCATGGTTCTGAGAAACAATCGCGTTCTCATTTCCCATCGAACAACGTTTGCCCACTGGTTCATCAGGACGGGGAGGTCACGCCAAGACTGAATCCAACGGCTGTAGGTATCCCAAATGATGGTCTCAGAGGTTGGCCGAACAATGAGGTTTTCCTCAAGCTTGGAATCCGGATCCACAATGAGCCCGAGCTCTGGGTCTACTTTTAAGCGGGAATGCGTTACGACAGCGCATTCTTTTGCAAAACCATCGACATGATCTGCTTCCTTGGCCAAAAAGGACTGAGGAATAAAGATGGGGAAATAGGCATTTTGATGTCCGGTTTCCTTAAACATCTTATCTAGCGCTTGCTGCATGTTTTCCCACAGCGCATAACCGTTAGGACGAATAATCATGCAGCCACGGACAGGAGAGTAGTCGGCTAGCTTCGCAAATTTGATGATGTCGAGGTACCATTGCGAATAATCTTGTTCTCGCGAGGTAATAGCGTCGGCCATGGGTAGTTACAGGTCAAAATTGGATTGGAGATGCCAAAAACGAACAACGATTCGCAGTCCAACCCCCAAAATAGTGTACAGTTCTGTAGTCGATTGCCTACAATGTTCGGGGAATGTTCAGTATATACACCGCCCTATGGTTCAGAACACGATTCGGCGCGGTATTTGCCTTAGTTTTCATCGAATCGAAGGAAGAGAAAAATTCAGAATGAAAATTCTTTTCTTTTGTGCCAAAGAATCAATTGATTGCGGCTAAGTATTTGGGGAAACATTCCTGCTACTTGCCCTTAATTGAACCTACCAGGGTCGGACTAGCCAAAAAGCCATTTTAGAGGACATTTAGATATGCAGACTGCAATGAAGCATAAAACAAAACGCGCGATTTATCGGCTTTCCATCCTGGGATCAGGGTTATTTATGTTGCTATTTTTTAGCGGCTGCTATACCCAATTGGTTGCACTGCAATCTCCACACGGAAATTTGGACGAAGTTGTCACTCAATACGAAGATGACGGCGACGTTGTGGTTCGGAAATATTACGAAGACGGCTATGTAGACGAAGACGTTTATGATTCGTATGACTGGTACAATCATGAGCCATATGCCTACAACCGGTATTTCGACTCATTTTATGGCTCCGGATACGCTCCTTACGATTGTTGGGACATCTTTTACTGCCGTCCTCTGAGTAGTTTTTACTCCCCAGGTTGGAGTATGTCCTTGGGATACGGAATGAATCGTGGATGGGGTTATTCATCTTTCGGATTTGGCTATGGATACGGTTCGTATGGTTACGGATATAGCGGATATGGAGGATATGGCTACGGAGGGTATGGCTCTTTCGGCTACTCAAATAACTATCCTTATTACGGTGGTGGGTTTGCAGTTGCCAGAGGAAACGTAGGCGCGCGTGGCGCAACCATGGCTCGAAGCGCCCTCACTAGTCGTAACGACGACGTCAATAGAGGCGGTCGTGGTAGTGTTTCAGGGAGCAGGTCAGGTTTGGCTGGATCAGCTGCAACCGGATTTGACGATCGCGGATCTCGTATCGTAATCAATTCAGGTAGAACCACAACAGTCGCCGGGAAATCAGGCGAATTCCCAACGCGGACAACGCGCTCTACAGTTGGCAATACAACTCGACCAAACAATTCTAGAACAACCATAGATTCAGGAAGAACTTCAACTCGAAGCACTAGCACGGAAGGTTCTTCTACGAGGTCATCCGGAACGCGGTCAAGTGTAGGCTCTCGCTCTACGGGATCTACAACCCGGTCTTCTTCAGGAACCCGGTCTTCTTCAGGAACCCGGTCTTCTTCAGGAACCCGGTCTTCTTCAGGAACCCGGTCTTCTTCAGGAACTAGGTCGAGTGGGACGAGAAGCTCTGGTACACAGCGTTCAACCGGTTCAAGCTCAACAGGGCGCTCCTCTGGGCGTTCTACTGGATCTAGCTCCACCGGACGGTCTACAGGCTCTAGTTCCACCGGTCGCTCAACTGGTTCAAGCTCCACAGGGCGCTCCACTGGATCTAGCGGCTCGAGTTCAACAGGGCGTTCTACGGGCTCCAGTTCTACGGGCCGTTCTAGCGGTTCTAGCTCTACAGGTCGGTCCAGTGGATCTAGCTCCACCGGACGGTCTACAGGCTCAAGCTCATCAGGCAGCTCCTCTCGAACTGGGCGAAAAAACTAATTCCCCAGCTTAACTGCAAATTGGCACAAAGAATTCTGTCGGTTTTAAACAGACCTACTACGCCTGCGCCTTTTTGGAATTATCTCAGTTAGCACAAGTAATTATTAATAAACGATTTATCGCAAATGAAAACCCAAGTAGTTAAGATTGAATACGGGAAGAGCTTGGATTCTCCATTGAATTCGCTCACGGTTCTTCTGGCTGTAATTGCTACTGCACTTTTGTGGATTGCGTCGTCAAGTGCCTTCGCTCAGACGGGGGACGATGCATATCGTTTCGCAAAACGAACGCCTGGGTTGACGGCTTATTCCATGGGGCTTTCAGGTACAGGAATTGCCGGCGTTGCCGATGGGTCAGCGCTGTTCACCAATCCGGCAGGGTTGGCATGGGCAGACGGCTCTCATTTCAGTGGGTCTCTATCTGGGCTTCGGACGTTAGACAAAGGAGCATTTAGCGCCCCTGGATCGAGCACTGAACTAGAAAATGATGTGACTGCTTCAGGTCTAAGTAACCTTTCCTATTTATTCAAGCTGCCCACTGTTCGGGGCTCCATGGTAGTAGGAGCGGCATTTAACCAAGTATCAACATTTGAAAGAAGCCTTCTTTACGATGGCGACAACAATGCAAACTCATTGACGGACTACCTGATGCCCTTAGCCAGTGAGTTCACGCTTCAAACCGATGCCGATGGCACGTACCCAGAATTCGATCGGACGTTGTCCTTCATGGCGTTTGAGACCTATGCCATTGACCTAAATCAAGACAAATTGGACGCAGGTGACTCGGTCCCGTTCTCACCAGCAGTAACAGCTGGTACGCTTAGCCAAATCGGCTTTGTTGATGAAACGGGTCGGATGTCTGAGTTAAGTTTTGGCGCCGCGATGGAAGTGACAAAGGGTGTCATGTTTGGTGTTTCGCTCAATGTGCCCTTTGGGAATTACACCTTTAATCGTGAGCTTGAGGAAGAGGACTACACGAACGCTAACGACGGCTTTAACGGCACCACAGATTTCGACAAAATACGTTTTCGCGAGAACGTCCAGTCTGATATTGCTGGGGTAAACATGCGTTTTGGTATTTCGGCCGTTACTCAGAACAACGTTACGGTAGGTCTTACTGTAGAGACTCCTACATACTACTCAATTGACGATACCTACAGCACGATTCTTTCTACTTGGTTTGATAACGGCGATGTGTTTAGCTACGGTGGAGAGGATCGGGACGCTGGTACGGGTACGTTTTCTTATTCCATCACAACCCCTTGGAAAATTGGAGTCGGTGGAGCGTTCGCTGTTTCAGGCCTGCGATTAGCCTTGGACTTTGATTATGTGGATTGGTCCCAGATGGAGTTAGACTCCGATAGTTATGGGTTTGCGGACGAGAATCAGGCCATCACGCGAGGCTTAGATGCCACAACAAATACCCGTATGAGTGTATCCTACGCTGTAAATGAACGGTTGGAAGTTACCGGGGGGTTGGCCATGTACCCTGATCCCCATGCAACCTCTTTGGAAGTCAACGGCAGTAAAGTGGATAGAGATCGTCGGTTTGTGAGCGCTGGCCTTGGATATAAATTCGGCAAGTCCATGAAGGCAAACGTGTCTTGGATGGGCGAACGCTTCGAGGATGTGTATCAAGTGTACACCGAAGTGGATAACGCACCGTTCGTCAGCGAAGAAGTGACTCGCAGCAGATTTCAACTGGGTCTGACATTCGGGTTTTGATACCGATCAGCTTATGAAATGTAAAGAGGGGGCCGCGCTACGCGCGGCCCCCTCTTTTTGTATCAACCACTCCGCCCGTACTAGCCCTCGGCGGATTCCGATCGGATGAATTGAACAAGAGCCCTGCGGGCCTCGGGTAGTTCACTATTTCCGAGGGCAAACAGCGCACTCTTTTTCAACTCCACCGAGGCAGTAGAAGCCAAGAACTCGCCGAGGACTGAGATTGCTTCCGTTGACCCCAGTGAGCCCAAAGAGAACAGAGAGGCCTTAACATGCTCGTCTTCGGTAGCAGTAAACGCCACAGTTTTTAGAAAGCGTAGTATCTCTCCGTTTGCCGGATGTATACCAACGGCCCAAACCAACGTCTTTTTGACGCTATTCGCACTTGAACTGGCAAATAGATTCATCAAAAAGGACTGACTATCGTTCGGATCAACGCTGCCAAGCCAATAAATAGGACGATTCCCGAAGTCAAAAACGGTATCCATGGTCGACAGGGCAACGTCTTCGATCTTGCCATCTTTGATTTCAAAAATGAGAGCAATGGACTTAACCACCTTCACATCTTGGACGTTATCGATGTGCTGAATCGTGGATCGGACCTGCTTTTCCAAGGAAACTTCGGCTGAAGGCTGGCCTGTGATCGTTTCATCGATGCGCCTCGACAAGCTTGAATTCATACCGTTGTATGATCCCAAAAAGCATTGTTGGCACATTTCTTTTTGGAAAGAATAGACAAACCACGCCGAGCCAGGAGCGTTGATACGCGATTTTAGCTCAGTTTGAGCCCACTTCCACGCCTCATCCACTGTTTTGACATCAGCTGAAACCGATGTTACGGTTTGCGACTGAGCCACCAATGGAAACGCGGAAATCATCAGGAGTATCAGAAAGAAACGTTTCATTGATACCTACTGATTTTTAATTAGGTCAACAAGAGCTTTTCGCGCAGTAGAGGAGTCAATATTACCGAGTGCGTGTACAGCGGCTTTTCTAACCTCAGATGGGGAGTCTGAACTGAGCACACGAATCAAAGCAACCACGGCTGCCTCTCCTCCTGAGTTTGACAAAGCGAACACAGCCGCTTTCGACAGCTCGATATCTGAATGAGAAAGGGCGACTTCGGTTAGAAACGCTTTCACTTCTTCCGTGTCGTGATTGCCAACTGCAAACAAAGCAGCTTTCTGCACTTCCTTAGGGTAGTTTCCACTGACGAAGGGAAAGAGCATTGACACTTCTTCGTCCTTCAGAGAGTTTGAAAGCGCATAAATGGCTGCTTTAACCAATTCCGGATCGCCCGACTCAAGGGAAGCGAGCGAAAAATGAGCATCAATATTGTGGACTTCCCCGGCGGAGTCATGACTCCAAAGAGATGAAAGTCTGGCAGTCAACGAAACAGGGTTTACTCCTATAAAGGGCAACATGGCCAATAAGGCGAATCCTGCAATGACTCCAGCTGATAAGATTTTGGTTCTTCGATCCATGGTACATGTCCTGTAGTTAGGTTTAGATAAAACAATCCCGGTCTCGACTCGATATCGAGAAAATGGACTGATTGGTGCGTCTGTGAGAGTTGAGGGGCGCTTTAAATCTGCGCTCTTCGGGTTGCTCCGTTAAGGGAGCTTACCCGTAAATGGAATGGGCCAGTATGCTAGTTGCCACCTTCCAAAATGTTGACAAGGGCCTGCCGAGCCTTATCCGTTCCTAATTGACCCAGGGCTTGGACGGCCAATGTTTTAACCGATCCGTTCGAGTCGTTCTTGATAAGATCTACAAGGGCTGGCACCATCGTATCGTCTCCAGAATTTCCAATAAGCATAATAATAGCTCGCTTGGTTTCGGCATTGGGGGACGATTTAAGGAGCGGAATAAGT
>JABMOI010000073.1 GCA_013204185.1 bacterium | reverse complement strand
TCAGGAGACAGTTCATCAAACAGGTCACTCACTCACAGAGTGTAACCACGACTCAATGCTATCTGTCGAGCGCGAACTTTATCACCGCCAGCTTCTTGAAGAATTTGCATGGCTGAGCTTGATCGAATCATCGTTGGTCACTCTTCAGCACCACTCAGTCTCACTCAGAGTCGCTCGAGCTGGGTGGACCGGGAACATGGTGGAGTTCGAGGCTGAAAAACGGGGTAAAGCTCCTCAATTGCTCCCTTTGCTTCCAGCATTGTTGAATACAAAACGTGAAATGTGGTACTCCATAGAGTCGTTTCTCTCGGCTTGGGCCAGGACGAGTCTGATCTTTTTTCCAGACCAGAGAGGTGATCAAGCTAGAGGTCAGTACCTGAGAAAGGTGTTTCAAATGGATGAAGACCACATTATCGGAAATCGAAAGTTGAGAAACGACTGGATGCACTTTGATGAGCGGTTAGACAAAGCACTAAAAACTGCTTGCGACATTACTCCATATGATTTCGTTAAAAGAGTAGGCGAAAGTAAAAGATTGGTGCTCTGTGAGATTGCCACTGAATCATTTAAAATCACTTTTCTAGGGAAGGAGTCACACGATCTTGATCCGGTTACGAAAGTAGCAGAACCGCTTCGAAAGCAAATGCTAGAGAGGGTTTCAAACTTGTTTTAGTGGCTTCATAACAGGGGCTATTCGCTGAAGGCCCGGTGATTCTGTGAGTAGACAACGGTTAACAGGTGGGGAAGGAGTAGACTATCCGTTTCCCCGATACCTGACACTCACGCATTAACGGGTCCCATTTAGGACTTGAATGCTAACCCAATCAGGGGGCAATCGTGTAGAGTAGACTCACTTATCTACGGTTTCGATCAATATCAGCCAAAAACACGGAATCCTGCTGTTTATGGCATTTAGCCCTATATGTGCTCCTAGTATTTAATCAGTATGATCTATGCGTTGACTTTATACACTTATCAGCACGGAATCAATATGCTGCCCCTCCTAAGTTTGTCATAGAGAGACAAATTTGGAGTCTTTTGTTGTACCTATGTTGCACCCATAAAACAAAACCCCATGCAGCACAACGTGTTACATGGGGTTACGGTGGGCAATACTGGACTCGAACCAGTGACCCCCTGCTTGTAAGGCAGGTGCTCTAACCAACTGAGCTAATCGCCCGAAATCTTTCGGATCACTCTTTAATACCCTTGAAACGACAGGGTTTCAAATTAACCTGCGTTTCAAACAATATTTAGAAGAGCCCATAAAATTACGCTAGTATTTTATGAATGTCAATGGAGGTCATTGATATCTATATTCGAATGCGTATATTTGCCGTCTATGTCATTCTGAAACGATGCCCCCGTGTCGTTTGATGATAAAAATAGAGTTTGATGAAATCGAGTCTTTGTTAAGATTAGCAAAGTTGCTCTAAGCAGATTGAATCCTGGCCGGGACAGTCAGAAAGAATAAAAATGAAACGTACGTATCAGCCAAGCCGCCGCAAACGCGCAAACAAACACGGATTCCGCTCTCGTATGGCCACTAAAAATGGTCGTCGGGTATTGGCGAGACGCCGTGCAAAAGGAAGAGCAAACCTAACGGTTAGTGATTCAAAGCCAGGAAAATAACCTGAGCTGTGTCTAGTACCCCGGAAAGAGATCGTTCGGGGCAAGAACGATGGTCGTTTTCCAGATCCCACCATCTGAAAAGAAAACGATTAATAGAGCCGCTTTTCAATCGGAACGAACCATCGGTACGTTCCGTGGCGGCAGGGTCTATTCGCTTAGTTTACCGCGTAGTATCCGATCAGGATTTATCCTGTGAGGTGCGGTTTCAAATTGGTGTCGCTGTCGGACGGTCTGCTGGGCCTGCCGTACGTCGCAATCGAATTAAGCGTGTTATAAGGGAAGCGATTCGCTTGAATCAGAGGCTGTTACATGATATTGCGTGCAATGAAGGCACGTTACTAACAGCCATGGTCATTTTCAGAGGAAATGGTTCCGATATAAGCGAAACGCCTCGAGACATGGTGCGGTCTATAGAAAAGTTGCACAGAGAGCTGACCAAATGAACCCTTCTCACTTCGGTTTGCGTTTAGATTGGTTATCGGCTCACGAAAACGGAACAGGGACTCCTCCTTTCCGTACCGCCAACCCACCCACGAGATTTCCAGCTCTTTACGAGGTCCACCTTGGATAGAAACGTCCTTACAGCCACCGTGCTAATCGCCCTAATTATGGTCGTTTGGCTTACCTGGTTGGCTCCAGAACCAGCTCCCGTCCAAGACACTTCCTTGTCTGCGGATACAACGGGTTTTCAAGCTCCCCAAGAAATAGTTGAGCAAGCAGATCCCGCCATCGGGGCCGTTTCAGCGCTTGCTACCGACGATTCCACCTTTGTTCGGGGACAAGACGTTTCAGAGTCATTCGTTAATGTTGAAACGGATTTGTATTCAGCCGTTTTTTCGAATCGAGGAGGAACGCTCGTCTCGTTCAAACTGAAGGAATACCACAAGTTTGAAAGCGAAGACGCTGTCAATATGGTGGACACCACCAAGGCTGGATCCATCGCTGTCCTATTTACATCTGGGGGAAGTCGCAATTACGACACCAGATCGTTCTTTTTTACCCCTGACGAAACCAGTGGTAAGATCAATGCCACCACATCGGCCCAAACGCTAACGTACAGCGTGGGTATTGGTGAGGGGTCGATGGCGTTTACCTACACATTTACGCCCGGCTCATACGAAGTTGGGTTGTCGATCCAGCAGAACAACGCGTCCTCATTCGCGACTCAAGATGGATACGAGTTGGCTTGGGTTGGGGGCATTCCATTTACTGAAGGTGATCATAAAGATGAAGGCCTGAAATCTGGAGCCTACGCTCGTAGTGGCGGAGAAGTAGAGGCAATCACGCTTGCATCGGACACCTTCGACGAACTGTCTCTTAATGGCGATGTGGATTGGATCGCGGTTAAGAATAAGTATTTCGCTGTTGCTTTGATGGCGGACGTGCCAACACGTGGAGCTGAGTTGGTTGGCGAGCGCTTTGGCGAGGTGTCGGATTCGTACCTACGGCACGACTATATGGCTAGCCTCGAGGTGGCCGCTCCCGGCGCGGGACCGGATACATTTAAGATGTATATCGGCCCGGTCATCTACAAAAACTTCAGCGCGTACAACGTTAGATTGTACGATATGGTTGACTACGGATGGGATTTCTTCGAAGTGATAACGCGTCCCCTAGCCAAATTCGTCTTTATTCCAGCCTTCACCTATCTGCATGATATTATTCCAAGCTATGGCTTGGTCATCATTCTGCTGGCTCTCCTAATTAAGATCGTACTGCACCCACTAACCCGCTCGTCGTTCAAGAGCATGGGAAAAATGCGGGAGTTGCAGCCGCGCATGGAAGCCATTAAGGAGAAGTTCGCGGACAATCCGCAGAAGCAGCAGGAGGCCATGATGAAGATGTACAAGGAGACGGGTGTGAATCCGTTGGGAGGCTGTCTCCCCATGCTCCTTCAGTACCCGATCATTATTGCGTTGTGGCAGTTCCTACCGCAGGCTATTGAGCTGCGTCAGGAAGGATTTTTGTGGGCCGCAGACTTGTCTGCTCCGGACATCATCCTGCATTTGCCATTCTCTATCCCGATGTTTGGCAATTTCATTGCTGGTTTTACTCTTCTGATGGGACTTTCCATGGTCTTTCAGATGAAAGTATCCATGACAAACCAGAACAATCTCCAAGCCAAGATCTTTACCTACGTGATGCCGGTAATGATCTTCGTGATCTTTAATAAGTTGGCAGCTGGTTTGAACCTGTACTACTTATGCTATAACGTGCTTACCGCACTTCAGCAGAAGTATGTAAACAAACAGATTCATGAGCATCCAGAAGAGCTTAAAGCCGAGAAAAAAGTAGACCCTAAGAAGGGCAAAGTAACCGGGAAGCTTTCCGGGGGCAGAAAGAAAAAGTAGACCACCTACCTGATGAACGTTGCCCGGGGATATACCACAGGAGATACCATCGTGGCCCGCGCAACACCGCGAGGAGCCTCGGCGCTGAGTATTGTCCGCTTGTCGGGGGCTCAGGCGGTGACCATATCAGCCTCAGTGTTTGAAGGAAAGGACCTTTCTGGCGTCCCCAGCCACACAGCGTCCGTTGGGTATCTCAGAAGTGATGATGAGGGCGCAGTGGATCACGTGGTTGCCACAGTGTTTCTATCTCCCAACACAGCTACGGGTGAGGATATTGTCGAGTTTACCTGCCACGGCGGCGATGTGGCAAGTGACGAGGCGCTCCGGATGCTGGTACAGGCGGGAGCCCGTATGGCGGGTCCAGGTGAGTTCACGTTTAGGGCCTTTTTGAATGGCAAGATTGATTTGGCACAGGCCGAAGCCATTGGTGATCTCATCCATGCCAAAAGTGTGCGGTCCAACCGCGTTTCCATCGCGCATTTGAGAGGTGAGTATTCTTCCGAGCTTTCCATTATTAGAGCGAGTTTGCTGGAGCTTTTGGCACTCATCGAATTGGAACTAGACTTTTCAGAGGAAGACGTAGAATTCGCCGACAAGGCGCGGCTAGAAGCCCTTTTGAATCAGGCATTACTTAAGATTGGTGCATTGGCTTCTTCTTTCAGGCTTGGCAATGCCTTGGCAAAGGGAGTTAGGGTTGTTATTGCCGGCCGGCCAAACGCGGGAAAATCGACTCTGATGAACGCGATTCTTGGCTACGACCGAGTTATTGTAAGCGAGGTGCCTGGGACAACGCGGGATGAAATCGAAGCTTCCATTATTTATAATGGGATCGCTTATCAATTTGTTGATACAGCAGGGATGCGAGAAACAGCGGACCTCATCGAAGCGGAGGGTGTGAAGAGATCTGAAAAAGCACTTTCTACGGCGGACGTCCTGCTCTATTTGATAGATATCACGAGCGAAGGCGCGTTAGGCGATTTGTCGTGGGCTCGGGGGCTTCCTGACAGAATTCCTGGGCTCGCCGTCCTCGTAGTCGGAAACAAGGTGGACATGGCTGCAGCCACTTCACACACGGAATACGATCTGAAACTATCCGCAAAGTTGCTCGGGCAGAATGAATCTGATCTCGGCGATCTTATGGGCCTGATCGAACGTATATCCATTGGAAGCGACGTGTTCGCAGAAGAACAGCAAATTGTAACAAGTCAAAGGCACCAGGTTCATTTGGAAGCAGCAAAAGAGGCGGCCCTACGGGCGCAATCTCAACTGCATTCCGGTGGGTCGGGGGACATGCTCTCGGCCGATGTTCGTTCTATTGTTGAGCACATTGGTTCGATTACTGGAGAAGTCACCAACGAAGATGTTCTAAGTCAAATATTTTCATGCTTTTGCATCGGTAAATAGCACATACATTGTCACATAACGAGTTCGATATAATAGTAGTTGGAGGAGGGCACGCAGGAAGTGAAGCGGCAGCCGCGGCAGCGCGTATGGGCGCTCGCACCCTCCTCGTTTCCATGAGCCTAGAGGCGCTGGGACGCATGTCCTGTAACCCCGCGATTGGTGGCATTGGAAAGGGGCAAATAGCAAGAGAGATCGATGCTCTAGGTGGTCTGATGGGATTAGCTACCGATTACTCTGGAATTCAGTTTCGGATGCTAAATCGCTCCAAAGGTCCAGCCGTGTGGTCGCCCAGGGCTCAATGTGACCGGCAAATGTATGCCGAACACATTCGCCATTTACTGGAGCAGGAGCCCAATCTGTTCATGCGCGCCGACATGGCAGTAGACCTAATGACTGAGGGCGATACCGTTACTGGTGTCGTAACCCAGTGGGGCCAAAAGATATTCTCCCGCGCCGTGATTTTGACAAGCGGGACGTTCATGAATGGCCAGATCCATATTGGGGAAAAGACGTTTGGCGGAGGGCGCATGGGCGAGGGCGCCTCGACCGGGCTGACCGGTGCTTTACACAAGTTGGGATTTGAGTCGGGTCGATTGAAGACCGGAACTCCGCCTAGGATTGACGGAAAGACGATAGACTTCTCGGTTTTGGAGGAGCAGAAAGGAGATGAAAACCCCACCCCATTTAGCTATTTGACGGACAGACTTCCGCTGGAGCAACGCAGCTGCTGGCTGACCTTTACAAGCGAAGAAGTCCATGACATTCTGCGCACGGGGTTTGACCGGAGTCCTATGTTTGTTGGTCGAATTCAGGGCACAGGCCCGAGATATTGTCCTTCTATTGAAGATAAAATTGATCGGTTTGCAGATAAAAAGCAGCACCAATTGTTTCTAGAGCCAGAGGGATGGAAGACCGACGAGATCTACGTGAATGGCTTTTCGACGAGCCTTCCCGAAGATGTTCAACTACAAGCTATTCATTCAATTGCGGGTCTTGAGCGTGCACACATGCTGCGTCCCGGTTATGCGATTGAGTACGATTATTTCCCGCCCTACCAGCTAAGGTATTCACTTGAAACCAAGGCGGTAAGAGGTCTCTTTTTCGCAGGTCAGATTAACGGTACAACCGGGTATGAAGAAGCCGGCGCCCAGGGCTTGGTGGCCGGAATGAACGCTGCTCGGTACGTCAAAGGGGAAGAGCAAATTGTGTTTAAGCGTTCTGAAGCCTACATCGGCGTCCTCATAGATGACCTCGTTGCAAAGGGCACTGACGAGCCGTATCGCATGTTTACTTCTCGCGCAGAGCACAGAATGATGCTTAGGCAAGACAATGCAGATGAGCGCCTTACTGAGAAAGCTAAGGAATGGGGCATGGTGTCGGACCTGCGCTACGAGCGAATGCTGAACCGGAGGGAGGCGCGCTCAACTACAGCCAAGAACGTTGCTTCGACAAGCATTAAGCCTGAGGTTATCAACCCGTATTTGGAAGAGGTTGGCACCTCTCCGATCGATCAATCAGAACGGATTTCAAAGGTCGCACTTAGGCCGCAAGTTAGTCTCGCACAGATTCTTGAAGTATCCGGCCAGACATCGCTCGTCAGCGAGTACGACGGGATGGAATCGATCGTAGAGATGGTAGAAATCGATCTGAAATACGCGGGTTACATCGACCGCGAGAATGAATTGATTCGCAAGGTTAATCAAATGGAAGGGATGCAACTCCCGCCAGACTTGGACTACTTCAAGATGACGAATATCACCATTGAGGCGCGTCAGAAGCTATCCAAGATCAAGCCTGAGAATTTGGGGCAGGCCTCACGAATATCAGGTGTTAGCCCGTCAGACGTATCCGTTCTAATGATCTATCTTAAGGCACATAAACACCTCAAGGATTCCTAAGGCTATTTTATATCCTGATTGTTTCACGTGAAACAATCAGGATTCCCCAAGACCCTATTTCGATGCTTAAACCTTCATCTTCGACCTACCCTGAACATCTTTCAGCCGAACAGAAGCAAAAGCTAGACGAATACGCACGGTTACTATTTGACGTAAACAAGCAGTTCAACCTGGTTTCGCGCGGGGATATCGCACACGTTATTTCCCACCATATTGTGCATTGTTTAGCTCTTGCGCAGAAAAGTGTTTCACGTGGAACACATGTGGTGGATTGGGGCTCCGGTGGTGGTTTGCCTGCTATTCCCCTTGCCATTGTTTGGCCGGAGGTACAGATAGTGGCCGTGGATTCCAACGGCAAAAAGACCAAATCAATTGATCTTTTTTGTAGGCGCCTAGGCATTGCAAACTGTGTTTCAAACCATGTCAGAGCAGAGGAAGCCACGGGTGCATTTCAATATTCTGTGTCCAGAGCGACCGCTCCGTTGGTCGATCTGTGGTCTTGGCACAATCGGGTATTTGAGGCTGGAAGCCCCGAAGAAGAGGGGGCCGATCAAACATGGCGAGAAGGATTAATCTGTCTCAAAGGTGGGGATCTGACTCAGGAGATCAAAGATTTGGCAACCAAATATCCTCATGTTCAGGTTAAAGTGTTACCGCTGTCTGGTTGGAATCAGGACCCATTTTACGACTCTAAATACACCGTGGAAGTTTTCGCGTCCGCTTCGACACCTATTTAACAGCCGCGTCTTAGAACCATGCCCAAGAAAGACAAACAAGGAACCCGAACGGAACGACTGTTCGCAACCATTCTATTACTACAAAATCGCCCCCATCTTACGTCTCGAGACTTAGCAGAACACTTTGATGTGTCTCGCAGAACCACCTTCCGAGATCTCAAGGCGTTGTCCGATTCTGGGGTCCCTCTCACCTATTCTGAAGGTGGGGGATACGAAATTCTTGAGGGGTATCAACTGCCTCCACTCATGCTTACGGCGCGCGAAGCCGCAACGCTCATCGTAGGAACGCAGTTCATGAAGCTGCAATCTGATGCTTCGTTGAGAGGAGATGCAGACAAGGTCTCCCTAAAAATCAGATCTGTTTTGCCTCGGGAAATTCAGGAGTATGTGGATCGCCTCTCAGAAAATACGGTCCTGGATCCGTACTGGATGCATGCAATCCGGACCGAAGAGGAAGAGTCTGGCGTGTGGTATAAACTGTCTGAGGCTGTGGCTCGATCTCGGAAAGTGATCATGGAATACTACGTTGAAAGCCGCGGCGAAATAACACAACGAACCGTCGATCCATTGGGACTTGTCTACTATTCCGACCACTGGAATCTTATCGCTTATGACCATCTGCGCGAAACGATTAGAAATTTCAGGCTCGACAGAATGGAAGAAATGTTCGTGTTATCAGAACGATTTGAACGGCCGGCGGACTTTGATTTGATCAAACATTTGGAACAGGATGGGATGCGACCTTCTGTCGAGCTGGTGCAATTGTTGTTTTCGAACAACGCCTTTGCCAGGGCCAGACCAACCATTCCCGCGATCATCGATAGCGAAGAGGCGGATGGCGAAAACGTCCGAGTCACCTTCCGTTTTGACAACCAACAGTACCTGACTGGGTGGCTACTTAGATTTGGAAGTGACGTAAAGGTTGAAGAACCATCTTCACTCGCTGAAGCGCACAAAAAGGCGGCACTTCAGATTTCGGAGCTGTACTAGCAAAAAACGGCCTGTTTTCAGGCGGTTTTCCGTATGTCCGCAAGTCGTTGTGGCACAACAGGTAGGGAGATTTTTAGAGTAGTCATAAAGCGTTTTAAACTCACCATCATTCTCAACGCCGGTACTACGTACCAACTTGAAGGCTCTCATTGAGGCCTTCCAAGAGCTCTTTTGCAGCGCCTAACGTGGGCACATCTTGAATAATAGCTCGCAGCCTTCCGCCCTTTGATTCTCGAAGAACGTATCGGTTTTTCATTTCACTCAACACCCCAAGAAGTGGATGAAATAGATTCTGATAAAACCAGGTATCTTCGTCGGGGTTTGGCATGCTCAAAAAGAGTCGTTCATTTTTGAAGACAATTTTGGGCAGGCGCATTCTCTGACCTTCCAGTTTTAGCTCGGCCGATGCTAGCAAGTTTTCTACTTCAAGTGGCGGCTCTCCAAATCGGTCGGTCAGTTCTTCTCGGATCTCAGATAGGATGGCCTGATCTGTACCGTCTGAAATTTTGCGGTACAAGTTGAGGCGCTCAATTCGGTTGGTCAAATAGGTCTCGGGAATGAGCGCGTCTTCGTCTACTTCAATAACCGTTTCATTCGACTTAGGAATGCGCGGCGTATCGAAGAGGTCGGCAAATTCTTCGCTGCGTAATTCATCCACCGCCTCGTCCAAGATTCGGTGGTAGGTTTCAAAACCAACCTCGGCAATCACGCCACTTTGCTCTGCGCCCAACATATTTCCCGCGCCACGGATATCGAGGTCCCGCATCGCCAAGTGAAACCCGCTACCTAAATCACTAAACTCCTCAACGGCTTGAAGCCGCTGTTTGGCCTCTCGAGTTAGGCCGTGTATGGAGGGGACAAGTAAGTAACAAAACGCCTTACGATCCGAGCGACCAACACGACCTCTTAACTGATGCAATTCCGCCAGGCCAAAGTGGTCTGCACGGTTTATAATGATGGTGTTCGCATTGGCAATGTCGAGACCGTTTTCGATAATGTTTGTACTGACCAACACATCGAACTTGCCCTCGACAAATTCCATCATAACTCGTTCCAGCGCAGGGCCTTGCATCTGTCCGTGTGCTACCTGAATTCGGATATTTGGGACGAGCATACGGAGCATATCGCCAATTTCATCAATCGATTGAACTCGGTTATGGATGAAGAAAACCTGGCCCCCTCGATTAATTTCAACCAGCAACGCATCCCGAATTAAATCCTTGTCGAACGCATGGATCTCCGTGTTGATAGGCTGCCGGTTGGGTGGCGGCGTGGCAATTATAGACAAATCCCTCGCTCCCATTAATGAGAACTGAAGTGTCCGGGGAATGGGCGTTGCGGTGAGGGTTAGCGTATCAACTGAAACCCTAAGCCTGCGTAGTTTTTCCTTCATGGCAACGCCAAAGCGCTGCTCTTCGTCAATTACGAGCAGACCCAAATCCTTGATAATAACGTCTTTAGATATCAGGCGATGGGTTCCAATGATGATGTCTGTTTTCCCAGCTGCTAAGTTCGCGAGCGTCTCTTTGATCTGAGCCGGCGTTCTAAACCGTGAAAGCACGCCTACTTCGATCGGGAAATTGGAAAGTCGCTTTTTGAACGAGCGGAAGTGTTGCGTCGCGAGAACCGTCGTGGGGACCAAAATGGCAGCTTGCTTTCCACCCTGAACCGCTTTGAATGCAGCTCTAACAGCAATTTCCGTCTTACCAAATCCAACATCGCCGCACACGAGCCGATCCATTGGGACGGCCTGTTCCATGTCTGCTTTCACCGCATCCGCGGCCGTTGCTTGATCGGGCGTATCTTCAAATTGGAAAGATGCCTCGAGTTCTTGCTGCCAAACGGTGTCCGGCCCAAAGGCGTGTCCATCTGAATGTTTTCGCTGCGCATACAAGCGAATTAGATCCCGGGCAATGTCCTTTACCTTGGACTTCGTCCTCGATTTTGCCTTTTCCCATTGACCCGATCCCAGTTTAGTTAAAACGGGTTGATGGCCTTCCTTGCCCTTAAACTTGTGAAGTTTGTGGAGGGCATTTACGTTCACATACAGGACATCCCCATTCAGGTACTGAAGCCTGACCGCTTCTTGCTTTCGATCCCGTACAGTGATCTGCTCAAGCCCTGCAAATCGTCCCACTCCGTAATCAATATGCACTACGAAGTCGCCTGGCGTCAGGTGCTGAAGCTCCCGTAGGCTGAGCCCGCCATAGCGTTGCTTCTGCTTGCGCGCAGACGGACGGTGGTATCGATCAAATATCTCGTGATCCGTGTAGAGCGCAAGCTTTAATTCCGGGATTTCAAATCCTCTGTGGATGGACTCTACACGCAGGGAGGCACGCCCGGCCAGCACATCCTCTTCCAATAACTCCATGAGGCGGCCTTCCTGCCCCACGTT
>JABMOI010000072.1 GCA_013204185.1 bacterium | reverse complement strand
CCCCCCCCCCCCCCCCCCCCCGCCCACCCCTGAAACCACCCTTCACCCCCCTTCGGCTCGATGTGCTCGTGAATTGGGACCTGGATGGAAGCTCTCTCCCTGTATCGCCATCGCGGCTGGTCAGACTGTAGACCTAGCCGACATCGATGGATCCGGATGTATTCGGCACATTTGGTTCACCCTTGGACCTCAGTACTATCGCGACCTCGTGCTGCGCATGTATTGGGATGGTGCGAAAACACCCTCCGTCGAAGTACCAGTTGGGGATTTCTTTTGCTGTGCTTGGGGCAAAAGCACTGATTTAGCAGCCCTTCCTATCAACGTAAATCCAAAGGGCGGCCTGAATTGCTACATACCCATGCCATTTGCCTCCCACGCTCGGATTTCAATTACGAACGAGGGTCCCTCCGACGTCACTCATTTCTTTTACACGATCAACTATACCTTAGAAGCATTTCCTCAGGGAGCTAGGTATTTACACGCTCAGTTCCAAAGGACTCTCTCTCAGCCATACAAAGAGGATTTTGTGTTGCTTGACCAAGCGCTAGGTCAAGGGCACTATATCGGGACGTTTATGGCTTGGAAGCAGGAAATTGATGGTTGGTGGGGAGAAGGCGAAATCAAAATGTTCATAGATTCAGACGTCGACTTCCCAACCATCTGTGGAACTGGAACAGAAGACTATTTTGGTGGAGCGTGGTGCTTTGGGCGCAATTTTGACGCTCCTTTCCTAGGATATCAGCTGGTCGATGGGGAGGATGGAAAGGCGGGGGCCAAGCATACGATGTATCGTTTTCATTTTGCCGACCCGGTCTATTTCGAATCCGGGCTAAAAGTCACTATGCAGGCACTAGGATGGCAAACTGACAGCCGCTACTTACCACTTCAGGACGACATTTCATCCGTTTCTTACTACTATCTCGATCGCCCAAAAGGGGTACCGTCCCCCCTTCCAGAAGTAGGTATTCGAAGAGAAGGATGCGTAGAAATTGAGTCTTGAACCGCGATTTAGATCGCTTCTTGAAAGGGGCCAACTTGGCTAACGTCCGTCTTCGCTAAAGGCTGGCTTCAAATGTAAGCTCATCGTAAGCCGGACCCATTCCCGGCGGCATAAGGGACTGGTATTCTTCGTGAGTCAGGTCGTGCGCAATGTGAGTGAACCAGGTTTGTTTGGCCCCGATTTCAGTGGCCACTTCAATCGATTTTTGGATCGTCAAATGCATTGGATGAGGTTTTTCTCGCAAACCATCCAAGACCAACACATCCAGACCTTCCAGCAATCCACGACTCGCAAAAGGCACCTGGCTCACATCTGTTAAATACGCGAAGTTACCGATTCTAAATCCCAAGATGTCGAGCGACCCATGCACAATGGGAATAGGAATGATGGGAACGGTGGCCTCGCTCGTTCGACTAGAAACCACAAAAGGCCCTTCGATGGGGATCAAGTCCAATCGGGGAACTCCGGGATATTTACCGTCTCGAAAAATGTAGGAGAACATCTGTTCCAACTCCTTTGCCGATCCTGGGTGTGCATAGCACGGAATCGATGCTGGGTTGTAAAACAGGAAGGGGCGCAGATCGTCTAGACCAACTACGTGATCAAAATGATGATGAGTTATCAAAGCGGCATCCACTTCGGCTATATCGTACTTCATAGCCTGTTGCCTAAAGTCAGGTCCCACATCAATGACAAGATGAAGGCCCCCAACTTTCACGTAGCAGGAGCACCGAAGCCTGTGGTCTTTGGGATTAGGAGACGTGCACGTAGCACACGTACAGCCAATTACGGGAACGCCGGTTGAGGTACCCGTTCCCATAAGCGTCACTTCAACTTGGTTTGAATCAATCACCGTCTTCCGCCTGAATCTCGACCACCGCATTTCGTGCCCAAGCATCTTCAAGTGCTTGTCTCACAACGGGTTTTAAATAAACTGTGTCTACGTCCATGGTTCTGAGAGCATCGGCTAATAAGGCAAGATGTACTTCCGGCGGATGCACTCGATTGAGCATGAGAAATTCTTCATCGTTCCGAACACAATACCCTCCGCGAAAATTCCCTTTTTCGCGTCGCACTCGAAGCCCTAGCTGCTCGACTGCCGACTCTAATTCCTTAATGACTTGATCAATTTTCATTTTTCCCCATGCGCGCTAACCGTGCCTACAAAATACGTTAACCTCTCAACATGAAGCAGGTCCAAGTTGGCTAAAACGTCAATCCCAAGCGCAGGGCATGATGTTTACCAACGAAATCAAAGGAATTCCCTGTGATCTCTCCGATATCTGAATACCATTTTTGCCAACGATACCCGTAGCCAATCTGAATACCAAATCGGGTCGTGATTCTACTAGAAGACCAGTTGGCTGCAATATCGAGGATGGCTGAGGAGTCTGTATTGTTTCCAAAAGACCTCGTCGCAATTCCGTAATAGCCCAACCCTCGTGCAGCAAAAACTCCTTTTACTAATGGCATCGATAGACCAAACCCACCACCTGCAGCTACCACAGTGTACTCAAATGCGTCGATTTCAACATTATTTTGGGTCTGTCTAATCCGGCGATAATCTGTTTCGATTCCAAAAGGAAGGAATACGTCGACCTTCTTACCCCCTCCCATTCCAAACGGCCGAACAGGTGTCCAACCTGAGAGAGTAAAATCGGTTAGCACCAAGCGATCGTTTGCTCCTATATCCTGGGCGCCTCGAATGTAGGTTAGCGATA
This sequence comes from bacterium, assembly GCA_013204185.1. Classification (GTDB taxonomy): domain Bacteria; phylum Bacteroidota; class Rhodothermia; order Rhodothermales; family UBA10348; genus UBA10348. The sequence goes on along the minus strand of JABMOI010000072.1, from coordinate 14,368 downwards.
ACGGCTCTCTATTATAAAAGAGGCCATATGCCATCCCATCAAAGGTGAATGCCACTTCAGACGGCGCCGATCCATCGAAATAGAAATCAACGGCAACGGCCGTAAGTCCGACTGCTCTTGAAGGAATATCTTGATTGGGATAAGCACTTTGAGCTGTCGAAACGGAGGCACCAAGGCATCCACAAACGATTAGCAAAGCCAACTTCTTCCGCATAGCCTTTTCTCGGTTAGTTACAACCGAAACGATACTCGAACTTAATGATGAATACAATGAATAACGAAAAGCCCTCGCTTTAGGATGAAGCATCCTCGTTGTCTGCTTTGCGATCGCTGTCTTCATTCCCTTCTACCGGCTCTTCTTTCGGTGCCAACTTAGCTTTTGCAGCCTGCGAAAAATCATATTTTTCCAGGCGGTGTCTGCTCGGAGGGGACGAAGGTTTTTTCTTCGCCGTCTTCGCTTTTTCTGCAGATGCGCCGGGTGCTGTCGCTTCGCGTTTTACCGCAGCTTTTTTGGCCGGGGAGACACGTTTTTTAGGCGTGGCATCCTCGCTCGGCGAAGCTACGTCCGATTCCGCATCTACGGTCGAGAACAGGTCTTCTGGAGCGGCTTCCTCTGGGGTAGCTGCCGTTGCATCTGTTTTGGGCTTAGCCTTTTTCTTGGGCTTAGCCGGCGCTTTTTCCTTATCCGCAGCACTCTTCTTTGCCTTCGGCTTTTCGGTCGAAGTCGTCGGAGTTTTTTCCGCATCAGGAGAAGCGCTTTGAGAAGCAGTCTCTGGACGAGGGCTTTCATTCTGAACTGCTACTTCAATGGGTTCAATCGCTGGAGAATCTTTGTCCTCAGCGCGCGCCTTATCATCTATTTTGTCTTCCCTAGATGGGCGACGACTCCCCGAACTGCGTTGTTCGCTTTTTTCGTCGTAGGACTCATCTTCCTCCTGTCTTCGAGTATTGCGCCCACGATTACTCATGGAGCGTCTATTTTTGTCGCTCCGGCCCTGCCCGCCTCGAGTTCTAGGTTCGTTTTCGTGTTCTGCGGAGTCATCAGAAGCTGCTGCTACGTCTTTTCTGCCCGTATTTGCATCTCTTTGATCTCCTGCTCTTGAGCTCCGAGCATCGGAATCCCGGCCATCAGTCTCGTTTCTTCGAGAGTTTCGACCGTCATCGTCGCGGCTGCGCCCGTCCCTAGAGTCTGATTCGTTTCTTCTCGAATCTCTCGAGCCCGAACTACGGCTATCGCTACGCTGGCCTCCCTCATTGCGTTGGTTGCCCTCGCTACGCTGGCCTCCTTCGCTACGCTGGTTGCCCTCGCTGCGTGGGCCGCCGTCGTTACGTTGGCCAGTTTGGCTTCGCTGACCGCCGCCGTTGCGCTGGTTGTCCTCATTCCTTTGATTTCCCTCGCGCTTTGATTCACGCGGGTCCGCATCTCCACCTCTGGACGACCTCGAATCCTGAGATCCTCTTCTGGAATCTTGATCTCGGTTTGAAGAAGATCCATCACGACGATGATCTTTTCCAGACTGAGAGTCTTTTTGCTCGCTGCGCGTATCCGTCGAACCGTTCTTGTCTGATCCTCCTGTGGAGCTTGACCTTCTGTCTTCTGTTTTCTTTTCGCTGATTTTAGGTAGGACTGTAATGTCTTTCCCCGTTTTCAACTCGAAAAACTGGAATGTTAGCGGGTCAATGGATGAGTCCTGAGCAAGCTCGACTCGAACACCATACTTGAAAATCCACCGCATCGTCTGCGTGAAGAAGCCACCTTTAAAATAGGCAGCTGCAAATGGATGAAGTACCAATTTCACCTTGCCAGTTCGGCCTGATGCTTTATATGCACCTAGCCAAACTTCTACGGATTCCCTGAAATCCTCTGGATTCAGGCGTCCTACCGCAGGCGAGGAGACTGGCACGGCTGCCACTGGTAGCCTTTCATTCCAATTCCGAGGGGTCGCTTCCGTGCCTTCTGGAAGTGAGAATGTTTTTGTAATACTCGGACGAAGACGCTGTCTTGTGATTTGAATCAAACCGAAGTCGCTCATTGGGAGCACTTTGGTTACGGCTCGGTCCTTTCTGAACTCTGTCTTAAGCGATTCATATACCTTTCGACGATTCCGGTCGTTTCGCATGTCGATAAAGTCGACCACAATAATACCGCCCAAATCACGCAGTCTGACCTGCTTACTAAGGATGCGAGCTGCTTCCAGGTTCACTCGAAGGGAGTTTTCCTCTTGAGAAAGTCCTCTACCTGCGCGTCCTGAGTTCACGTCAATGACGTGCATGGCCTCCGTCGTTTCAATGAACAGATACCCACCCGACGGCAGATTGACTCGGCTATCAAATGCTTCTTCTACAGCTTGCGCTATCCCTGCCTTTTCAAAAATCGACTCTGGGCCCGGATGAAACTTGACATCCGCAACCATATCTGGAGCAATGGCTTGCACGTACCCTTTGATATTGCGGTAAAGCCGCTGGTCATCTAGTACGATGTGGTCGTAATCCTCGGTGAAAAGGTCTCTCATAATTGATGAGACCATGTTCACGTCTTCGTGAATTACTACAGGCGCTTTCGGTCCTGGAAGAAGTTTTTCTTCCAATTTCTTCCACTTCTCAATGAGCAGATTCAGATCCGTGTCCAATGCCTTGGCGCTTCGGCCGTCCGCTACTGTGCGCACAATCACACCGAATCCCTCAGGTAGCAAGCTGCGAGCTAGCGCGCGAAGCCGTCTTCGTTCCTTAAACGATAAAATCTTTTTGGACACCGCCACATAATTCGCCATCGGAACCAGCACCAAGAAGCGTCCTGCGAGCGAAATATCTGTGGTAACCCGACTTCCTTTATTTGCGATCGGCTCTTTGCTGATCTTTACCAGAATGGGCTGGTCTTTTTTGAGAAACGTAGTCGGATCAACATACGGGGCTTGGTCCGAATCGCTATCTCTGCGACGGCTGTCGTGTTGAGAGTGCTGACGTCCGTGAGCCGTTTTGCGTTTGTCTTTTAAACGACCAGCAGACAAGTGATTATGTTCATCGTCATCCTCATCGTCATCCTCATCCGCATCGTCATCTCCGTCCCTTCCTGAAGACGACCCACTAGGGTGGCGGCGTTTCTTTTTGGTAGGGCGAGTGGTGTAATTCGCCTTGAACTTGCCGATTATGGGCGTGTCGGAATGGGCGTAGGAGATCCAATCTTCTACGTTCTCAATCAAATCCGAGAAGTGCAGGAAGGCGTCCTGCTTCTGACCAATATCTACAAACGCGGCCTGTATGCTCGGCATAATGCGCCGAACTTTTCCGAGAAATATATTCCCGATGGTGCGTTCATGTTCTTGGTTTTCGATGAACAGTTCCGCGAGTTCGCCATTTTCAACGATGGCAATGCGGGTCTGCTTCCCTTTGTTAACAACAATTTCTTTCGACATATGCGATTGTCGGACCAGAACGGCGCATCTTTCAGATGCTCAGATCGGAGAGGTGTACAGCCACGGAGTGGTGGACCATATTCATCGTCTTCATGTGCGATTAAATATTGTCCGACAGGGTAATGCTGGCCGAACGCCAACCCACCTGTAAAACCACCAACCGTGCGATTAGCAAAAACCGGGGCTGATATGAACCTGACCGGCGGCGCACTTCCTAGGAAGGCCGTCCTTAAATACTGGATAAACTGTGAAAGGATGGAATTCGCATTCTGTACTCCGAATCCGGATGGTACGGTGCTATTTCCAGGTTCCGATTGTCCCACGAAACTGCCACACAGCCATAAAAAAAACAGCATAACGAATTCATACGCTTTGCTGTTCGGCTGTAAATGAAAGCTGCTGTACATCAATAGAAAGCCAGCGAGGGTTCAATCGGGAGTGATAACTGGATCAGGCATTCTGAATCCAGAGTTAAATGTCTGAGGGCTTATTCTCTTTAGCGTACTAAATGATCCCTGACTTTATATATTGCAAGACCATTTTTTGACCACATTGAACGGTTCTAGCTAAGTTATTTATGACCAAAGACGCATCAAACCTTCCTCCAAACTCAAGTCCTCCATCAACGTCAAAAGGCCTTGAAGGCGTGATCGCCTTGGAAACGGCTATTTGCGATATCGATGGAACCAAAGGGACCCTAATCTATGGCGGGTATGATATTCAGGACCTAGCTGCTCACTGTACGTTTGAGGAGGTCACGTACCTTTTATGGAATGGGCATTTACCCGATCGTATTCAGCTAGACCACCTCAATCGAAGCTTGACGGCAGAGCGTTCAATTCCACCGATGGTTAAGGAATTGCTCGCCATAACACCCGATGACGCCAACCCCATGGCCTTGTTGAGGACAGCTGTTTCGGCACTCGCTTTGTTTGACGGCGAAGCCGATGACATGTCTCCGGACTCAAACTATCGCAAGTCTGTACGTTTGACGGCTCAGATCCCAACCATTTTAGCCAACTTCGACAGAAGACGTAAGAGCCAGGACCCGATACCTCCCCTCAGGGATGGCTCCATTGCGTCTAACTTTTTGTACATGCTCCATGGTGAAGAACCCGGAGAGGCAGCAGAAAAAACATTTGATGCGTGCCTTGTCCTACACGCCGAGCACGGCTTGAATGCCTCAACATTTGCAGGAAGGGTAATCGGCGCCACGTTGTCTGACATTTATTCGGCCATTACGGGCGCTCTTGGTGGGCTTAAAGGTCCGCTGCACGGAGGAGCGAATATCAAGGTCATGGAAATGCTCATGGAAATTGATCGGACAGGGTCTGATCCAAAGCAATGGGTACTCGAGAAGCTCAACAATAAAGAACGCATCATGGGCTTTGGTCATCGGGTCTACAAAACGCTTGACCCGAGAGCTGCAATTTTGAGAGATATGCTTTCTAAGCTTTCATCTGAACGAGGAAGCAGCAAGTGGTTTGACATGAGTATGGTCATTGCGGAAACTGTGGTGAGTGAAAAAGGACTTCACCCGAACGTCGACTTCTTTTCAGCGTCTGTTTATGGAACGCTCGATATTCCTTCCGACCTTTTTACACCCATTTTTGGAATGTCTCGCATTTCGGGCTGGACGGCTCACCTCATGGAGCAATGGAAGGACAATCGTCTAATTCGTCCAAGAGCTGCCTATGTGGGTCCAAGAAACCTGAAAACTGGGCGGTAGTGTGCTAGGAGGTAAGAAGAAAAATAAAATTTTTAATAACTGACAGCTTTCCCATCAGGATTGGAAGCGCTTCAGTTGGTTTGGTAGTACATTGATTTCAGATTGCTGTGGGTCCGCTTCTAACCGAAGCGCTTCACTCACGGCAACTAAGCATTGTGAATCATCGGTTTATACCGCATTTATGAGCTCTAAAAATCCCCTCCGCTCGCCCGTCGGCAAGAAACTGATCACTGGTATTACCGGGTTAGGTCTTGTCGTTTTTGTGCTGATGCACATGATTGGAAATTTGTCCATGTTTACTGGAAGTGATGCATACAATGAATATGCTCACTTTTTGGCTGGACTAGGTCCTGTTTTGTACGCAATGGAAGTCGCAATCGTAGCGTTTTTCCTCTTCCATATCGTTAATGGTATTCAGATTTGGTTGGGCAAACGAAAGGCCAGGCCCGTTGGGTACGACACCTATCGCTCGGCAGGCAAGCCAAGCCAGCAATCTACTTCGTCTCGGAGTATGATCATTACGGGAAGTATCTTGGGCATCTTCCTCGTAATCCATATTATCTCCTTCAAATTTGGACCCGGCGGCCCCGGAAATGCTGATGCAGCATACGTGACCAATGTAGGTGGTACTGAGATGAGAGATCTTTCCAAATTGGTTCTGGAGAAGTTTGGTTCTCCGTTCTACGCGTTTGGGTACACATTTGTGATGCTGCTACTCATTACGCATTTGAGACACGGCATCTGGAGCGCGCTTCAATCTTTGGGAGCCATGCGGCCTTCGCTCACCCCGTTAGTGTATGGCGTTGGAGCTGTTTTGGGAATGCTAATTGGACTCGGTTTTATTGCCCTTCCTTTAGCGATCTACTTCCACCTTATTTGATGTACGCGGCTCTTTAAGTCGCTTCTTGTCAGACCAAAGAAATTCTTACTATGGCACCCGTTCTCGATTCAAAAATTCCTGAAGGTCCCCTGCAAGAAAAATGGGGCAACTATAAGAACGGAATTAAGCTGGTTAACCCAGCTAATAAGCGTAAACACACCGTTTTGGTGGTTGGAACCGGACTTGCTGGTGGATCCGCGGCTTCTACATTGGCGGAATTGGGATACAAAGTAAAAAGCTTTTGTATCCAGGATTCTCCTCGTAGAGCCCACTCTATCGCTGCTCAAGGCGGTATAAACGCAGCAAAAAACTACCCCAATGATGGGGATACGGTTTGGCGGTTGTTTTATGACACCGTAAAGGGTGGTGACTACCGCTCCCGGGAGGCAAACGTTCACCGTTTGGCAGAAATCTCCAACTCAATTATTGACCAGTGTGTTGCCCAGGGCGTTCCTTTTGCTCGTGAGTACGGTGGCCTTTTGGACAACCGGTCATTTGGTGGGGCGCAGGTTTCTAGAACATTTTATGCGCGAGGCCAAACGGGGCAGCAGTTACTTTTGGGTGCCTATCAGTCTATGAGTCGGCAGATTGGACTTGGAAACATTGAAATGTTTTCGCGTCAAGAAATGCTTGATTTGGTGATTGTTGACGGCAAAGCACGCGGAATCATCACCCGTAATTTGGTTACAGGAGAGATTGAACGTCATGCCGGAGACGCCGTCCTGTTGTGCACTGGTGGGTACGGAAACGTGTACTACCTATCTACAAATGCAAAAAACTCCAATGTGACCGCCGCTTGGCGTTGTCACAAAAAAGGAGCAGCCTTCGCCAACCCGTGCTTCACGCAGATTCACCCGACGTGTATCCCAGTCTCGGGCGACTATCAGTCTAAATTGACGTTGATGTCGGAAAGCCTCCGAAATGACGGCCGTGTTTGGGTCCCTAAAAAACAAGGTGACACGCGCAAGCCTAAAGATATTCCAGAAGACGAACGCGACTATTATTTGGAACGACGCTATCCGAGTTTTGGAAACCTTGTACCGCGGGATGTGGCTTCGAGAAACGCTAAAATATCGTGTGACGAAGGCAAAGGCGTAGGCGAAACAAAGCTTGCTGTATTCCTCGACTTCGCGGAAGCAATCAGCCGCTTGGGTCGTGAAGCAATTGAAGCCCGCTACGGCAACTTGTTTGAAATGTACGAGCGTATCACGGGAGAAAACCCGTACGAAACGCCTATGCGAATCTATCCTGCCGTTCATTACACAATGGGCGGAATCTGGGTCGATTACGAATTACAGAGCACCGTCCCAGGTCTATTTGTTCTTGGGGAGGCCAATTTCTCTGACCACGGCGCTAACCGACTGGGCGCAAGCGCGCTCATGCAGGGTCTTGCCGATGGGTATTTCGTTATCCCGTATACACTCGGTAACTACCTGGCCAGCAATGACTTAGAGAAAGTATCTACGGATAATGAGAGCTTTGCCACGGCTGAAACCGAATCCATGGCTCGCATAAAGAAACTGCTGTCCATCCAAGGCACCAAAACGGTAACAGAATACCACCGTGAACTGGGCAGGATCATGTGGGATTACGTGGGGATGTCCAGAACGGCCGAAGGACTTCAGACGGCCATCAAAGAAATTGCGGCGCTGAAAGAGGACTTTTGGAAAAACGTTCTCGTCCCTGGCGAGAATTCAACATTCAATAAAAACCTTGAGTTTGCCGGCCGTGTTGCTGACTTCTTGGAATTGGGAGAATTAATGGCTCGCGATGCTCTCGAAAGAGAAGAATCCTGCGGTGGCCATTTCCGTGAAGAATATCAGTCTCCGGAAGGCGAGGCCCAACGAAATGACGACCTCTTTACATACGTCGCGGCGTGGGCCCACACGGAGAACGGTCACCAACTAGTCAAAGAACCGCTCGAGTACGAAAACGTGAAACTGACAACCCGCAGCTACAAATAAGGCACCAGACCTACTGAATTTGATATGGCAGACAGCATGAACATTAAATTAAAAGTTTGGCGCCAGGCCGGTCCTAAAGCACAGGGACGGTTCGAAACCTATACGGTGCCGGAAGCGAATCCACACATGTCCTTCCTGGAGTTGCTCGACGTGTTGAATGAGCAACTCATTAAAGACCACAAGGAGCCTGTGGAATTTGACCACGATTGCCGCGAAGGAATCTGCGGATCGTGCGGGGTGGTAGTTGATGGCGTAGCCCATGGGCCACAACGTCGTACGGCTTGTTGCCAGCTCCACATGCGGCATTACAAAGATGGCGACACCATTGTTGTTGAGCCGTGGCGCGCAGAAGCATTTCCAATTATCAAAGACCTGGTTGTAGATCGCACCGCCTTCGACCGCATTATTGCAGCTGGCGGATATGTATCTATTAACGCAGGTGCTGCTCAGGATGCCAACAGCCTACCTATTCCTAAAACAGCCGCTGACCTTGCAATGGATTTCGCTTCCTGTATTGGTTGCGGCGCCTGTGTAGCGGCTTGTCCAAATGCATCGGCCTCTCTCTTTACTGCAGCGAAGATTTCCCATTTAGCTATGCTCCCTCAGGGCGCTCCAGAACGCAAATTGCGCGTTACAGCCATGGTCGATCAAATGGCGGAAGAAGGATTTGGGGATTGCTCCAATCATGCAGAGTGCGAAGCGGTATGCCCCAAAGGCATCTCCATTTCGGCCATTGCCATGATGCGTAGAGAGTATGTCAAAGCCGTAATGAGCTAAGACCCGGGTCCGAAGTTAGGCGTGCTCTACGCACCAACCATGGCGTGAACAATCGATTGGAAGATTTTCTCTCCATCTGTTCTGCCTAGAATAGCTTCAGCAGCCCGCTCTGGGTGAGGCATCATCCCGAGAACATTGCCTGCGTCATTTAGAATACCTGCAATTCCTCTGGCTGCTCCGTTCGGGTTGGCCTCAGCGGATACATTCCCTGCTGCATCACAATATCGGAATGCAACGCGTCCTTCACCTTCGAGTCGGTCTAGGATTTCATCCGATGCAAAATAATTGCCTTCGCCGTGAGCAATGGGGATGGTGAGCACTTCGCCGGGAGCTAGTTGGTTTGTAAACACAGATTCCGTGTTTTCCGTCCTCAACTGAACATTTTTACACACAAAACGAAGCGATTCATTGCGCATCAACGCTCCTGGGAGCAGACCCGATTCACACAAAATCTGGAATCCGTTGCAAATGCCCATGACTGGACCACCTGCGTTAGCAAACCGAACCACATCTTTCATGATGGGTGAAAACCGTGCAATGGCCCCGCTTCTCAGATAATCTCCGTAAGAAAACCCGCCAGGCACAATCACAAAGTCCACATCACCAAGATCTGTGTCTTTGTGCCAAATAAAGCGAGCCTCTTGGCCCAGGACGTGTTTGGCTACATGGTAGGCATCGTGGTCGCAATTGGACCCTGGGAAAACGATAACGCCAAATCGAATCGACATGGGGAGCAAGTTCTGGTGTGCATCAAAAGAGTATTGCAATATACGAACTCCAGCGCGGCAACCCCGTCATCCTTTTTGAAAACAAGCCCGGCAACAAGATGATTCACCGAGAGTTTGCGAGCAGGGTCCAATTTTCAAACGGATTCCCCAAAACATTCCTCCAAATTGACACAACAACATCGTACACTAAGGCGTTATATGACTTCTGGAGAATTCTCCGGGGTGTTCAATGCGACCGCCCGGAAAGCCAACAGCGAAGCCAGTAGATAAGATTGTAACTAATCCGAAACATGATCCCTAAGGAGTTATTTAGAAAGATTCGCCAGATCGAAATTCGGACCAAGGGATTGGTGCGGAATATTTTTGGTGGCGAATATCACTCTGCATTTAAGGGAACAGGGATGGAATTTGCCGAGGTCCGCCCGTACCAGTTTGGTGACGATATTCGAAATATCGACTGGAACGTCTCGGCCAGGTACGACGAGACGTTTATCAAGGTGTTTGAGGAAGAACGCGAGCAAACGGTGATGCTTGCGGTAGATATTTCAGGATCAGAGGATTTTGCCTCCGTAGGTCAGTACAAACGGGAAATGGCGGCTGAGATTTGTGCTGTGGTTGCATTTAGCGCCATTCAAAACAACGACAAGGTGGGATTACTGCTGTTTTCCGACCAAGTTGAGCTGTTTGTCCCTCCCAAGAAGGGCAAAAAGCACGTCTTGAGGCTTATTCGCGACTTGTTCGCCCACCAGAAAAAATCCAACGGCACAAACATCAAAGTCGCATTGGACCATTTGGTTCGTGTACTCCACCGGCGCTCCATCGTCATGATGCTGAGTGACTTTATGGATTCGAATTTTGAGACGTCTCTAAGAGCCATCGCCCGCCGTCACGACACCATCGCTGTTCATATGGTCGATCCTGTTGAAATGGACTTGCCGGACGTTGGACTACTCGAAGTAACAGACGCTGAAACGGGCCATCAAGTACTAGTCGATACGGGCAGCGAAGATGTTCGTAACCTGTATGTCTCGCAAGCAATTGAACGGGAACGTACGGTGGAAATGATGTTTCGCCGCCTGAGAATTGATCGGGTACCCATCCACACGGATGAAGGGTATTTAGACCCTCTGATTCGGTTCTTTCGTAGACGAAATAAGCTCGGATGAGACATTTTCTTGTTCATATCGTGTTCGGTTTATTGATCGCAGTACCGGCTTTGGGACAGCGGGTGGACACGTATGCTTCTAAGGATTCTGTGACCGTTGGAGAGCGATTCCAGTTGTCTGTTGTTGTAGGGCACGACGGTACGCGTCGCGCCTTATTTCCACACCAATTGTTGCCGGATTCCATCAAGGCACTTAACGCCCCGTTCTCGCTGGGCGATTTTGACATTATCGGTGTGTTGCAAGAAGGCGGAAGGCCCTACTCGAATGGAGGTCGCATTGACTCGGTTGTGTACGAGGTTGCCACCTTCGCTCTGGATTCAGCCCAAGTAGCCGGCATTCCCGTGGGCCTTGCTACGGAGCTAGACACCTTGCTAGGTGTGTCCTCACCGTTCCTGTTGCCTGTGCTGTCTTTGGTACCTGAAGATGCCACAGAAATCAAGGACATTGCCCCACTCGCGGAATTTCCAAGATCCATTTGGCCTTGGATTGTCGGGGTTTTGATGGTCCTCGCTGCTCTGCTAGGACTTTGGTGGTGGAGAAAAAAACAACAAGATGGGGCGCCTCTACCACAGGAGGAGGTTCGAGAAACACCCCCATACGACGAAGCCGTTACCCGGCTTACTCAGTTGTCCGGCTATGACCTTTCTGATCCTGAGTCTGTAAAACCTTTTTATGTGGAGCTAACTGATATTCTTCGCACGTATGTGGGGCGCCGCACGCATATACCTGCGCTTGAATCCACGACGAGAGAGCTCCTCGAGCGCCTTCGTCATTCTGCGCACGGCGAATTGGTGCCAGGCGACGTATTGACGCATATTGACGAAGTCCTCTCCCATGCCGATCTCGTCAAATTTGCCGATTTAAAACCGATTTTGGAGCAATCTAGAAAAATGGTAGTCGAAACGCGCGATGCCATTGAAGGAACTGAGTCTGTTTTCCGAGCTCGCGATGAGCAGCGACGGGCCGAGGAAAGAGCGCGTCTTGAGGCCCAACAGTATGCCCCGAAGGAAGCACTAGTTGAGGAGGAAGAACATTCATGACCTTCTCACAACCCTTTTGGCTCATTCTATTATTGTTCATCCCCTTTATGCTGTGGCGTTCTTGGTTTACTGCCAAGTCGCGGGGCGGAATGCGCTTTAGCTCCACCCACGCATTAAAAGAAGCAGGTGCAACGTGGAAAACCAGACTCCGCTGGGTGCCTGGCGTGCTGCGTATTCTGGGATTATCCCTTGCAATTTTGGCCATGGCACGGCCTCAGAACCTGAATGTGATTCAGGAACGATTTGCTGAGGGTGTGGACATCATGATGGTGCTCGACACCTCGACCTCCATGAGGGCAGAGGACTTTAGGCCCAATCGATTCGAAGCCGCGAAATCAGTCGGAACTGATTTTATTCAAGGCAGAACGTCAGACCGTGTGGGGCTCATTGTTTTTGCGGCCAACGCTTACACTCAGGCCCCACTGACCTTGGACTATGCGTTTCTAACCCAAATGTTAGCAGAAGTCGAAGTGGGCGTCATTGAAGATGGCACGGCTATCGGTACCGCACTTGCCATGGCAGTGAACCGGCTGAAAGATACTGAGGCTAAAAGCAAGGTTGTGATCTTGCTGACCGACGGCCAAAATAACCGAGGCGAGCTAAGCCCTGAAACAGCTGCCGAGGTAGCGAAGACGCTTGGCGTTCGGGTCTATGCCATTGGAGTCGGACAGCACGGTGAAGCACCGTTTGTAGTGGATCATCCGTTCGCAGGACGGCAACGCCGCATGGTGCCCGTAGAAATTGACGAAGAAATGCTTCAAGCCGTAGCAGACATGACGGGCGGAAAGTATTTCAGAGCGACGAACAATCGGGCGTTGTCTGACATTTATGATCAGATTGGCGAGCTAGAGAAAACAAAGATTGAAGAGCGCGTCTACACCGATTTTGAGGAGCTCTATCCCATGTTTCTCTTTCCAGGACTGCTCCTTCTCTTCGTAGAGGTTTTGCTATCAACAACTCTCTTTAGGCGATTTCCTTAATGGCTTGGCTAAATCCAACATATTTCTGGACGCTTATCCTCCCCTTGGGAGCGGGATTGCTGTTTTTTCTTGCCGCTTTTCGAAGACGAAAACTTATTTCGAGATTTGGTGATCGCGAATTGGTGCTTCGCCTGAGCGCTTCGATCAGCAAACGAAGACGCAGGTGGAAGGCGGCATTTCGGATTTGCGGCGTGCTGTTTTTGGCCGTTGCTTTGGTAGGCCCTCGTTTTGGAACTCAGTTGAAAGAGGTCAAACGAGAAGGAATTGATTTGGTGATCGCCCTTGATGTTTCGGCTTCTATGATGGCGGAAGACATCGCCCCAAATAGACTTGAACGGGCAAAGAACGAGATCAAGAATTTGGTGGACGAGCTCAAAGGAGACCGAATTAGCCTGGTAACCTTCGCTGGCGATGCCTTTATCCAGTGCCCACTGACAACCGATTATGGCGCCCTCAGGCTCTTTCTAGATGTGGCAGATCCTTCCCTCATTCCTACGCCTGGTACAGACTTCGGCGCTGCACTCAAAATGGCAATTCAGGCGTTTGAAGCCCCTTCAGGAGACCCTGGGCAGGAGTCACGCACTAAGGCTGTACTGTTTGTATCGGATGGAGAAAATCATGTGGCCGACTTGCAGTCAATCGTAGACGAGGCGAGACAATCCAATATCGTACTCTATGCTGCTGGAGTCGGCGAAACCGACGGCGCGCCCATTCCAGAGTACCGAAATGGGCGTCGTGTGGACTACAAAAAAGATCGTACCGGAGCCGTTGTTACGACGAAGTTGGAAGAAGCTGTGCTTCAGGATCTCGCTCGTGACGGAAGCTATTTTCGGATAGCTAAAACGTCGAGCTCATTACCGAGAATCACGTCCGCACTCGATCAGTTGGATAAAACCGCTTACGGTTCTGAAGAGTTTGAGGAATACGAGGAGCGGTTTCAGTGGCCTCTATTCTTTGGTTTGCTTCTACTCTTCGTCGATTGGCTCATTCCAGAGCGTATTCGTGTGAAAATGGAGCCGTCTCCCAACTCAACCGTATAACCATACGATGCTTCGATCAGTCTCATACATATTGTTTGCTTTATTGCTTTTTGGTCCTGGAGACGAAAAGGAAAAAGGACGTAAAGGCAACGCCTTGTATGCCCAGGAACAGTATGCCGAGGCTGCAGAGCAATTTCGTTTGGGGGTTTCGGCCATTCAAGAAGAAGGCCCCGGCCCCATTCACTCCGGTTTGCTAAACAACCTGGGTGCTGCGCTCTATCGAAACGGGGATCTCGAACAAGCGACCCTTGCGTTTAACTCGGCGGCCCAAATGGCGCTTTCCCCTGAAGACCTGGTCCGAGCCAGCTACAACGCAGGAAATGCAGCTGCAAACAATAAACAGCTTGAACAAGCGTTAGCTCAGTACAAAAGAGCTCTGTTGTCTGATCCTGATAATCAGGACGCCAAATTCAATTACGAGTTTGTAAAGCGTCAACTTCAGGAGCAACAAGAGCAGGAACAGCAAGACGACCAGCAGAATCAGGACGAAAACAAGGAAAACCAAGAGCAGCAGGACGGCGAACAAGATCAGGAAAATGATCAAGAGAATCAGGATCAGCAGCAGCAGCAAGATCAAGAACAGCAGCAGGATCAGCAGCAGGATCAGGAGCAGCAACAACAACAGCAAGAACAACCTGATCCTACCAAATT
>JABMOI010000071.1 GCA_013204185.1 bacterium | reverse complement strand
TGGCTATTGGTGGCATAACGCCGAAACAGAGATTGGCCATAGCGGCCTAACCACTACTTTTAACTTCGATTAGTAATGGGGGGATTACCAAGTTCAGAATTGCTGACGAAAAAAAATAATTGGTTAGCTAACTAACGGACAACTTATCCAAAAAAATCACCTTGGATCCAGACTTCGCCAGCAAAGGCAGAAATTAGTGGTCAGATAACGTTAAGAGTTCGTGATCAACCAACATTTTGACCATCGGAGCGATTTCCCATGCAGGCTTCTCACATTTTTCCGCGATATCTAACACTGAGTGTTTGCCGTCGGACCAGGTAAGAATGTCCATGAGCGTTCGAACCTCAAAACTTGAGCCAGTGGTGCTTAAAGTCGGGTAAAGACCTCGAGATCCCATTTGAGGCTCACCCAACTGTGTCGCCTTGGGATATACATTAGCCTCAAGACATTCAATCGCAAATTTCAATGCTTTATACCCGCCGAGCAAACCGTCTGGTGTAACTACAGTCTCCAGATCATCCAAGGATGTATGGTACTCAGGGTACCTCCCGTACTTTGATCTCATGATCGTCGCGATGGGAAGATCGACCCCTGGGGCACAATACTGACGCTCATCGCTACCACGGTCAGCCCAGCCGTACTCTTCATAATTTCCAGCTATATGCGAGAGGACATGCTTGGCGACTCGGTCCGAAATAGTTGTCCCAGCGCGAGACGGCAAGTAGGAATACGCTCGTTCATCCCCCACACACGAGACATTGAAACCAGCAACCACGTTGCGACGTAGATGATCAAGGTTGCGACTTAGATAGGTCAAAGAGCCAATCGTTTCAGGTATAAATACGAATCGATAACTGTAACGAGGTCTTAGTAATTCTGAAACAAACTTAGCTATGTAACTAGTAACCACCGGACCTGATAATTCGTTGTTTGCCATCGAAGGATGACAGATGTAGGTTGAAAGAAAAACTTCACTATCCAACCGCCCTTTCACCAGGTACTCACCATAAGTCAAATGGCCATCAAATAATTCGGAGTCTATGTGGACCTCGTACTGACCGTCCTTCAATTGATCACGCTGATATTGAGAAAGACAAAATCCCCAGCGTTCCTGATAATAGGAGGTAATATAAGGAATCGCGGTGGGCATATCAGGAAGAGAATAAAGATGATTCTGCAACTCCTGTAATTTCAGCATTCCACTAAATGGTATGCTATAGCCCACTAGATGAAGATTATTTTTGGAAAAGTCGCAGATAGTTTCACCGCTCGGAGTTTTGATCCAGGCGCTTTTTACCGCCCACTCTTTCGGCACGACCCAATCGAACGCCTTGGAACCACTGGGCACCTCGAATACTTCCAATCCAGGCAAATATTGACGGATTCTGCCCAGAGTCTCCCGGACGCCATTTCCTGTGAGACTTCGGTTTATCGGCCAAAGCTCCCGGGCAAACTCGTGCATTTCGTTTCCGATCATCATTCCACACCTGAACTAATGACAGCCATTGCTATCAAAAGAAATATCAAAATAGAGAAGCGCTTTTGCTCCGTAGCTATGCTTATCATCGCCTCGACGGGGGCTATTAGCACCATTGAAATCGAACACCTGACAACCCTGATTCTTCGCCCACTCGATAGCGGAGCACATTCCCAAAACTGCGAAATTATGGCCTCGAGATTCCAGATTATTCAGCTTCAACAATAAGTGAGCAGACCACCGATCTTTCAGTAACAACGCCGCATACATCAACTTGTTTCCATCGTTGTGGGCACGAACAGTGACCACTTCGCCAAAGCCATCCCCCACAATCTCAACTAACCGGTGAATCTGCTTTTTTTCATCTTCTCCGATTGTAATACCTTGCCTGGCGAGAGTTACCTCATATAGCTCAACAAGCTCCTCAACTAGAGCGCCAAATCCTATCACCACATCATCCAGAACTTGGGCTTTCCGCAACTCATGCCGTCTAACTTCTCGAAATCGACGGATAATGGACTCCATGCTTTCTGACTGTAATGCCTCAAGAACAGCTGTATACCGGGGTTGTATTGTAAAACGAGGCTTGCCCGGCTCATGATAGTTCCACCAGTCAAATACCCTAACATCATTGAGACCCAATGGAAGCGATGCCCTGACAGCACCATACTCGGCGGCCATGTAGGCAATAAAAGACTCATACACGTTAGTATCCGTGCTCAGTCGACGATGCTCGGCCCCGCTAACACTTTCGGGTGACCACATCGGACCTACGTAATACACGAAGGCTGGCCTCACTACTTCGCAATCTTGATTAAGACAGACCGGCCATATGCACAATAATTCATGCCCCTTAAAGCATCCCAACCAGTCCACCTTGTAGGCAAGCTTCTGAAGAATATCGGGATGTGTGAAAGCAGATGCGTGAGGACTGCGGAGCCAGAACTCTAAAGCAAGTGCAGCGGAAACCTTCTTCATATTGAGGTTTTTCATTTCGAAAGATTTCCTGTTAAGTATTTATCGGAACAGAAATCACTTTTTAACTTGACTCTACATTAGACACAAGCCGCATAGCTTCATTAAGGATGTCCGTTTTGGCACTATTACCCATGTCAAAAAGCGTTAAATTTGGATACTTCTTCGAAAAATCTCTCAGCATGCTCGTTTCCAACTCTTCAGCGCCAACAAGAGGAAGCCGAAAAGTCTTTTTCGCAGATACTTTTTTCCAATCGACAGGATTCGCACCCGAACACAAAATCCCGGTTTTGACGGATTCAGAAGTCAGCGCTTCAACATAGTTCGCGACAGGTTCATCCCACAAAGACGACCCTATTTGAGTCGGACACTCAAAGCATATGTAGGTATATCCCTCATTGTCTACCTGGTTACCATAAAGACCCGGAGCGGAAATACGAAAAGCGTGATCCTTCAGGTCATAATTATGGACATAATAAAGCCCTGTAAGATCGTCATGCCTGATCCGAGCATAAAAAAGAACCATGGGCACATAATGATAAGCTGACTGTAACCTTGAACTTCCCAACCATTCAGTCTCAATCCCTTCCATTGATATTGTTGAAATCACAGCGTCGAACTTTTTCTTTTTGAAATGGGTACATGCTACTTGAACATGGCCAGTCATCTGCTCAACGTCCTCTAATTTTGCGTTGGAATACTATGCCACGCCTCGATTAGCTAACACTTCGGTCAATGAATTGATAAAACCAGAGAGCCCTCCCTTCGCGGGGTAGAAATTCCTCGCGGGATAGCTATTTGCTTCCGGATAAAATTCCAAAGGACAGTCGGCACTGGAGACAGCTAAACCTTCATCCAACTCCGGGAGCTGTTTCAACAATCTACCGGAGGCTCCAAGAATAAGGCAAACACGCTGAAATGGTCCCACCTCCAACCCTCCAGGGCTGATCTTTCTGGCATCAAG
>JABMOI010000070.1 GCA_013204185.1 bacterium | reverse complement strand
CCCGAAGGGGAGGGGGCTTTTATCCTCCAACGGTATTGGCAGGCGTGAAACCTGGAATGGCCGCTTGGTCAGAAGAGTTGTTTGGTCCGGTCGCAACACTTATTCGGGTCGCGGACGAAGCAGAAGCGATCCGGGTTGCCAATGACACGGAATTTGGCCTTGGCGGCTCGGTCTGGACACAGGATTTGGTTCGGGGAGAACGGATTGCCGCCGACGAGATAGAGTCGGGCGCTGCGTTCGTGAACGACATGTCAAAATCCGATCCCCGCATGCCCTTTGGTGGAATTCGTCACTCAGGTTATGGTCGTGAACTGTCTGTTTTCGGAATTAGGGAATTCGTAAACACCCATTCCGTTTGGGTGAGTGGAAACTAGCCGCTCATCTCTTTTGCTCACCTCTTTTGCTCACCTCTTTCGCTCACCTCTTTTGCTCACTTGTGATCCATTTATCGAAAATAGTACCATGCCAACAGCAGCCAGTTTATTCGTCCGTTGCCTCGAGAATGAAGGGGTCGATAAAATATTTGGCATCCCGGGAGAGGAAAATCTTTTCGTAATGGATGCGCTGCGGGATAGCAGCATTGAGTTTATCACCGTTCGGCACGAACAAGCCGCCGCTTTTATGGCGGATGTTCATGGTCGTCTTACGGGTGAAGCCGGAGTTTGCCTTTCGACCCTTGGGCCCGGAGCTACCAATCTGATAACTGGTTTTGCAGACGCTAACATGGATCGCTCCCCCGTCGTGGCTATTGCTGGACAGGGCGCCACGGACCGAATGCACAAGGAAAGTCACCAGATTTTGGATTTGGTAAGCCTGTTCGCTCCGATCTCAAAACACAGCACCGAGATACTCGAAGCCGAGATAATTCCTGAACTAGTCCGAAAGGCGTTTAAGGATGCGGAAGCGGAAAAACCTGGTGGGGTGTTTATCAGTTTCCCGGAAAACATTGCGGGAGAAGAGCTTACACAGGATTTGCCGCCGTTGAAGGTGCAGGGTCCCGTGGCTCCAGAGGCGCCTGAATCGAAGGTGATTCAGGCCGCCAAGATCATTGATGAGGCCGAATTCCCAATCATCATGGCCGGGAATGGCGTGATTCGCGGCCGCGCGAGTGAAGCCTTACAAACATTCGCGGAAAAGTTGAATGTCCCCGTAGCAGAGACTTTCATGGCCAAAGGGGCCATCCCAGCTTCCAGCCCACTTTCGCTGGGTACCATTGGATTGCAAGCACACGATTACATAGCATGCGGGTTCGATCGCGCGGATGTGATCATCTGCGTTGGCTACGACATGGTCGAATATCCTCCGCAACTATGGCATCCGAATAAGGACAAGAAGATCATCCATATCGACCCAAGTTATGCTGAAGTCGATGCACATTACATCCTTGAGGCGGGAGTTTTGGGCGATATTTCCAACTCGCTACATCGTATTTCTGCGCTCACGAGCAGGGTTCACGATGGGAAAACAGAAAACCTGAAAGGAATTATCCAGAGTGAGCTGGATGATTTTGCTAGCGATAATCACTTTCCGATCAAACCACAAAAAATCCTGTGGGATACGCGAAAAGTCATGCGGGATGAAGATATTTTAATCTCGGATGTAGGGGCCCACAAAATGTGGATCGCAAGGCTTTATCCTTGTGAGCTTCCCAACACGTGCATCATCTCCAATGGTTTTGCCTCCATGGGTATTGGCGTGCCGGGCGCGATAGCAGCAAAACTGGCATATCCGGGAAAAAATGTGTTGACCATTACGGGCGACGCAGGTTTTTTAATGAACTCGCAAGAGATTGAAACCGCCATGCGCAACCGTATTCCTATTGTTATCATGATCTGGAACGACGAGGCTTACGGACTAATAAAGTGGCACCAAGAACGCCGGTTTGGTCGGTCTGGAAATGTTACGTTTAAAAATCCAGATTTTGTTAAGTATGCAGAATCGTTTGGTGCAAAAGGGTATCGTGTCGAGCGGGCAGAAGACCTAGCGCCCACGCTGAAAAAGGCGTTTGCTGACAATACCGTGGTCGTTATCGATGTGCCGGTAGACTATTCCGAAAACATGAAATTGACCGAGAAGCTCGGCCAGTTGGTTTGCCCTATTTGATAGGTTGGCCCAGCGCGCGAGCCCGGTCGATTCCACCTAGCTCATAAACTGAGAGCCCTTCTATGATTGCCCGAATAATCTTTTTCCTAACGGTTTTCGTCTTATCTGCCATTGCTGTCCTGTGGGGAAGTTTTTGGGCACCCGCCTACTTGCTTTTCTTAGGGATTGTGCCCGTTGTCCTTGTGGGGCTGTATGATATGGTTCAGAAGTCTCATACCATTTTGAGCATCTATCCGGTTTTTGGACGCCTCCGGTTCCTATTTGAAGCTATTCGGCCTGAGATTCAGCAGTATTTTGTGGAATCAGATACGAATGGGCAACCCGTCAATCGCGAATTTAGATCGCTGGTGTATCAACGCGCTAAGGGAGTCCCCGATACGCGTCCATTCGGTACCCTGTTCGATGTATATAAAGACGGTTACGAGTGGATTAACCATTCCCTTACGCCTAAACCCGTAACCAATCATCATCCAAGAATCCGGTTTGGTGGTTCAGAATGTACCAAGCCCTATGAAGCCTCACCGTTGAATATCTCGGCCATGAGTTTTGGTTCGTTAAGTCAAACTGCCGTTATGGCCCTAAATAAGGGAGCAAAACATGGCGAATTTGCACACAATACGGGTGAGGGTGGCATTAGCCCCTACCATCTTAAATACGGTGGAGACCTGATTTGGCAGATTGGCACGGGCTACTTTGGATGCAGAAACCCATTAGGTGGTTTTGATGCCGAAATGTTCGCAGAAGAGGCCAGCAGGGATGCGGTGAAAATGATTGAAATAAAGTTGTCGCAAGGAGCGAAGCCTGGGCACGGGGGCATATTGCCTGCCGGCAAAGTAACGTCCGAAATTGCAGATATCCGGAAAGTACCCTTGGGCAAGGATGTAATATCACCACCTTCTCATCCCGCGTTCTCAACCCCGATTGGACTGCTCGAATTCGTCGCGCAATTGCGTGAGCTTTCGGGCGGTAAACCGGTTGGATTCAAGTTGTGTGTAGGTAACAAGTCTGAATTCTTGGCCATTTGTAAGGCTATGTTAAAGACGGGAATTACGCCGGATTTCATCACAGTAGATGGTGGAGAAGGGGGCACGGGTGCAGCTCCAATAGAGTTTACAAATTCGGTGGGTATGCCATTGCGAGATGGCTTGGTATTCGTTCAGAACACCCTAGTCGGCATGGGTTTAAGAGACTCGATGCGGATTATTGCTTCAGGCAAAGCCCTATCTGCTTTTCATATGGTTAGATTACTATCGCTAGGAGCGGACACAATCAATGCTGCGCGTTCAATGATGTTTGCTTTGGGGTGTATTCAAGCCCGACTTTGTGATCAGAACACTTGCCCGACCGGTATCACCTCGCAGGATCCAACTCGTTATAATGCACTAGATGTAGATCAAAAAGCCCAGCGAGTAGCGAACTATCACGCCTCAACTATCGAAAATCTGATTGAGTTGGTCGCTGCATCGGGCCTAAATAATCTTGAAGAACTCCAGCCCCGGCATATTTTTCATCGAATAACGGGTACTGAGGTCAAGAATTATGCGGAACTCTACCCTAGGATTTCGGAACGATGTCTGCTTTCAGAGCAAGACATTCCCGATGATTGGCGAACGGACTGGGAGCTAGCTGTTGCAGAGAAGTGGTAAAATTATTTCTTAGGTACGATATGTGAGAAGGCGAGGGCTTGATGGCATCTACCTCTAATAGAGCGAAATTCACGCGCAACTTTTTATTGATGATCTCCCGACATCACACATCACTGGACATATCTCCAATCGAGCGGTATTCTAGGACTAAGAAAAGCCATTCAAGAACACCATTTTTCGGTGATAGTGCAAGATTTATAACGAAGAGGACTGATGAGATTATTTTGGATCTGGACTGCTGTGCTAGTTTTTACAATTGGTTTTAGCGCTCACTCCGCTCAAGCGCAACGTGCGGGGCAGATATCGACTCATTTCTCATTTGACGGCGATCTCATTTCATCTGGAGGGACATCTTTAACGGTTGAAACCGGGAAACCAACTTTCAAAAAAGGTCTTTCGGGCGAAGCCATCTCAATTTCAGGAGACAGTACTCCGTTCCTAACATTGCCTACCGATGCACCAACCCTAAATCCTGAAAACGATTTTTCAGTCTCGTTTTGGGTGCAGACCGACGCATCGGCGGATCAGCGCTTCGTCATTCTGTCCAACAAACAGTTTGAGGACAACAGCTTGGCCTCTCAGAAGAATGCTGGATGGGTGTTTTATGTCTCTCACGGCACCTGGGCTTGGAATATTGGGTCAGGTTCTAGGCGACTCACTTACGAGAGGGATAATGGGACGAAAATGCCTCTAAACGACGGCCAATGGCATCAACTCGGCATGACGTATAGTGCATCTCGTTCTGAAGTACGACTTTATTACGATGGGACTAATTGGGTGACCTACCACGTCTCGGACGGCGTAGGTTTCGATTTCACCAGCGAAAGTCCTCTTACACTTGGCTGGCAAGACGCGAATCAGGAAACTCAGCCAGCACTACTTCCAGCCATTGAAACCGGCCGAATTGAATTGCAGGAGTTCGTAAACGCTTTCAACGCATTGGGTGAGCGTCCGGTAGAGTCAGACGAGTTCCTTCGGGTGATTGTTGACCCCAAGGGGTTTTACAAAGAGCGGGCTGGGAGAGAGCCGGAAGAAAGTGCTTGGAAGGCTATTGCTGCGGCAGAGTCAGCGCTAATGAAGAACCCTTATACCATCCATCAAGCGCTCGAATTTATGGAAGCAGGGCTGCTGAACAAGATTTACAGGCTTATAGATGGCGAAGTCATTGTTCGGCGAGACGTGGCACTCCGATTCGCTGCACAGGAAAGACTATCTCAGCCAGACTTTAAAATGGACGAACTTAACATCTGGGAACGCGAAATCACTGGGGACGAGGTTGCATCGTCCTACACCGAACACTTCGAACTCAAAACAACACCTTTAGCCCAGAATGTCGACTCACTTCGCGCAGCCATTTGGAATATCTGGCATGGCGGAAAGCATTTCACGCAGGAGCGTCATGGCTGGGATTCGAGAGTTAGGGTGGCCGAAATGCTGCGGGATGAAGCTGTAGATGTGATAATGATGCAAGAAACGTATTCCTCTGGCGATTTTATTGCTGCAGAACTTGGCTACTACTTCGCCGAGACCGTGGACTGGGACTACCTCAATCAGGGAGCGAATATTTCCGTCCTCAGCCGGTATCCCATCCAAGAAGTATTCGTCAGTGATAAAACCCCTTTCAACAATGTGGGGGCCAAGGTCCAAATTAGTAGCACTCAAGACATGTACGTTATGTCCAATTGGTACGGAATGAACCAATTTCCAGACGTTTTTCAATACCATGAGTCAAGATTCGCGGAATCGGACACCATACCCGTCCTGTTTGGTGGGGATTTTAATGCCGTTCCTCATACAGATGGCGGAAGCAGCCCGGCTTCTGTAAAACTTCAAGAGGCTGGGTTCACGGATGCTTTTCGCAGTATCTACCCAGACTCAGGCGAGCGTCCCGGCCTCACACATATCACGGCGCAGCGTATCGACCAGATATACTACAAAGGCATGGGGTTAACGAATACCTCAACCCGAGTCATATCGACCTGGGACGTGGGATTCCCATCGGATCATTTCATGATCTTATCGAGCTTCAATCTAGACTACGCGACGAGGTAGGAGGGGCCACTTCAGCTTTCTTAGCTGCCTCTAAAGCAGTCCGCCGCACATCTTGCAGTGCTTGGCGTCTGCATCGTGTCCTTCTTCCTGGCAGTTCAGACACACTTTGACTTCGGCGTTGGCATTGTTTTGCCGATTGACCGTCATCAGCTCAGCCGAAACGATGCCGGTAGGCACGGCTATGATGGCGTAGCCGGCCACCATGACCAACGCAGCAACGAACTGCCCTAGGGTTGTCGCAGGACTGATATCCCCATACCCGACCGTAGTGATGGTCACAATCGCCCAATAAATGCTTCTTGGAATACTGTCGAACTTGTCGGCAGCGGGACCATTGCTCTCGATCAAATACATGAATGACCCGATTACGATCACCATCAAGAAGACAGCATATAGGAAAACGGCAATCTTGCGACGACTGCGAAGTAACGCCGTGCTAATAAGATCGCCTTGATTAAGGAAGTTGTGCAGCTTAAACACGCGGAAAACCCTAAGCAATCTCAGAACGCGAATAACGGCTCCCACTTGCGAGCCAGGAATAAGAAGGCTCAAATAGGTAGGCAAGATGGACAGCAGGTCAATCACGCCATAAAAGCTTCGAACGTACGTGATGGGCCTAATTGAGCAGTAAATACGAAGGAGGTATTCTATCGTGAAGAACACCGTGAAGACCCATTCCAGACCTTTGAAGATCGAAAGATATTGCTGATTTAATGTGGGAATACTTTCTAGAAAGACGGTAATCACACTGGCAAGAATCATTACCAGCAGCCACACATCAAATCGCTTGCCAGCCGGCGTATCCGTCTCAAATATGATTTGATACAGCTTCGCCTGGAAGGGAGATAAAAATCGTTCGTTGCTCATCTAACTAACTAACTAACGCGCTACGACGCGCATGATACCACGCATGGTGAATGAGTGGCCGGGGAAGCTGCAAACGTACACGTAATCGCCCGGTTTGTCGGGCACCGTGAAGAAGATGGCCTCCATGGTACCGGGCTCTAGCAGGACGGTATGAAAAAGCACCTCATCAAGAGCCGGTATATAATTCTGCCCTGGTCCGTCAAGGCCCAAAGCAATTGCCTTTTCGCCCACCTTGTCTGCGCTTCCCGGAGTCACTACGAGCAAATTGTGCATCATGTCGTCGTTGTTGTCGAACGCCAACTTGAGCCGGCTTCCCGCCTTCACGTCAAACGTCGGTAGATCAAACTGAAGACCGGGCTTCGTTCCAATCGTAATGGTTGCATCAGGGCCCCCTGTCCAGTCGGCCGGCATGGACGTCACACGCTTACTCTGTGGTTTGGCGGCCTTTCCTGATTTCGCCTCTGTCTTGGGACGTTCCTTTTGCTCGGGCTTCAACTCCAGCCGGGGACCACTTGGAATCTCATTGAGCGTATAGTAGGCAACGTCATGCAGCAGCGGCTCATCACCAGAGGATCGCATGCTCGTTAGTTTGAGCTCGTGGATATACCCTTTGCGCAATCCGTCGACCACGATGCGAGCGCGTAACCCATCATCCGAAACCTTAACGCCGCGAACGACTCCGGTTTCCTGATTGATGATCGGGCTGCCGTACGTACTGTGATATTTGTAGGTAAATCCGGTGATGTGGTAGGAGGATAGATCGGCTGCAATCTCGCGGTTCACTGGTTTCGTAAACGTCAGTTCAAAACCATCGGGCTTTGCTTCCACTGAAAGGACTTCAAAAGGCGTTAAGCCAGTCCATTCAAGCCGCTGAAGGCCGTAGGGCGCTGGGCCGGTCGAACCCCATCCACGGCTGGTCATGCCGACGAACATGGACCCATCTTTTCCCCAAACCATCCGCAAGACGCCAGATGAAAACCCATCCCGAAAAGGAAACGCAGCCCCTTGATACACTCCGTTTACTTTTTCTAGAAAGACGCGCATCACTTTGCTCTGCCCCTGATCGCCCACAAAGAGTTGACCGGCGAAAGGCCCAAAAGCCCCTTTTGTTGTATCTGCGAGAATGCCGGAGGTCGAAATACCCATGATGGAGTGAGGAAGCCAAACGGCCGGGAGTTTCAGTTCTGGAACCTGGGCGGCAACTTCAACCATAGGTAGCCCAGAATCTGGTACACCTTCCGGCTTGAGTTTCAGCGGTGATCCCGGAAGGCCCGTCCAGCGCAAGCCCGCTGGGTTACCCACAAAATCACCTCGTTCTACGTGCGTAATGTATCCGGAGCCAATCCAATCGCCCTGATTTTCGCCGTAAAACACTTCGCCATCCGTATTCAATCCAAAGCCCGCAGGGGAGCGCATACCCGTTGCATAGGGCGTCATTTCACCATCGGGAGATATCTCAAGCATCCAGCCTCTCCATTTTGAGAGGCTAGCCCCATAACCAACCCACGCTAGATTGAGGGTCACGATCATGGTGCCGTCTTCTCTGAACAATGGGCCGAAGGAATATTCGTGGTAATTGCCCTCGAGTGGCCACGTGTACACGGTCTCATACCTGTCGGCACGGCCGTCGCCGTCAAGATCCCGCAGCCGAGTAAGCTCGCTACGCTGGGCAGCGTAGATCGCGCCGTCGCGGTAGGCAAGTCCTAGCGCCTCGTGCAAACCATGCGCAAACCGTTTGAACTGTGGTTTGGCTGGCCCGGTCATGTACGGATTTTTAATCAGCCAGATATCACCCCTTCGGGTTGAAACGGCTAGTTGACCATCTGGAAGGACGTCCAAACCACCGACCTCAAGAACAACTCCCTCCGGAATGGGAAGAGTCACCATTTTGTAATAGTCGTTTTCGGTTTTGGATACCTGCGCAAAAAGCGGGGTCGAGCAGAAGAGGGCATACAGAAATGTTATGCTTAGCGCTCTGACCATTTGGGCTGAATATTTAGATACTGGATTCATGGGATTACCAAATCAGAGCGTAACGCACGGTAACCGATCCCGCGCTGAGTGAAATAGGGATAAGGAGTTCTTGGCCTTCGTCCGAGGCGCGGACAACCGCTTCTCCGCCACCTGTATCAAGTACGTTGACGTAATACATCCTTCCATCAATACTGTAGTTTCTGTCCGGCATTAGGCTAACTTCTGCTCCTGAGGCCACCCGAACCCAATACGTACCCGACGCCGCGTTGGCGCCCGCCGCATCCCGAACAAGTGTCACTTCTCTAACTAGAATCCGGCCTTCGTCTTCCGGAAATAGATGATCCGTAACCGAGACATCTCCCAGTGTATACATGAACGAAGGAAGACGATCCCTATCCAGTTCATACCCTTTCAGCGTGTAGTCCATCCCCATGCTATCCGGCCATGCGGAGCTCTGAGACGCTAAGCGCGCTACCGTCGGTTTGCCAGAAAAGTCGAGAACGCTTCCGAGGGGTACGGCTAGTTGTTCGGTCCCTCTGCTGTGCCACATGTCGGTAGTTTCAATAAAATCGCCCTTCCAAGCTTGTAGCAGTGCTCCTTGGGCCAAATCCAACGTGTAGTGCACGCCACTTGGGTGTCCGACAGCGATCGTACGGATCTTCTTTTTGCCGTCGTGCTGTACAAATCCCCTAATAACCTCCGGTTCTGAGGTCGCTTCAACCGTAATGGACGGCACAAAGCGCGGCGCAGCAACCGATCCGGGCGCATTCAGGGACTGAAGTGGCGTTCCTCCTCCTTCTACGTAAAGGGCCACACTTGGCACCTGTCCAGGTTTGTTTTTGAAAAATGAAAGTGAAAAAGGATGCGTACCAGCTTTGAGTTCAGCCTCACCCGTTACGGTTCGCTGCTTACCTGCATGCTGAAGGACGGATTGACCCCCAATCACAAGTTCGCCAGCGCCAACTGCCTTTTCCTTGTAGTGTGGATCTCCTGTCACCCAATCAAACATGAGCTGAAACTGATAGAGCCCATCATAAGGCACGTGAAGGTCTCCGGTGAAGCGCATGGCAAATTGATCCCTAACTCCACTCGCGCGCCAATCTATTCCATCAACCTCGCCCCCAGTCGCCGAGGTGAGCTTGGTCAAATCAGGTAATGCATTGAAGTCTCCTTCGGCAGATTGAAATCGCACATTTGAAACCGACACAGGATTCGGTTGATACTGCTTGTAGCGAATATTGCGAATGGCCACCGGACCATGGTCACCCTGAATCATAAGCGGGCCCATTGCCTGTTCGTCTTGGAAGGCAGCAGCTCGGGTGGGGCCAGTGAGCTCCACGTTTTCGTGAATCACAACACCGTTCTGCACAACTTTCACCATTTTGGCATTGGCAATTTTATGCCCGTTATCGTCGAAACGAGGTGCTTGAAAATGAATCTGGAAATGCTGCCACAATCCAGGTGCCCGGCTAACATTCATGCTCGGAGGGTGCCCTTGATATCCTTGTTGTCCATCGGGACGAGTCGGGTCCCAACGTTCATAAATACCGCCGGCATCTGCAAACGTGGGACTTGGGACACCCCAACTGTCGAACAGTTGGATTTCGTAGCGCCCCTGCAAATAAATCCCAGCGTTAGACCCCTTGGGCATCATGAATTCCAATTCGAGCTCCATATCACCGTGCTCCCAGCCCGTAAATAGGTTATCTCGCTTCCCATCCGAAGGGATATTTACCAAAATACCGTCACCAGCCTGCGTGTGTAGGTCTTTTTCGGTATAGAGATCCGCCGACACTCCGCCGACGATGCGCCAATTACCCGCTGCAAGTCGAAATTCGTCCATATTGGCCAACGACTGACTGGACATAGGCAAAGACTGAGGCTGCGATTGAGGTCGCGCGTGTGAAACGGGCGCCGCGAGCAACAACATGCTATACAGCACGCAGGAAAAAATAAGCTTCATTGATTCGGTGGTAATATCAAGTTTCAAGTACCTGTGCCTCGCACGCTCCTCCAAAGCACTTCCACCGAGAATAAGCAATTGGCAAGAGAAATGCGCCACATGTCTTTGGCTAATGAATCGTGCGAAACTCGGCCACATGAAGCCCTAGATTCGCGCCTATGAACCACAGATAGTAGAAGTCGACCTCACGTGACCAACCCCGCATTTTGACATTCTCGCGTTACAATCTGAATTGTGACTTCCAACATAGTATCTTTGTCGGACACTCTAGCCAAAGCCTCTTCAGATGCGGATAAACAGAACTGCTTTTTACCTTTTCGTCGCATGCTTTTGCATTTGCTCGACACCCTCCGTTGCCCAGGTCGTCGCTTTGTATGATGTGATTGTGCGGCCGCCAGGAGTTAATTATCGAGTGCTTTCTGACGGACAAAACGAAGTGATCTACCAGGAGGGCAGAAAAAACCAAGCGGCCGAAGCATTGTGGACCATGAGGCAAACCATCGAGGGGACAAATGCACTGCTTGGTTCACCCTCGAATTTTGGCTTAACTGTTATTCTAAACAACTATAGCGATGCAGGGAATGGATATGTAACGCCGTTCCCTTTCAAGTCTGAAATAGAAAGCGTTTCTCTTAGGGGTAGGGGACTATCGCTAAAACATCCATCATGGACGCAACTCGTTGTTACACATGAACTAGTACACGCCGCTCAAGCCAATTTCAAAGGCAGCACTAGCCTCGTAGGACTCATTCGCAGGTTTTCACCTGACTTTGCGCGTGCCATTAATATGTTCGTCCCGTCAGGCTTTACAGAAGGACTCGCAGTTCACCGCGAATCGGAAATAACCCCATTTGCAGGAAGAGCTAACCATTCGTATTTCACGATGCAAATACGGGCAGCCATGAATGAAAACGATGGTTTGACGCTGTCGCAGCTTTTGGATGAACCTGCGTACACCAGGCCATTCGACCGATTTTACCAAGGCGGAACGCTTTTTACTGAGTTTTACCTTGAAGAATACGGTCCCGAAGCGCTTGCTGCCATTTTTAAATGGCAGCAACAAGTACCCATCCTGGGGTTTGGAGCAAACCTCATTTACGCAACCGGTGAAATGCCGCGTCAAATCCGGCGCAGATTTCAGCAGTGGTATGACGCGAGAGAAGCACTTCTAACGACTCAAATTGGGGAGCTTACTCAGTCTGAGCGGACATTTTCGAGAAAAGGATTACTCCGTCGTAAACCACAATGGAAAGACGCTGCAAACCTATTCACCTTTAGTCTCGCGTACAACCGGATGCGTGGCTTTGAGCGGCATGTGGTTACCGAGGAAAACGTTAAGCACAGCAGAACTTCAACGAATGAAATCACGGACGATGCCGTGTTCTATGCCGTTCCTGGCTCTGAGGAAATTTTGTACTCTCGTTTTTCAGAGCATCCGACATCAGGCACCACCAAAACCTCCTATTCATACCGGTTAAACTCTGAATCGGGTCAAGAAACGCTAATTCCAGGGTCTAAACACGCGTACAACCCTGTTCAACTTCCCAGTGGCGCCGTTTGGGCGCTCAAAAGTGACGGGCAGTATAACAAGATCGTTGAAGTAGGAAAGGGACCAGATGCCCGCTCCATCCTTAGCTTCCCCAAAGGAGAGTTCATCTCGCTCATTCCACGACCTCAGTCCGACTCCCTCGCTGTTATCCTAAATATCGCTGGACATCAGGCTGTTTTTTTGGCTGACACTTCTGTAGAACCCCTTGAACTGCGTCCATGGATTGGTTTTGAGCACGTAACTATTTTTGATGGTTCATTTTCGGCAGACGGCCAGTATTTCTCTTTCACGAGTGACCAGACGGGGATTCTGAATGTATTTGTTCTTGAAACCCGGAGCGAGACGTTGTGGCAAGCGACTAACGTTTTGTACGGCGCCATGGAGCCTCAGATATCTCCAGACGGCAAGACGCTGGCCTTCGTCGAGTATCAGGACCAGCGCTTTGATTTAAAGCTTACACCTGTTCAAACAGATATATGGAAACCCATTGCTAGGGACGAAGCGAACTACACATGGACTACGGCTTGGGAAACAACTCTTGCTTCGGATGCACCCTTTATAGGATTTAATCCTGATGAGGATGTAGAGTTAACAGATGGGACCTACCGCTCATGGACTCGCCTTGTACCTAGAATGGCCTATCCAACCGTTTATTTGGACGCTGCGCGGGACAATGCCTCGGACGCCCGATTAGGCTTTGGAATTGGATTGGCAATGCAAGGAAGCGATCCGCTTCAGCGCTGGACCTATCACTCTGAAGGAATACTGCAGAAGGGCAGGCTTTGGGGCGAAATTGGAGTGCAGTCCGGGGCCTTTGCTTTCCGGCCTAGCCTCACCCTCGGCCGGCGCCCTCAGACCATTCAAGCGATTATCGGGTCGGGCTCAACTGCTGTCCAACAACGAGTTATACGCGACCGTACATCCTTTGAAGCAGGTATTTTTCTGCCCTATACCTTTAATCAGAACGTCAGAAGAACCAGTCTAATCACGTCGCTGCGAGTTGGATACCGTTCTGACGTGTATGTTGATGACCAATTCAACACCATTCAGAGCCGCTTTAATAAAATCACGTTCTTACCCGCCGCTTTTTACGGATACCGCTTGGTAAGAAACCCTCGTGACATCCTGCCTTCTTCAGGGTATTCAATCAGCGGGTATGGAGAATTTGATCTGTCTTCAGATGCGGCTCAGAAAAACGCTGGCTGGATTATAATGGCAAACGCCTACGTCCCGTTGCTAAAGCGTTTTAACACAGGTATACGCCTCAATACGGGTTTGTTGGTTCAAAACAGCGCTTCCATTTTTGGTTTAGACAGCTTCAAGCCAACAGGTTGGGAGAACGCTTTTTTAAATGACGATGCGTTTCTCCGGTACGGAGTTAAAGTAGTTCAACCGGTATTATTCCCGGACAATGGCTTCATTCTAGTACCTGCATTTCTGAAAACCGTATATCTCTACGGATTCGCTGAGCATCTGCATCGAGCTTCCGACACAACGGACAACGTTAGTAGCGTGGGTGGTGGGTTGGGCGCCAAGTTCAAGCTGTTTCACCATTTCGACTTTGATATCAATTACGGCTTCGCGTACCAACTCAAAGAGCAGAATTGGGTATCGCACACTAATATTGGTCAGGAGTAGGCAGCCCCTTTTTCGACGCGACCATGGGCAATTTCGTCAATTCCAACCATAGCTGTACTGGAATTGAACAAGCTGCTTTAATGCGGTATCCGATGGTTTTGTAATTGGGTGAGTTACCTCCTTGAAGCGCATTTCCAGATAAGAATTGCCCCAAGAATAGCTGAAACTGATGGAGGCAGACGTGAAAGATGAGAATGCGGAGGCCACAGGAAAGCGTCCCAAGACGTAAGTATCCGAAAAGTAGACCGGAATGCTGGCGGATTCTGCAATATGTTGATGACCGATGGCAAGGGAAACGCTTGCATTCCATGAAGAGCGTCGGGTGTTGAATGTGCCTCCAGCTGCCACCAAATTGTCGCGCAGCTCATCACGCCATGCCAAAGCGACCCAAGCCTGTATCACAAAAGGCCCGCCCGCGGCATTTCGTATTTTCACTTGAATGGAAGATTGCTTTCTTAGCGATGGGGTCCTTGCCGTTTCAGTGGTGATTACCACGGGGTTCATCTGAGTTGTGAGTGTGTGTTTGAGAAGGGAAGAGAGACGAGTTGAGGGCACTATCTGAGTTTCGTAGTAGGCCTTAAAGCCAAGGCTTTTCCGCTTGTCCAACTCGCTGTAGCTGCCTTGAATCTTGAAGGTAGTCCCAATTGAAAACGAGGATCGGTTCGCCAGTTTAGACCGGTAAAAACCAGAGAGTGAGAGATGTGGTGTAGCAAAAAAACGATGTAGTTGGCCAAAAGGAGAGGTATTGGTGCCCTGGTAGTCAACTTCGCCGCTTACCTCGCTATTTCCTTGGCTACTTCCTTCGCCTTTCGCCGCTCCCATAAAGCGCACCTTGGTAGTAAGAGCCGCTACATCTAAACCAATGAATGCGACCTCGGTTGAGCTTGAGAATCGTCCAACTTCATTTCTGGTAAACAATGACGCGAGCTCAAGGGTGTTGGGTACTAGAGACTCTTGTTCCGGCCGCTGGGTGACCCGCTCGAAATACAAACTGGTAACTCCGGCGGCGTAGTCAAGGCTAATGAACGATCCCAAACCGCTACTCTTTATCAGGCCCCGGCGAGAAAGAGCCGATTCCGACGAAAAAACGGTCGTTGACGATATGTCTGATACCCTCACGATTTCCTGAATATCGCCTCCCTGCATTGTTGAGGCCGTCGCGTTAAGCCGAAACCCCCACAATCCAAATCTAAGACGATTATTCAGACCCCAGAGCACAGCGACACCCCTTCTAGTCGGCAATCCAGGTCCAGACACGCCCGATTTAACGCGCCCCCCAGTTCCATGCAGGCGTGTGGGAGATGTCATGGATGTGAGGGGGCGCCACCCCGAACCGGAAACGAGTCCTATCCCGTGTAGAACACGAAAATCACCAGCAAAGACACTGGCCGACTTCAAATTTAGTGAAACGACAAGACGCTTTGTCTCTGCAAATAGCCAGGGCTCTCGGGTTTTGAAGTAAAACGGCTCGTGGGCATCTTTAGATACCAATCCTTCCAGTTGAACTTTTTGGCCAAGACTCAAATCAAATCGCAGCCATGTTCTAAGCGGACCTCCGAGGCTGCTATTTGGCGCGGTCGGATCCACAAGGTATTGATCCATTCCCCACATAAAGCGAACGTTGGTTGATCGTTCTTGGCAGGATATCAGGTCACACACATCAGTTAGCTGGTCCTCGCCCGCAACGTCTTCAAAATCAGCGGTCTCTAAAAAGGCCCCAGTCGAGTCTTCAGATGCACTTTGACCGAATACTGGCGCAAAACCTGGCACCAACAAAAAGCCCTGTGCCAGCCCGAAAACCGCGAAACACCAGTTCAGTGTAGGTGGAGCACATCTTTTCATTCGAAAACCCACCGAACAGAAGACCCCACAGAGCGCCCCAGAACAGGGTGGAATGACACATATAGGCCGGCCTGGATTGAGCGTGATTTATACAGCAGATCCAGAAACATCATGGATCTGCTGCTTTCAAAACCCAAATCAAACTGAATGGACTGCGCCAGTGAGTACCCAAAGGCCGCTTCCAACTGTAGAGAGTGCGTGGCTGATGAAATGAGCGTTGCAGAAAGAGAAACGGATGGGTTCAACTTGACTAGGCTCCGCACAGACAGCTCCGAGGGGCCTAGTCCTTTCTTCCCAATTCCGCTTCGTCTTCGAACACCACCTTCAAACGTGATAAACTGATTTGATTTCAACACCCAATCTGCACGCCAATTCGCTTCGATTCTAGAATCGAGTTTCCCCAAGTTGAAGTGACTGGCGCCAACCTGTAACCGAACGGCGGAAGCTGTTTGTAGGAGGTGCACAAGAGATACTCCCACGTCCGTTTGATGCAACTGGTCAAAACCCGAACGACTCACAACGAGTCCCACGGAGCGCTTCAAGCTGCGAAAGTTGATCCCAAACCAACTAACTTGAAGCTCAGGTGTGCCAAAAGGGACTTCGACAAAGCCCCATGCAGATGTACTCGACAAGGCGGCAGGCCAAGCACTTGAATCAGATTCAGATCCATCCAGCCACAGTTCATCCTGAAATGAAAAAGTCGAGACCGGCTTAATTTGAGCGTGCAACGTACCGGTTAGGCATGTGCTGCCTATCAATAATGCCATCACCCCTGGCCCCATCCACTTAATTTGAAACACCCTTCAACCCCCAATTCTTCCCGTTCACCGGATTGACCCATCCATCCGGAAACCGTAACCCACGCCTTCTGTATCAAGTCGCACAGTTATCAAGGAAGA
Organism: bacterium; assembly: GCA_013204185.1. Classification (GTDB taxonomy): domain Bacteria; phylum Bacteroidota; class Rhodothermia; order Rhodothermales; family UBA10348; genus UBA10348. Next base: position 1,157 of record JABMOI010000070.1, on the reverse strand, counting down.
TGATATGACTACAAAATGGGGGGCTCTGTGCCTCGTTTGCCTGCTCGCGGCTGCACCAACAGCTAGCGCCCAAGAGTTGAATTGTATTGTTACAGTGAACTACCAGGCGCTTTCAGGAACCGATTACTCTTTCCTTCAAGAGATGAAGGATCGGGTAACGGAATACATCAATAAGCGCCAGTGGACCGAAGATCGTTTCGAAGAAAAAGAGCGTATTGACTGCACCGTTTCAATTGTTTTTTCGGAAGCCACTTCGCTGACCAGATTTCGTGCGCGTCTCGTAATAGGATCGCGGCGGCCCATATTCGGCACGGCGCAGCAGTCCAATGTGCTTCAAATAAGCGATGAAAGCCTCGTTTTTGAGTATTCCCAGGGGACTCCGCTTATCTACGAACCAGATAGATATCATCCATTAACGAGCGTGCTCAATTTTTATGCTCACATCATGCTGGGCTTTGATTACGATACGTTTGACTCGCAAGGAGGACAGGAGCAATTCAAAAAAGCTCAGCGTATTGCTGAAATAGCTCAGGCTTCAAGCGCGGCAGGATGGACCAGCATCGGCGGGGATCAGAGCAAAGGCGAATTGATTTCACAGATCATGGACCCTCGCTATAGGACGCTACGAAACCTCTATTTTGACTACCATTATGGCGTGCTCGATCACTTTGTGAAGGATCCGGATGAGGCGAGGACCAAGATGCTAGCCTTAATTCAATCATTGGTAGGGCTCCGAGAGGAGGTAAGCCGAGCTTATTACCTGGACCAATTCTTTTCTGCGAAGTACCTAGAAGTGGCTAACGTATTTCGTTCGTCGCAACAAGCAACTCAAGCGTTTGATGCACTTTCGAAAATGGATCCGGCGCACTTGTCCGACTATTCTCAAATGATAAACTAGCGGGTGACCTAGTTTGTTAGGGCCCAAATATTTTAGCCACAAAATATTCAGGCACAAAAAAACGCCGACCACTTCAAAAGTAGTCGACGTTTTGTGCGAAAGGAGGGACTCGAACCCTCACACCCGTTAAGGTACTAGATCCTAAGTCTAGCGCGTCTGCCAATTCCGCCACATCCGCATTTTTTCAGCACGCAAAGGTACTGCTTTTTAAGAAATATGACAAATTCAGAATCTCAGGAAAAATGAGGTGCCCTGGCCT
>JABMOI010000069.1 GCA_013204185.1 bacterium | reverse complement strand
GCTGCGCAGTCCCATTTCATGACGGTATCCGACGCGCAGGCACATTCGGGCGTAAACAGCCTTCGAATTGAGGCTAACGGCGTTAATTCAAACGAAACGCCTGCCATTTCGCAGCGCGTACCAGTTACGGCTGGTACTCCCGTACTATTCAGTTACTGGGTCAAGCATGAAAACAATGCTAGCCCGACCACGATTGGTACCGGCCAGAATCAACTGGGCATGTCGGCGCTTTGGTACGAAAACACCACAGGCGGTGCTGCGGGATTTGGAGAAGTTGGGGGCGTGGATGTGACGCTCGATCAAGGCAACAACGAGCACCTTATTCCACGTTTGGTTCAAACAGCGTCCAGTGGCTGGAAACAATATGCCGTTGTGGCCTATCCGCCAGCGAATGCCGTTGCTACAGAAATGAGGCTCCGTTACTACCACGCGTTTAGCGGTGTTACCTATTGGGATGATGTGTATATCGGAGCCTTGGGTGGAAGCGCACTCGCTACATCGATCGACTTCGAACTCGATGGCGAAGAACTACCGGAAACGTTTGTGCTTCACCAGAACTATCCCAATCCGTTCAATCCTGTCACGACGATTACGTTCGACCTTAAAGACCAGAGTAACGTCACGCTAGACGTTTACAATGTTTTGGGTCAATGGGTTACGTCGCTGGTAAATGGCAGTTCGTTGGTTTCAGGTCGCCATACGGTTACGTTTGACGCTTCGAACTATACCAGCGGCGTGTATTTGTATGCGCTCAAAGTGAATGGTCGAATGATCACACAGCGCATGGTTCTTCTCAAATAGATCTGACTGATGTGGGCGGCAGGAAAAGGATTTCCCGCCGCCCCACGATTAACGAAATAACGGATTTAACCGTGTTGAACCACCCAATTCGAGTGACTTGGTATTTAGTGATACCGGCAAGGCTCGTGTTTTTATCATTTTTCTTGATTCTGGTTTTCCCTGCAATGGCTCAGACCAGCGGAAAAATTGCAGGGACAGTAGTCGATGCCTCGACTGGAGAATCATTGCCGGGTGTGAACGTTTTTATCCCTTCTCTTCTGCAAGGATCAACGACAGATCTCGACGGCTACTTTTATATCCTCAATGTTAAACCTGGGACGTACAGTGTTCGAGCATCCTACATCGGATTTACGCCCGTCACTGTGGAGAACGTACGGGTCCAGATTGGTAAAACGACCGATCTTAGCTTCACGCTTTCTGTCGAAATCATTGCAGGAGAAGAGATTGTAATCGTAGCCGAGCGCCCGATAGTGCAGCGAGACCTAACGTCGTCTTCGACCTCCATATCTGCGGACGATCTCAAACTGCTTCCCGTTCTGAACTTTTCAGATGTAATCAATCTGCAGGCTGGCGTTGTAGACGGCCATTTTCGAGGTGGCCGTGCAGGAGAAGTGTCTTACATGGTAGATGGGATTCCAATCAATGATGTGTTTGATCAAACATTTGCTTTCCAAATTGAAAACAATGCGATCCAAGAGGTCGAGATTATCAGCGGGACTTTCAACGCTGAGTTCGGACAGGCCCAGTCGGGTGTGGTCAACATCGTGACGAAGGACGGGGGTCAGAAATACGAAGGATCTTTCAGTGCGTCCATGGGGGACTACCTGACTACAGATACAAAATTATATCCCCGGATCACCCAACTCTCTCCCACGTCCTCAAATGAACTCCAAGCATCGTTTAGTGGACCCATTCCCGGCGCAAAAAAGTGGTTGACGTTTTTCGCATCTGGCCGTAGGGCTGCAAACGAAGGGTATTTATACGGACAAAGAGTCGTAAGACCAGTTAGTACAAATGTGCCAACAGGGCAAATCGTCCAGTATGATGGGCGTGACGTATACGTTCCAGCCTTTGGTGATAGTTCGTTTACTTCGATGAATTGGAACGAACAAATAACAGGCCAAATGAAGCTTACTGCTAGGATATATGGCCAAAACAAATTGTCCACTAACCTGCTGATTCAACGAGACAAGGGGCAGGACTATGACCACAATTTTCAGTTGAATCCGGACGGAGTTCCGACCACGTACGGCGATTCCGAGTCATGGACCACGACATATACCCATCTTTTTGGTACGTCCAGCTTTTTTGACGCAAAAGTTGCCCTTTTTGCCAACAGGGTTTCATCCTATGTTTACGAGGATCCGCTGGACGCTCGCTACCCAGATGACAGTTCACTAAGACAATTGGGCGGAAATTTTTCGTTTTTTAGAGGTGGCGCCAACATGGGGCATTTTGAGCGAAAGACGAATACTTTTGTGGGAAGACTGGATTATACTAACCAAGTATCGAGACAGCACATGATCAAAACGGGTGCTGAGTTCAAGCGCCACAAGCTGTTCCTCGACGATTTTGAAGTTAAAAACAACTCGAGTACTGGATTCTCCCCGTCTGTGCCCATTTCTGGCACTCCGGACCACGTTTTGTACAACGAAAGCCCAATTGAAGCAGGGGTCTATATACAGGACAAAATGGAATTTGAGTTCATGGTGGTAAATGTGGGCCTCAGGTTTGATTATTTTGATGGCCGGAGTGAAGTATTGGAAGACTTCGGACGCCCAAGGACCTCGCCGAGACTACCATCATCGGCAAAATATCAACTTTCTCCGCGCGTCGGCCTAGCATACCCCTTGTCGGAAAGCGGCGTTGTCCACGTAGCTTATGGGCATTTCTTTCAGATGCCACCATTTGAATTCTTGTTCAGCAACCCCGACTACATTTTCGACCCAGAAGAGGGGCTAAATCGTGCATTTGGATACGCCGATTTGAAGCCGCAACTAACTGTAGCCTACGAAATCGGACTTCAACAGGCCCTTTCAGATGTTATTGGCGTAAATATGACCGTCTATTTCAAAGACATCGAAAACCTGCTGGGTACTCGTTTGGAAGTAATTTCGCCCGGTTTCGACGAGGCGTTTCAACTGGAAAAATACGGCCGATTTGTAAACCGTGACTACGGTCAAGTAAAAGGGTTTATACTCTCTCTTGAAAGGCGCTTGAAGGATGGATTTGGACTCAAAATTGATTATACGTTTCAAGTGGCCCAAGGCAACGCAAGCGACCCACGGTCTTCATTATTGGATGAACAGGCAGGCATAGAGCCTGAGAAACAACTGGTTCCTCTAGACTGGGATCGTCGGAATCAGCTCAACACCACCTTCACGTTTGGAAAACCAGGCAATTGGATAGCTACGATTGTTGGGCATTTGGGCTCAGGCCTTCCATATACGCCTTCGCTAGCCGATGAACGAATCGGGATTGAAAACTCGGGACGTCGTCGGGGTACCGTTTCATTCAGCTTATATGCGACTAAGAGTATCACTATCCGAGGCAAATCGGTTGAATTATTTACACGCGTGTTCAATTTGCTCGACAGACGCGATGAGCACAGTGTGTACTCGGATACGGGTAGAGCTTTTCCCAATCTTCAGTTTCTTCAAGGGCAACCTCAGGGGCTGAACACGAAAGAAGAGTATTTCGAACGCCCGAATTATTATTCGTCACCTAGACAAGTGACCCTGGGCCTTTCTTTCAGCTTCTAAATTTGTTACCTGTTCATGAAAAGTTTTGCCCTACTCCTGATTGGAATGGTCGCAGTGGCCACACCGAGCCTCGGACAGCGAGTGCCCGATCCCAATTATGGGAACACGAGATTGACTCAGTGGGGGGTTCTTGATGGCAATAGGGTACGAACGTTATTTGCCAATCATGGCGAAATTGGGCGCTGGCCCGATCAACCTTCCGGAGAATGGCCAAAAGGAAGCGGTCACTCCTATGTGGATGGGATCGCCTTTATCGTCTCTGTAAAGACAAAAGACGCGAACGGGGATGTCATTAAACCAGTCAGCACAAACTATCGGGAATTCATAGACAGGGACCCAGTAGGGAAAGAGCCTTGGGGCTGGGGTCCGGTCCCAGGTTATTCCAATCCAAGACAGGAGTCCCCGGCCCGAAGTGACGATCCCGTCACCTGGCCATCAGAGTGGCCAGACCGACCTATAGATTGGGCCGGACAATGGAATGGTTTTTTTGGGAAGGGTGTTCAGAACGCCGATGTGGAAACCTATTTCGTTTTTGACGACAGCCCGGACCGGGAGTGGACCCTCGAGCCTCATCGATTTTATCCCTGCCCCGGCGACGAATCGAGGGGCGGCCTAGGTTTGGAGGTTGCAGTTCGAGCCTTTCAGTGGAACCATCCTCTTGCGCAGGATGTGATTTTTTGGCTTTATGAGATTACCAATGAATGCGAAGTCAACTATGATGATGTCTATTTTTCACAATATATCGATTGGGGAACAGGGGGGACGGATGACTCCGGTGACGACGAGGGCGCATACAGCACAAAACTAGACTTGGCCTTTTCGTGGGACTACGATGGAATTGGAACGCCCGGAAGATGGGGACCCGTTGGGACGGCAGGGTATGCGTTCTTGGAATCTCCGGGCAATCATACCGACCTTTTAGACAACGATGAAGACGGAATCACTAATGAGCGACGCGATAGCGGGCCCGGACAATTGATTGTGGGCCAAGATGCAATTCGGGCGTATGTGATGTCAAACTACAACCTGACCAAGTTTGAAGCTTTTTATAGAGGTCTAGAGGAACGTCCTGCTTTTCTGGCCGGTCGGTGGTGGACAGGCGATGAAGAAATGGACTGGCTTGGATTTCAGGACTTAAATGGTTCTGGCGAATGGGAGGTAGACGAACCATTGAACGATGATATTGGCTCGGACGGCTTAGGCCCAACAGCTCCCAACTATCCTGGTCGAGATGTCGGTGAAGGGGACGGGGTCCCAACCGCAGGTGAACCAAATTTTGACGCGCTCGACAAAGACGAATCAGATCAAATCGGACTGACTGGGTTCTCGATCTTTAACGTGCACGACTATGAGCTGACAAATGATGAGGAAAATTACAACATCTTCTCCCGCGCTCTTCCTCCCTTGGAAGATATCGTCTTAGAAGGAGGAAGAAATCTGGGTATGTTCTTCTCCTCCGGCTCGTTTCCCTTGGCAGCAGGCCAGACAGAGCGCTTTTCAATGGCGCTTCTTTTTGCTGACAAAGACTTCAGTGACCCTCGTCAAATCGAAAACTCCTCACTGGCCCGGAAAAAGGAAACGGTTCAACAAATTTATAATTCTGACTATCAGTTTGCCCGGCCTCCTAATAAACCAACGGTGAAAGCGGTAGCAGGAGATGGTCAGGTTTCGCTTACGTGGGATGACAGCGCCGAAAAATCGTTCGACCCTTTTTTACGGGAATTTGATTTTGAGGGCTACTTGGTATATCGGTCTACTGAGCCCAATTTCGAGGAAAATCTGACTATTACAGACTCTTTCGGGAATAATATTTATCAAAAACCAATTGCCCAATTCGACTTGGTCAATGGCCTTCGAGGACCCCACCCTGTTTCGGTAAACGGGGTCAGGTTCAATATGGGAACAGACAGCGGAATCCGGCACAGCTTTATCGATCGAAATGTCACCAACGGTCAGACCTATTATTATGCCATAGTAGCCTACGATCGGGGGTTTCTATCCAAAGACACCAAAGGAGCAGTAACAACCAATCCAGATGGCTCGACCAGAGGATTGTCGCCCAGTTTGACTTCTGCTGTGATTAAGAACGATGTGGCAGGTAACATCGTGGCCGATATCAACACTGCTGTTGTGACCCCGAGGGCTCCAGCTGCGGGATATGTAGCGCCCTCGCTCGAGTCGCTCACGCTGGATGTTAAGGGCACCGGATCGGTAGAGGTGGAAATTACTTCCCCCTCCGCGATTCAAAGCAACGCTTCATATGAGCTCACATTTGGGAATTCTTCCATTTGGCAAAACGCGCCCAACGTGTCGTACAAACTAACGAATATCACATCAGGAGCGATTCTTGAGGAAAATGTTTTATCGGACGGGAAAAGAGAAATACCTCCAGTAGAAGGGTTCCTAGTTAACATTCTTGCTCCAACCACGGTAGCCATTATCGACTCAACGGTTCAGTTCATTGGGGATATTGGAACGTTCGTACCGTCAGTGCGCCCGGCGTCGGTGATCGCGGCCGTATCCAGCCGGTTTATTCCCGTTCCCGCCGACTTTGCCATTCATTTTACGGAAGCCATATCCAGCACATCGCTTCGGCTAGGATTCGGCATGCGCGAGATTCCTGCACCTTTCTACATTGATAACCTGACGACAGGGAAACGGCAACCTTTCATTATTCTAGAAGACAAGATTGATCTCGTCAACGGCGCTTATGATCACGGTGAGCTCATCGTCCTTGTTTCTGGGCTGGCGCCGGATCTGGAGCCTACTTTTGCGGGTGGGGCTTGGAAAGCCAGTTGGACTATCCGATTGGTCCCACCCGACCCGCAGCTTGAACCTGACACCCCAGTTGTTCTGCCTGAATTTGACACGACGTTGCGATTCAGAACAAGCAAACCTTTTCAGACCGGCGATAAAGCGACATTCACGCTCTTGCCCCCCTCGTTTTCAAATGAGCAGGCCAAAAAAGATCTAGACAAGATAATTGTCGTTCCTAACCCATATGTGGCCACTAGCACGTTTGAACCATCGAATGCTTTCCGGGCAGGCCGTGGAGAACGACGTCTGTTCTTTATGAATCTCCCGCCCGAGTGCACGATCCGAATTTATACAACGACCGGTCAGCTGGTACAGACGCTCCACCATGATTCTACGGGAGATGATGGTCAGGAATCTTGGGATTTGGTGTCTAGAGACGGTATGAACATCGCGTACGGCATCTATATCTACCATGTGGAAGCTCCGGGAATAGGTGAAAAAATAGGCCGATTTGCGGTAATCAAATGAAAAACTTACTCCAAATACGCAAGAAGGCCCTATTCGCATTGGTTGTAGCGGTTTCAATAGGCTTTCCCTTTACGAGTTTGGGTCAGGGCGTTTCGAAAGTTGGCACTACAGTTGGAGATTTTCTTCAAATTGGTGTTGGGCCGCGTGCCCTAGGTCAAGGAGGAGCCTTTGTGGCCGCCGCAAACGACATTTCCGCCTTGTACTGGAATCCAGCCGGGCTCGCAGAAGTGAGTGGTACAGAAATTTTCGTCACCCACAGCGAATGGCTGGCAAACATCAATTTCGACTACATCGGGGTCGGTCTTAATATGGGCTCCAAAGGTTCGTTGGGCTTCTCTTTGACTCGCCTCGGGGTGCCTGAAATGCTAGTCCGAACGGAAGACCGGCAAGACGGTACGGGCGAGTTTTTTGACGCAGCCGACATGGCTGCTGCTGTCACGTACAGCCGAAAGGTTACCGACAGATTCGCGGTCGGCGGAACTGTAAAATATGTTTCTCAACGGATTTGGAATTCGACCGCGAGCGCCTTCGCAATCGACTTAGGGACCCAGTTTAGGACCGATTTTTTTGGAAACTTGACCATTGGCGCAGCCATTTTCAATTTTGGAACCGATATGCAGATGAGCGGGCGAGACGTTCGCACGTTCGTCGATCCAGATCCGCGACATCTAGGAAATAATAACGCCGTCCCAGCCAATTACGAACTTGATTCGTTCAAGCTTCCCCTTAACTTTCAATTTGGAATTTCGAGTCGGCCTATCTTCACCCGGATGCATCAACTCACAATAAATGTAGATGCCCTACATCCGAGCTCTAATAACGAAAGTGTTAATGTGGGCATGGAATATGGATTTCAGAGTAGCGTATTCCTACGGACCGGATTCCAGTCTCTTTTTCTTGAAGAACGGGAAGGGGGCTTTTCAGCTGGAGTTGGGATTCACCAAGTGCTGTTTGATAAATCGACCGCAAAACTGGATTACGCCTATCGCGCGGCAGGACGCCTTGGTGGCATCCACGTGATTGGTCTGGCCCTATCATTTTAATGAAATTGCCATTTTAATGAAATTGCCATTTTAATGAAATTGCCAGCCATATCGAATCCGGTGCCCCATTCAGAGCCCCATGTTTAAAAGAAGTAAAATTGTTTTTTGGAGTGTTGTGGCTGTGGCTTTTATGGGTTGCGGTCCGAATTCTGATTCGGGCTCAGCATCAGACGACATTGTTCAACTCACCTATTGGTCTTCCCAGAACCCGCAAGAACGCCTGTTGGCCACTCGACTTGTGGACGCCTGGAACCTCAGTCATCCAAACATTCAGGTCACGGTTCAACCTCTTCCAGCCGGGCAGTCCAGCGAAGAGGTGTTATTGGCAGCCGTAGCTGCGGGAACCACTCCAGACCTTTGCTCCAATATTTGGCCGGGCGTGGTAAGCGCTTTTATAAAGGCCGGGGGAGTACTCGCCCTAGATTCCTTCGCTGATTTTGATTCGCTTCTCCAAAGCCGAGTTCCGCCAACATTGCATGACCGTTTTAAAGCCGAGGATGGTCATTTCTACCAGCTTCCGTGGAAGTCCAATCCAATTCTCATGCAATACAATGTTCGCCTCTTCGAGGAAGCCGGATTTGCTACACCGCCTAGGACCTATAGTGAGTTCCTGACGGCCGCCGAGCGCATATCTAAGGATTTAAACGGAGATGGACGCTTTGATCGCTGGATTGGATATCGCAATATTCAACCCATATGGCACGAGCGGTTCTTTGATTATTATTCCTTCTATCTCGGTGGGACACATGGGTCTCCGCTGTTTGAAAACGGTGAAGTAGCCATAGATACACTCACTTCCAATGCCGTATTTGAATTTTTTGGAGAACTCTATCGGCGGAATTTTTTCCCCAAAACCAAGTTTCAGGGCAATGCTTTTGTGTCAGAACAGATAGCAACGGAATTTGTGGGTCCGTGGAATATTGCATGGCTCCAAGAGAACGCCCCGCCAGACCTCGAATACGCTTATGCACCTCTTCCCGTACCCGACGGATTGCAGGGCGACGTCCACACGTACGGCGATTACAAGAACATCACTATTTTCTCCAACACGAAATACCCGAAGGAAACGTGGGCTTTTGCCAAGTATTTAGTCTCTAAAGATGCGGATCTTTTGCTTCTAGAACTAGCCACTCAAATACCCATAAGGCGAAATCTTACGCACGACTCCTTGTTTACGGCGTTTTTCTTGGAAAACCCCAAGCTTATTCCCTTTGCGGACCAAGTCCCGCTGACCACGGGGGTGGAGGGCGTTCCAGGATTTGCAGAACTGCTCGATGCCATCGCCCAGCAATTTGAAGCTGCTTCCGTTTACGGAATTCGCTCGCCATCCGAGGCCACACGCAGGGCTATTGCCAGAATTCGGGTCATCCAGGAGTGGAATAAATGAACTGGAAACGATCAAAATCGAACGGGAGTGGGGCTGGACTCGGGCAACGCATAGGCTATGTCATGGCGGCACCCTATTTCGTGCACCTTGCCATCTTTTTTGGATACCCGCTCCTCTTTGCGATGGTCTTGGTATTTCATCGATGGGATATTGTGACCCCCATGGAATTTGTAGGACTCAAAAACTTTACCCGCCTATTCCATGACGATTTGTTTTTTCGAGCCCTGCTCAACACGGGTCTATTTCTCGTCATTCATATCCCGCTTCAGATATTCGTGTCTTTGTTTTTTGCAGAGCTCCTGAATTCCAAATTGAAAGGCCGTTCGTTTTTTCGAACCATTTATTTTTTGCCAGTGGTCGTCTCGGGCGTCGTGATTGCCATCCTTTTTCAGCAGTTATTTGCCTTTGAGACGGGGTACATCAACAGTGTACTTTCTGCGCTGGGCGGCGAACGAATTCCGTGGTTGGTATCTCCCGAATGGGCCATGCCCACCATTGCGCTCATGGCAACGTGGAAAAATGTCGGCTTCTATATCATCCTGTTTTTGGTGGGACTACAGAATATTCCTGCATCTATGTACGAGGTCGCCTTTTTGGAAGGCGCTACCACCTGGCAGCGCTGGACCCGCGTGACTATTCCTCTGCTGAATCCTATGATGGTAACGGTGGTTGTGTTGTCTACCATTGGCGGTTTTTCGCTCTTTATTGAGCCCTATATCCTGACCGGCGGCGGACCTCTAAACAGCACCTTGACAGCGCTTCTGTATATCTACAATCAGGCCTTTTACTTCGGTCATATGGGGTATGCGGCGGCGCTCGGACTCTTTTTTGCACTGATCATCTTGATCGTTGTGCTGCTTCAGCGCCGGTTCGTGGAGGAAGACATTTATTAAAAAGAACGACTTACTAAGCTACCCCATGTCCACTCACTACCATGATTTCAGCCTAACCCCTTCGTGAAGAAAACACTCGGTTATATCGCGCTTTTTATCGGTTTGATAGCCTTTGCCTATCCATTTGTGTGGATGGTTCTGGCGACCTTCAAACCCGAGGTTGAAATTGGCTCGTTAGCGCCATTTCCGTCGGTGTGGTCCCTGGACAGCTATCGAATGGTGTTCGAAACCATTCCGATCGGGCGGGCCTTTTTAAACAGCCTTATCGTGGTCGCTTCGGTTACTTGCTCCGTCCTCTTTTTTGGTACAACCACGGCGTACGCACTCGCCAAGCTCAAATGGAAGGGACGTGAAACCGCCTTCAACATCATTCTTTTCACCATGATGGTCCCGTTCATGGTGATGTTAATTCCGCTGTACACGCTTGTCGTATCGCTTGGATGGACGGACTCCCTGATTGGCTTAATTGTCCCGTTCATGATGAATGCAACCGCCATATTGATTTTGCGCCAGAGCTTTCTAACGCTTCCAACAGACATTTTAGAGGCGGCTCGCATTGACGGATGTAGCGAGTGGCGGATATTATTTACCATCGTGTGGCCGCTCTCTATTCCCGCCATTGTGACGGCGGGCATTCTCGTTTTTATTGGCAGTTGGAACGAAGTTTTATGGCCGATGATGGTTATTAGACAAGAGGAATGGATGACCATGCCCCAGATGGTTGCCCTGTTTTCCGTAGGTGGAGGCGCTCAAAGCAAACTGGGGCCTCAACTGGCAGCCGCCGTGTTGCTCGGGATCCCCATCGTTGTGGCTTATCTGTATTTCCAAAAACACTTCATCTCCAGCTTGGCCTCCACTGGTTTAAAGGGCTAGACTCCTATGAAATCTCAGACTTACATGCGTGCGGGGTTCAACATTGGAGTCCCCTTTTTGCTGATCATGCTTTTCTGTGGCCTCACTTTTCCGGGGTGCGATTCGCAAGATCCTGACTCCGAGACTTCGGCTTCGCAGTTTAACCTGAAGCACTTGGATAGTCTTGGAGAAACGGTCACCCAAAATGAGGTGACCTATCGATTTGTCCATATCTATTCTGAGGCGCCGAATTACGGTTGGGTTGGCGACGAAGATGAAGGGATAGCGGCCCTCGACGATGCTGCGCGTGCGGCGGTGGTGTATCTGCGTCATTTTGAGCTGACAGGCGATTCCGGTTCCGCAGACAAGGCCAAGCAACTCATTCGATTTGTAATGAAAATGCAGCGCTCCGACGGCTTGTTTTACAATTTTATTTTTGACAACGCGCTTACCATCAATACGACACACCAAAATAGTCGCGCCGATGCGTTTCAATGGTGGGCTGGTAGAGGGGTTTGGGCCTTGGGTGTATGCGCCCAGGTCTTCGAGGCATCGGACCCGACCCTCTCTAAACTGTGCGAAACCCGCATTAGGCTCACGTACCCGTATCTGCAGCAATATCTTTCCAAGTATGGAACGTATACCGTGATAGGGGGCCGGAGGTATCCCCTCTGGCTTGTGGATGAGACGGCATCTGATGCGACCAGCGAACTCCTCCTGGGGCTCATTTCTCTGAATCGGGCCTACCCTGACGGCGTGGTTCAGGAAATGATTGACCGGTTCTCGGACGGTGTGGCGACCATGCAATATGGCTCATTGAGCGTCTTTCCGTATGGTTCGCATGCGTCTTGGCAAGAAATCTGGCACGGATGGGGGAATTCGCAAACCATGGCAGTATCCGAAGCGGGTCGCCCGGCGAGCGCCATTTTCGAGGCGGATAATTTCTATGCACGGCTTTTGGTTTACGGATTTTTGCACTCCATCCCTTTTGACAACCCCAACAACGAGCGCGAATTTGAACAGATTGCGTATGCAACCAGAGCCATTGCGGTCGGATTGGTAAAGTTATCTGAGGCTACGTCAGATCGAAAATATGCCGTCATGGCAGGCCTCGCCGCGAGCTGGTTTACGGGCAATAACGTGGCAGGGGAAAAAATGTATGACCCGGCGACGGGCCGCGGCTACGATGGCATAGGACCCGGCGGGGTTATAAACCGAAATGCAGGAGCAGAATCCACTATCGAAGCGGTATTTACCATATTAGAAATAGAAAACAACCCTGTTGCCAGAGAGTGGATGAGCGCAAAAGGTGGCGCAGTTCAACTGGTTACAAAGGTCGGAAAAGACTATAGCTACCGGGTGTTCACCATTGGGGCGGGCGCCAAAGAACAGCGACTCGGATTGATACTCAATCTGACAGACCAGAAATCCATGATTTACGAGAGTGTAGATCTCGATCAGTTTCTGGCGAATGGAATTTAAAACCAACAATGACAACTTCACTTTTTCAGAGATCAGCCGGTCCCATTTTGGTGCCGGATATCAGCATTCCTTGGGCGTCCGGAGCGGTTTTCAATCCGGGGATTTGGTTCGAAAATGGAATCACTCACATGTTATTTCGGGCTATTCCCACCGGTTACTCGCGATTCGACCTCGTTGACCCCACGTCTAAAGTTCAGCTAACTGGATTTGACAACTACGTTTCTTCAATCGGCTACGCTTCTAGCAGAGATGGCGTTCACTTTGATTGGCGGCTAGATCCGTTTATTACTCCCGGTTCAGGTCAGGATAGATATGGGGTCGAGGATCCTCGGATTTCCAAAATAGACGACACGTTTCTCATTACGTATACAGCACTGGACTCCCCCGCCTATGAAGTGCCAACAAAAATTCTGATTGCACTGGCAACGACCGAAGATTTTTCAACGGTTAAAAAGCTAGGGAATATTGGCCCCCCCGTTCCATCGAAGGATACGGTCATCTTTCCTCGGAGAATCGGCGGGCGCATTGCCATGCTGCACCGGATCGTTCCGAACATTCAGTTGATTTATTTCGACGATCTGGAGCAACTGTACAACCCTCCGGAGCGTGTCTGGAAAGAACATCTCAGCGCTCTCGAGGACTGCGTGGTCATGCGGCCGCAGCAGGACTGGGAGTCCAAAAAGATTGGTGCCGGTCCTACCCCCATAGAAACGGATGAAGGATGGTTGATTATTTATCATGCCGTGGACGATCAGCACGTGTATCGCGTCGGGCTCGCCTTGTTGGATCTGGATGATCCCAAAAAAGTGATCGCGCGCTCTGTGGGGCCCGTAATGTCGCCAGAAACAAACTACGAACGGGTTGGCGATGTCAACAACGTGGTATTTCCGCAGGGTGCTACCCTCGTCGGGGATACACTTCACATCTATTATGGCGCCGCAGATCTGGTAATCGGCCATGCGAGTGCTCCTTTGTCATCTGTTCTAGATCATTTGAGTGGTCAATCAAATTGAATCCGCATATTCAGCATAACAATGGGGCGTCTTCCCAGGTAAAAAGGACCATTCTAGCCAAACCACCCCTCACGCCTGAACGTCTTTATGAAGGCCGTCCAATACTCGAACCCATTGCCGATCACTATTGGGAGAGCCGAGTTGTTCTGAACGCTGGGTCCGCCTTGATCGAGGGCAGCGAGGAAATGGAAGCCCTCTTTAAGGTTTGGAATCTTGATCCAGAGCAACAAAACAAACTTTGGGATGCTGGCGGTGCGTGCGTGTTATTGTACCGAGCACAGGGCGAGATCGACCCCACTACGGAAATGGCCCCGTCTTACTTAGGAATGGCGGTTTTCACCCCTGGTCTGGAGTTGGTCTATCGTCATCCAGAACCAATTATGACTCCTACGGAGCCGTTTCACAATCTCGGTATCGAGGACCCTAGATGTACGAAGGTCGGGGATGCGTATTTTCTGCATTATACGGGGCACTACTTCCATCCGCCTTCGGGTCTACCCGATATCGGCAAAACCCATATTTGCCTAGCCACCACCACTGATTTCATCCACTGGGATATTCACGGCCCCGTTCAAGGGGATGTAAACGACCTGCCCAACAAAAATGCTACCCTGTTTCCCGAACAAGTCGATGGGAAATGGATCCTGATGCACCGACCCATGGATGGAAAAGACGCCATGGCCATTCATCTAGCTTCTTCTAGTGCCCCCGAAGGGCCCTGGGTCTCGACAGGGGTGATGATGAGTTCATATACCTACAAGGAGTTTAAGACGTCTTGGATCGGCGCAGCAGGCCCCCCCATTGCCCTAGGAGGGGGAAAGTTTTTGATGATGTATCATCAAGGAAACCGGGCATTCGACGGAACGAGGGAATACGATTTGGCTGCAGCCCTACTCGACTTCAACCAAACCTCGATTGTTCAAAGCAGAATAGAGCCCATTATGCGTCCTACGCATCCGAATGAACAAGTGGGCGATCCAGATCTGGGGGTCGACAACGTGATCTTTTCCTGCGCCAATTTTGTTTGGGGTGAACATCTAATCATTCCATATGCTGGTGCAGACAGCCGTATTTGTGGCGCCTCCATAGTGAAGGACGATTTGGTAGCTGCGCTCGAAAACCACTTAACTGTGTAAATACATACTTTCCCAAAACGACTATGGACCGACTTCGCCTTGAGGGTATTCGAAAAGTTTATGACCACGATGTGGTCGCCGTGCAAGGCCTCGACTTGGCGGTACAGGAAGGCGAATTCATCGTACTCGTCGGGCCGTCTGGTTGCGGCAAAAGCACGACCCTTCGCATGATTGCAGGACTTGAGTCCATTTCAGAAGGATCCATGTTTATTGATGATCGGTTGGTTAACGACGTCTCTCCGAAGGATAGGGACATTGCCATGGTCTTTCAGAATTACGCTCTCTATCCACATCTTTCGGTGTATGACAACATGGCGTTTGGTTTAAAACTGAGAAAAACGCCTCGTCCGGAAAT
>JABMOI010000068.1 GCA_013204185.1 bacterium | reverse complement strand
GGCTCGCGCCAGTCCCCTTGTACAATTCCTTTCAGGACGCCTTTCTCTTTGTAGAACGCCTCAAGCGGGCCCTAAATCCATCTTAAATCGGCTCTCGACCATGAAATCCACAAATTTGCATGCAGTAATTGCTGGGGGTGGTCTGGCTGGCGCCTTGTTGGCCCTCGTTCTGGCGGAACGAGGCTACAAAGTGACTGTGATTGAGAAACGAGCTGATCTTCGAAGTGAAGCGGCGGCGGGCGGACGCTCCATAAACCTGGCGCTGTCGGAAAGAGGACTCCATGCTTTGTCCATAGCTGGACTTAGGAATGAAGCCCTGAAGCAGACCATTCCCATGCGAGGCAGGCTCATACACGGTGTGGACGGGTCTACCAAGCGCTTACCCTACAGTAGCGACCCAAATGAGTTTATCCGTTCCATTTCACGTCCTGGATTAAACAGATTGCTGTTGCAGGCCGCAGGGAAGCACCCGCACATTTCCCTTTATTTCAATTCGTCGGTTCTCTCGGTTTCCCCTGGTACCCAAGTAGTTGAATTCCAGCCAGATGGCGAGCCAATTCAACGCGTAGAGTATGACCTCTTGTTCGGCGCCGACGGAGCGGGATCGGCCGTCAGGGCAAGCCTGGGCCTTGAGTCTAAAGATGTATTTAGCCGCGAAATGCTAGAGCACGGCTACAAAGAATTAGAAATGCCGGCTCTTGAAAGCGGGGACTTCGCCATGCCTCACGATGCGCTGCACATCTGGCCACGCGGCACGTACATGCTCATTGCTCTTCCCAACCTTGACAACTCCTTTACCTGTACCTTATTTCTGCCGCTGGACGGAGACCCAGGTTTTAATCAGCTAAATGACCCCGGCACCGTTCAGGCCTTCTTCGAAACTCAGTTTCCCGACGCCGTGCCGCTTCTGCCCAACCTCCAGGGGGATTTCTTTGGTAATCCAACCGGTATGCTTGGCACCATTCGTTGTTCGTCTTGGACACAATTCGGCAATTCCCTCATCTTAGGCGATGCAGCACATGCGGTTGTGCCCTTTTTCGGGCAGGGCATGAATTGCGCATTTGAGGATGTGTCGGTACTGGCCAGCATGCTCGATTCGAATCCTGAGACCGCCTGGCCCGAGCTCTTGTCGGCGTTTGAGGCCGAGCGCATACCTAACGCCAACGCCATTGCAGACATGGCATTGGAGAACTACATAGAAATGCGGGACTTGGTGGCCGATGAAGGCTTCCAGTTTCGCCGGCGCGTAGGCCTCGAATTAGAGCAGCGCTTCCCAGATCGATTTATTCCACGCTATTCACTGGTCTCCTTTAACCGCGTCCCGTACCAAGAAGTGCAGGAGATGGGCCGGGCTCAAGCAGCCATTCTCGAACAGTTGTGCGCTTCCAAATCCAACATCGAAGAAATCAATTGGTCCCAAGCGGAAAACCTAGTGCTATCCCTTCCTTTGATTGGTTAGCACCGTTTCGCTGGTCTAGATTCTTTCCCCGTTTTTATCCCTGATCGGGGCGCCAGTAGAATCCGAGCTGGGTCGATAACTCCTCTGGAAGCCGCGGAAGTTCTGAACGTGGAATAAAAAACGTGGACAGATTTACGAGGTCTCCGAATACCCGATTGTTTTCGGCCGCTTTTCGAAGATACTCGCTCCCTGAAGAGCCGCCCGTCCCAATTTTCGTCCCGATCATACGCATGGCCATTGCAGCGTGCCGGTACCGCCAGGTCGTAAAGTTTTCGTCGATATCGACCAATACTTGAAGCAACCGAAAAGGAAGGTGCAATATGGGCTCGTCGCGGTAGAGGTGGATGAGGAGCGCCGCTTGCAAGGCCTTGTGCGAAAGGCGCATCTCCCCTTTCTCGACTAAAGCTTGGTAGGCCGCTTTGTCGAACAGCGCGTCAAAATGACTTCTGGTTTTGCCCAGACTTTTGACCTGCGCCTCGATTTCATCGGGCGTCAAGGTAGGATTCGTGCGAATCAAGGATTCATCTGAAGCCAGCATCCGGTCCACGGCTTCGGAATATTCATTCCAGAAATCGAACATGCCGAATTGAACAAACGGAGTCCGTTCGAGCCAAGATTGAACCAACTCAAATAGATTGGCTTCCTTTTCAGTTGACTCAACTCGCTGCTTGTCCGCATCGCTGAAGCGAGACGTGTAGGATGTTTTGGTAAATGAATGCCGATCCGTACTCCTCATTCCCAGGCGGTTTTCGACCAAACGCCACTGAGCGCTTTGAAACCCTGAGGCCGGAACGAGATGATCCCTAAAATCCATAAAGTCTAGCGGCGTCATGGTCTCAAGCACATCTATTTGCTGAGTTAAAACGCGCTGAATGGACACAATTCGCTCCAAATGTGCCGTTGCCTTTCCCAGTGACTTTTCCTCCACCACCTTCTGGTTTAAAATGCGAAGGACGCCGTCGATCTCCCACAGAACCTGCTTAAACCACAATTCGTAGGTCTGATGCACGATAATGAACAACATTTCATCATGCGCAGGCACTCCCTTTTTTGCGGACTCGAGATGCTGGGCGTCTAACAACTTTGAAAGCTGCAAGTAATCCCCGTAGTAGAGAGCATCCTTAGTTTGACTCATTTGATTCCTTTGGGGTCATTCAGGTGAGGTCCATCCTTTTGATCATCACCTTGCTGTTCGTCTAAAATGTAAATATCTGCCAGATTTCGACCCACCTGACCATAATCGAGGCCGTAACCCAATACGAAGTGGTTCTTGATCCTAAATCCGACGTAATCGAGCGGCACTTCGACCTTCGTGGCTTCATACTTGTGAAGCAAGGTTGCCACTTTGAGAGAGGCCGGTTCATCTTCTGCCAAACGAGACAAGATGAATTCCATGGACAACCCCGTGTCTACAATGTCCTCAACCACAATGACGTGACGCCCCTTGATATCTGCGTCAATATGCTTTAACTCCTTCACTTCTCCTGAAGAAATCTTCTGTGCGCCGTAAGAGGACAGCTTCAAAAAATCGACTTCACAATCGATTAGAACGGTCCGCATGAGGTCTGCCAGGAAGATGAAAGCTCCGTTTAGAACGCCGATCAAAATGGGTTTCTTTCCTGCATACTCTTCAGAAATCTGGCGCCCAAGCTCCTCTGTTCGGCTTTTGAGCGTGTCAGAAGTTAGATACTTTCTAAATCGTTCGCCGCGAACGGTTACAGTCTGGTCGTCGTGGACTAAAAAAGTGGCTTCCATGAAAAGTGATCCAAGTGAAACGGGGAGTGACCAAAGGCCTAGATGGACTCTAAAATAGGAGATCCGGTTGGATTTGTCCTCCTTTTTTTGGGGCGTACTTCAGTCCTTGCCCATGGCCCGTCGCGCTTCCCTCGACCCGACTTAATTCGGCGACCACCTCAGATGAGCGATCTCGGTTGTGGAAGGCGTCACCTTGAACCCATCTCCAATTCGATGCCCTACCACCCAAGCGATCTTCCCCGCAGATTCCAGAACATAGACGTCCTTCTTCTGATGCGAAGGAATCTTTTCATTGGTTAAAAAGGATTTAACCTTTTGCGACCCTTTCAACCCGAGCGGCACAAACCGATCCCCTTCCGTCCATCTCCGTAAAATGATGGGGGACATCAATTTATTCACATCTAGGAGCGCTTCATACCGTCCTTTATCGAGCCCTTCGCCGTACGCAGTGCTCTCTATTTCCCCAGTCAGAATCCCGAAACTTCCTGTGACTTCGAACGCATTCTGGATATTGATGGAATGAGCTAGCTCAACTTCAGGCCCAAGATCAGCCAATTTAAAAACGACATGTTGACGCTCTTTCCACGCGACAACAGACCCAATATGAAGCGATTTCCCCGTTTCCGAACCCGCCAATTTGAGTACGCGGTTGGCTACAGATCGGCGCCGTGGTGCATTGGGGTCCAATCGGGCAATGGTGTCTAGTACCAACCACCCACCTGCCCAGGAGGGCAACTCGTTCAACTTCGATACAGGGAGCTGCTTAGAAGAGCCTTGAGGAACCAACGGAAGCTCTTCATCGCCAACAATCTCCCGCTCGTAAAACGTTTTAATGCGTTGCTGAACGGCCAGCCCGGCTTCCACAAACTCGTCAAAGGACTTGCTATCCATTTCTTTGAGTTCGTGGCGCAAGGCATTCCGAGCGTAGCGCTGATCCTTATTGGATTGATCCTCTCTCCACAAGAGATTGAATTGAGCCGCGTAGGCCTCGATCGCAGCGTGAGACACGCTGAGCAGCGGACGAAAAAGAAGCGGATCCTTGCCCCACCTCAGCCTTCTTACGACAGGCATGCCCATGAGCCCAGCTAAACCCGATCCTCGAATCAGGTTCAACAGCATCGTTTCGATCTGGTCGTTGGCGTGGTGGGCAGTCAGAACGGTTGAAAGTCCAAACTCGGCGCACAGCTCCAAGAACCACTGATACCTGACGTCTCGAGCCCAAGCTTGAAAACAACCGTTGCCTTTTCTTACCCCAAGAGAAGCCCCCGACAATTCGTGGTATGGGACGGCAAGAGATTCTGCAAACGACCTAACCAGTCCTGCATCTGCGTCGGATGCGGCGCCTCGTTTGCCGTAATTGACGTGAGCAATGTGAATGGGTATGGGCAGAGCATGTAGCGCATGCGCGAGCACCACAGAATCCATGCCCCCACTAACGGCTACCAAACAAGGTGCAGTTGGGTCAAACCTGGTGTTCTGACGAATTGAAGATGATAGGTGATCGATCATACACGGCGAGAAGAGACCTCAAATTACCGTTTTTCGAATCGTTCACGCAGTTCTTCGCCCGATAACGTGATCATGGTAGGCCGTCCTTCTGGACTGGCGTACGGGGACTGGCACTCGAACAGCTGGTCAATGAGCGCCCGCATTTCTCTGGGGCTCATTTTGTTACCGGCGCGGACGGCGCCTCTTCGAGCCATGGCGCGGGCCAAGTTTTCTCTCCCTGTAAGGTGCTCAATCCGCTCATTGAGGCGGTATTGATCAATAATTTCGTCCAGCACGCTGCGTTCGTCACCGGTGGTGATATCGGCAGGGACGCCCTTAACCGTCACCGAGTTCGAAGGGTGAAGGTCCACATCAAAGCCCAGCCGTTTCAAATCTGGGACGAGGTCCTTGAGCAGCGCAAAATCCGCTGCTGAAAGATCCATTTTACGCGGAAACAGCAACTGCTGGCTCAGTCCAAACCCTTCTTCGAGACAGGAAGAGGCCTTTTCGTATAAAATGCGCTCGTGGGCCGCCTGCTGATCAATAATCACCAAGCCAGATCTAATCTGAGTCAAGATATAAGTGTCGTGGAGCTGCCATAGAAGGCCTTCCTCGCCCGTCCCACCTGCTTTACCTGCTTCTCTGTCAGCGTGCGGGGCGGCTACCGTTACGGCTCCGCGTAGCAACGCATGCGTAGCATCTGCCACCCACATTGCAGACGGCTCCGAAGTATAAGATGGGCGGTTTAGTTTAGAGGCATGACTTCCCAACTCTAGAGAAGACCCCAATCCTAAATCAAGGCCCCGAACGGGAGTCGCTTGTGATAAGTTCGGTGTCTGAAGCGCCATCCCAAGCGCTCTTCTGACCACCGCTCTAAGCATACCATACACTCCACGCTCGTCGTCGAACTTAACTTCTGATTTTGTCGGATGAACATTTACATCCACATGGCGCGGGTCAATATCTAGAAAAAGAACAAAAAATGGGTACGAACCCTCAGAAAGCAGGTATTCGAAAGCAGAGAGAACGGCGTGCTCGACATAAAGATGTTTTACATGCCGGCCATTCACAAACAGGAACTGTAACCCTCTCGTCCTTCGGGCTGTGTCGGGCGAGCCAAGCAATCCACGTACAGAGAGGTAACTGGTAGATTCATCGACCTCAATGAAGGACTCGTCTCTCGAAATTGGAGTTAGCGAAGTAGCGCGATCTTTGAGCGCGGTCCATGCGTCGTCCGAGCTACTTTTAACGACGTCGATGAGCACGTTTTTATCTTGCTCAACTCGAAAACTGACTTCTGGATGAGAAAGGGCCAGCACCTGAATCATATCTAGGATATGCTTCAGCTCGGTTTGGGGTCTCTTTAGGAAATTCCTGCGTGCCGGAACGTTGAAAAATAGATTCCTCACTGAGATCGTAGTCCCCCGCTGCGGAGCATATGGACTATCCTCTACCGTCTCCCCACCATCAATTCGGATTTTGCGGCTAGCTGCCTCGACGCTTTGGCCTGTAATTAATTCCACCTGGGCCACAGAGGCGATGGAGGCCAGTGCTTCACCCCGAAATCCGAGAGTGTGAATCCGCTCCAAGTCTTCCACGGTTTGAATCTTGCTGGTAGCGTGGCGCGTGAAGCAGATTCTAGCGTCTTCAGGAGTCATCCCACAGCCGTTGTCCTCAACTTGTACGAGGACGCTTCCGGCTTCCTGCAATCTCAGGACAATGGAATCGGCCCCTGCGTCCAGGGCATTTTCTACTAACTCTTTAACCACGGAAGCAGGGCGTTGCACGACCTCTCCTGCAGCAATTTTATTTGCCAGAGAAATAGGCATCACATGAATGATGTTGCCTACTTCCTCTTCCATCATGATTTGTTCCTTAAACTCGCTCAGCGAAATACCTCCTCTTCTCCCCTCGTGATGCTCTGTTAGAGTCTACTATAGATTCAAATAAACATAGACCGCAATGGCGAACAAAATCGCAAAATAGATGATGCCTGCGCCGCTCCTGCGTTTGCTGGTTATACGGCCCAATCTCATCCGCTGCTTCAGCTTCTCTTCTTTTTTTGGATCGTAGAAACGAGGTTCGTATTCGAACCTTTTATGACGCGCTCTCTTATTTGAGACAAACAAACCCATTCTAAATTCTGATCAGTTCAACGATTTATCGGATGGTATACAGGCTAATCTTGAGAGACGTTCCTCAACAAATTATCCACCAATCATCGAGGTGGCTTGGCTGAGGTACAAGTAATAGGCCGGAGCGGTAAATATGAGGGAATCAAATCGATCCAACACGCCGCCGTGACCGGGCAAAAGCCTTCCTGAGTCCTTGACTCCACAACTCCTTTTAAACGCACTCTCAAACAGGTCACCCATTTGTCCCCATCCCCCACCGAGCAGCGCCAAAACACCTGCATCAAGCCAGGTTAAATCGGGAAGTAAGGACTCTTTAAAAGCCGCCGCAACAACAAACGCCAAGACAAGCCCCCCAAGGGTCCCTTCCCACGTCTTATTGGGCGAAATGGATGGGGCGAACTTATGCTTTCCAAAAGTCTTGCCTGTGTAATATGCGCCGGAGTCTGTCGCCCAAATCAAACAGAGAAGTAACAAAATCAACCAAAAAGCCGACTCAGACCCTAGTGCGCCCGTCGCTCCCCAGTGGATATCAATCAGAAAGCTCAAAAAATAGACAGGATACAGCGCCGTGAAAATTCCACTCGAAATGCGCTCTTGAATGTGATCGGGACCGCTTCGAAGCTGAAAAACGCAAAAAAGTAGGACCACTACGAGCACATTGGCTTCCCAAGCCGGAACAACATGCCGTAAAAAGAGCGAAGCCCCAATCAGCAAACTCCACGTGATGCGCACATCCCACCCTGCTTTGCGCAGCATATCGAGCAGCTCAAATTGTGCGCCTAAGGCAACGACCAGAATAAAGCCGAAGAAATACCACCCTCCGGCCCAAACCAATCCTAATACCAGTGGGATACCTATGGCGGCAGTTGCGATGCGCTTTAGACCTTGACTCATTCTTGTCCAGAACCCGTCGGTGGGCCGTCTACTTCATCTGGATTGGCAGCCAGAGCAGCTTCTGTGAGTTCATCAGCAGAAAAAGAGTAGTCTTGGATCAAGGCTCTTGCTTCGTGCTCCTCTCTAGGCGTAACAAGCACATAAATACGAGACATCGAGCCAACGCTCAGTCCAAAAGCTCGATCCTTTTTGGTCATAAGAACAGCAGAGATACCCGAATCAACCAGCCGGTCGCGCACCATTTCGGCTTCGTAATCAATTCCAGTTTCAAATATCGAGATCCATCCGTCAAACTTAACTTCGGTCATGAGCAGATACCACTGATTGATTGAGTTGCTGGGATTCTATTGAAATAGCCAGTTTGTGCAAGACAATAAGCACTCCCACCAATATAATGGCAGCTGGCAAAACTATTGTTAAGGGCATCTCAAACGTCTCTATATCAATGGTAGAGCCTTCCTTAGACGCTACTTTGCCCAAGATAGCAGCGAATGAGTTGTTTGCTAGGTGAACGAGCATGGCAGGAAAGATGCTTTTAGTTCTCCAAGTGAGGTAAGCCATGAACACTCCCAGCATGGAAAGTGGTATAGCTTGGGTAAGGCGCATGTGGTATAAACCAAACACAACCCCAGACAACACGATTCCCCAAACAATGCCAAAACTGCGTTCAGATTGACGCTGGAAATACCCTCTAAACAGCACTTCTTCGCATATTGCCGGCGTTATAGCAAGCACTGAAATAGTAAAGAAGAGCGAGAAATCTTGTGTTAGGATCTGCTCAATCAGATCCATTTGAGATTTTTCAAACGACCTGATCCATTCCGGCCAGGGTAATTGATCGCTCAGCACACCAAACCACTGAACTACTGGAATTAGGGCCAAAAGTGCGATTACTGACAAGCCTAGAAGCTTTACATCAACCCTGCGAATCCTCAAAAACGCTGTCCAATTTCTTGTGTGGAGGCGAGTGAACAATAGCGCAGGGATGAGCAGGCCGAAAACTTGGCCAATGGTATTGGCAATAAGTAAGGATGACGCGTTGTCCGATAGCGTCTGTGTGAGTGTTTCGGGATCGACTAGCTCGACCATATTCACTCCCGACATGGCCAATATGATGAGCGTTACAACGAGACTAATCCCTTGAAAAAGGATAAACGCGAGGATCAGTCCAAGAACTCCGAATAAAAAAGGCGACCGGCCGTATCGCTCAAGCCGACCGTTAAGCTCAAGTTCTGAGAGCATAGGATAAAACGTTTAGGATGGAAAAGCGCAACTCATACAAGAACACGTTAGGCGTCTTCAAAACTGAAGATCATAACGTGTTCATTGAAAACGGACGCTGATTCCAACGCGCAAAGTCCAATCAGGTCCCATCAGGTCCCTGCCAAAGGTCATGTCACCTTAAAATTGCAACGAGGTGCGGCGCAACGGACTCCCTTAGGTTAGGAGGAAATCTCCACCATATCCCGTCTTAATTTGTTGATTATGGTCCGAAGCCGTGTGTAAACGTATTTGTGATTCTCAAATTGCATGACTTTTGCAATTTGTTGAGCTCTCATTCCATGTTCAAACCGAAGAAGGACAAGCAACTGGTCCTCCGGTTCAAGGTCGCCAATAGCTTTGTTCAATTGACCCACTCGATCGCCGTCAGGAATACCTACTTGATCAGGCGATGGCATGTATCCCGCAGGAGCTATTCCCATCTCAGTTAGGTCGTCTAGAGACAACATCGGTCGGTTTGCACGCAGGGCAGCCAACAAATGCCATCGCTTGTTCACAGAAAGCAACTCGTCAATCTGTTCAATGGCCTTAGCCACATCTTCGCTTGTGCACATCTTCCCGTTTTTGCCCTGAATGAGCTCTGGGATTTCGGATTGTGGGATGTGGTCCTGGTAATAGTATCGAAATACTAGTTTTTCGCATGAACTCAGCTTCGAAATCACAGAATTCGGAACGGAGGTCATTCGGTTTTTTCTAAATCGATCCCGACATGCGTTGGCAACAACAACCGAAAGCCAAGGCGTCAGCTCGCTATTGATTCTAAATCTGCGAAGCGCTTGGTAGTCGTTGTGCTGCAATCGCTCGCAGATTGACGTATACGTTTCCATGACCTCATCGGGGTCAGAAAGAAACCGTCTAATCATGCGAAGGATGACGGGCGTGTATTTGTCTAACAGAGAAGAATAACCCGAACTCGGATCAACCGTAAACTGTTTAATAAGGGCGGTATCAGTCATACCATTGTGTGGGCAGGCGAATTCTCGAGGGTCGGACCCTTTCGAATTCTATTTTTATAGACCTGGGTGAAGGTCAACATTTGCACAAACTTTGCGAGGACTGGGCTGCTCCATAGGAACACCTCAATCATTCGTTGCTATATTTGTGCCCACACGCGCTCGTAGCTCAGTTGGATAGAGTGTTGGATTCCGGTTCCAAAGGTCGGAGG
>JABMOI010000067.1 GCA_013204185.1 bacterium | reverse complement strand
TGTCCATGCTCACCCTCATTTCGTCTGCATCCAAAGTATTGACCGACTCTGGCGGCTTGCAGAAAGAAGCGGTATGGCTTAACCGGCCTTGTATCACGATGCGAGACGAGACGGAATGGACCGAAACGCTGGAAGGTGGATGGAATCAGATTGTAGGAGCCGACACTCAAAAAATTGTACAGGCCGTGCACAATGAACCGGTTGGAGCAGCCCCTGATTTTGGCGAAGTAGCGGGCGGAACCGCTTCGCAGCACATTTGCCGGCTGCTGCAAGCCGTTCAAAACTAAAAACGAACATGAAGCACATTCTCATGGTGTTGGATCACGTCTATCCTCCCGATCTTCGGGTGGAAAATGAGGTCGTAACGCTAACCGATGCAGGGTATCGAGTAACCGTGCTTTCTATTGGTCCAGACCTCAGGCCCCACGAAGAGGAGAATGGCTTGGCGCGTATCGTACGCGCCAAAATACCGGCCCAAATTAGAAATAAGATGCGCGGCCTTGCGGGCAGCGTTCCGTTGCTAGATATCTATCTAGGTCGCCTTGTCCGCACGCTCCACAAACGTACCCCCTTTGACGCCATTCATGCACACGATTTGTATTTGTTTGGGGCTGCGATCAAGGTTGGAAAACGTTTAGGTGTTCCGGTAGTAGGGGACATGCACGAAAACTGGGTTGAAGCGCTCAAGCATTACAAGTGGAGCACGACCATTCCTGGCAAATGGGTTGTCAACCTGAAAAAGTGGCAGCACCTGGAAGATCGATGGACTCGGGAGGTCGACCACTTAATTGTGGTAATCGAAGAAATGGCCACAAGATTAGAGGACGCAGGACTATTGGCTTCTCACATTACCACCGTCCCCAACACCATTTTGTTGGACGAATTTGAATCGTGGCCGGTGGAACGCATTGTGGACTTACAAGAAGTACGACCTAGGCTCATTTACACGGGTGGAATGGACGGGCATCGTGGATTGGAAGATGTGATCCGGGCCATGCCATTCATTGCAGAAGCTCATCCCAGTGTGGAGCTGGTGCTGGTGGGCGATGGAGCAGTTAAACAGGAATTGCAACTCCTTGTTGAAACGCTAGGCGTCGGTCATTTGGTGCTATTTACTGGTTGGCAGGAGCAGAAACGCGTAAAAAGCTTCATGGCGGCTTGCGATATTGGCATTATCCCGCATAAAAAAACCGTGCACACAGATCACACCATTCCGCACAAGCTGTTCCACTACATGTTCATGGAACTACCGTGCATTGTTTCTGACTGTAAGCCACTCAAGCGAATTGTCGAGCACACGGGCTGCGGGTTGGTCTACACGTCGGGCTCGCCCGAAGAACTGGCATCGCACGCCATCTCGCTGATTGATTCAGCCGAAAAAAGGCGTGAAATGGGGCAAAAAGGCGCTTTGGCAGTTCATGAAAAATATAATTGGCGCGCGACAGCACATGGGCTGCTGGCGGTCTACGATCAATTACTGCAAGCTTAACGAGCCTCAGCTTAAAAAGCCCACAAGATGGGAAGCAATTCGTTCAGATGCCTTTCCATCCCATAACTCGGGTATCGCTCCCTTTTTCCAGCCCCCCGAAAGGGCCTTTTGACCTGCCGCCACAATTGCCTCAACGTCCAAGGACATTAGTACGTTCGTGCCTTCGTCAATGGTAACTGGGCGTTCTGTATTCGGGCGTACGGTGGCACAAGGAACCAATAGGGCAGTGGATTCCTCTTGTATTCCGCCGCTGTCCGTAACAATAAGCCCCACATTCATCATGAGGTTCATGAACTCGAGGTACCCAATGGGTTCAGTTAGCCGAATCCGCGGATTGGATGCCAATGCCTCCCCAAGTCCAATCGATTCAAGTCTTTTAGACGTTCTTGGATGAATAGGAAAGACCACATCGCCTAATTCCGAAAGGCCCAGCAATGCGTTACCAAAAAGCGCTAGTTGCGCGTCGTTGTCTACCATGGCTGGCCGATGCGCCGTAATCAAGAAATAACGACCTTTGCTAAGTCCAATGGACTCAGCGTAATGCGTTTCACGAGCTTTGTCCTCAAACTGGCGTAGAGAATCGATCATCACGTTGCCGACGAATTCCATTTTGGAATCGGCCACGCCTTCATTTTTGAGATGGACCATTCCTGATGGTTCGCTGACATACAACATATCGGAAATGGCGTCCGTCACGATCCGATTAATTTCTTCAGGCATGCCTTCATCAAACGACCGAAGCCCAGCTTCCACATGCACGACGGGAATGCCCATTTTCTTGGCCGTTAGCGCCGTAGCCACCGTCGAGTTAACATCGCCTACCACAACCACAACGTCTGGCCGGTCTGCCAAAAACACTTTTTCTGTTTCCGTCATGACCCGGGCTGTTTGTGTGGCATGTGAACCCGACCCAATTCCTAAAAACATATCTGGCTCCGGCATGCCAAGTTGCCGAAAAAAAATGTCGCTCATCTTGGCATCGTAATGCTGGCCAGTATGAATCAATGTGTTTTTAAACGAGCCGTTCGCGCGAAATGCCTTCTCTAAGGCAGCAATCTTAATAAAATTAGGACGGGCACCGGCAATTAATGCTGCTTTAATCATGTAAACAGAGTGGTCAATCATAGGAAACAGAACACGCGAGTATACTCAATTCATTCCAGATCTAGCCAGTGAATCTTTGACAAACGGGTAGCTAGAAGTCTATATTCAAGGCTAGACCGAACATCATGCTCCGGCCTCGGCCAGATGCTCCACAAGGGCTGTCTTCGTGTGAGGACCCTTTGTTCGGAAAACAATCTCGACAACAACGTATTTACAATGTCAGAAGATTACGGAATTGCACTAGGAATGATTGAGACCAGGGGTCTTGTTGGTGCTATAGAAGCCGCAGACGCTATGGTTAAAGCCGCTAAAGTTCACCTTATTGGTAAGGAAAAGATTGGTGGTGGCTATGTAACGGTTATGGTTCGCGGAGATGTCGGAGCGGTGAAAGCTGCCACGGACGCCGGAGCAGCCGCAGCTGAACGAGTGGGCGAGTTGGTTAGTGTCCACGTTATTCCACGCCCTCACTCAGATGTGGAGTCGATCCTTCCAACCGGTTTGGAAGGCTAATTTACGCTGCTCCTTCATTTTCACGATTGAATTGTTATGGCTCAAGCCGTTCATGAAGCACTTGGTTTCGTTGAAACCCAGGGATTGGTTGCCGCACTCGAGGCCGCCGATGCCATGCTGAAATCCGCTCAGGTTTCGCTCATGGGAATTGAACGGACTGATGCGGCCATGATGACGGTTCAGGTTAGCGGCGAAACGGCAGCTGTGCAAGCTGCAGTGGATGCCGGAACTGCGGCGGCAAAACGCATAGGGCACGTGGTCTCTTCCCATGTGATTGCCCGGCCCACGCGGGAGGTATGGAATATGCAGCAATCTGAGGCTTCTTCTTCCCGTTCCACAAGCAATCTAGCCGTTGAGAACATGACGGTTCACGAGCTTCGAGCCCTCGCCAGAACACGTGAAAATCTCCCCATTCAAGGCAGAGAAATTGCTCGAGCGAACAAGCAGCAGTTGTTAGATGCTATTCGGGATAGCAAATAGAGATTCCAGCATTTAGTCGTTTTTCGACGCTACTAACTATTTGAGGAAACATGAGCGGATCCATTGCAAGCAGGATTAGGTCGGTTTTTTCGCCCAGTAGGAGAGATCTGCGTTTCGAATCGAATGACCCAGAGCACAAAGGACTTGTTATCACGCTCTGCGTACTTGCCGCCTCTGTTTTGTGGTTTGCTTTCTCGATGCAAGAGTCCTACACCCAACTAATTGAGTTTCCAACTCAAATTGTGGATTTGCCTGGGGATAAAGCGCTCAGTCAATTACCTCCTGCGACGCTCAAGGTCCAAGTGGAAGGTGAAGGTGTGCAGGTTTTGAGGCTTTTTTATAACCCACCCATTGTTTCCATTTCTGCCCAATCCGGCGAGCTGGACCTCTTTCTGATTGCGTCTGAAGCCGTTAATAATGTCAGCATTCAGTCCGTCACGCCCCGTATCGCAACCATCAACATCGAAAACAGAGTGTTTAAGCGGGTCCCGGTGAGAGAGGCCATAGAGATCCAATTGGCAAATGGATATGGGATGATTGGTAACTTTATGATCTCCCCAGATTCGGTAACCATATCGGGAGCCCAATCTATCATTGAAGGTATTTCGGAATGGCGTACTGATCGTCGAAGACTCGGAAGCTTGAGTGATTCATTGGACGCCATGATTTCTCTTTCTGACTCACTTCGCGGGTTGGTTCAATTGGATCGGACCGAGGTCAGAGTTAAAGCCAATGTTCAAGAGTTCACCGAGGCGTCCCGAAGTGTTGAAGTTCGCTCCATCGGGCTGGCAGAAAATCAACAAGTCCGCTTCGTTCCTTCCACGGTCGAAATCACATTCCAAGTTCCTTTATCTCAGTACGATGCGGCCTTGACCGCTCCTGATTTTTATGTGTTTGTTCCCTACTCCGACACCCAGCGAGACGAACAAGGACTTGTCTATCCCATGTTACATGCTCCCGAAGGCTTGACCATCAGAGAAACCCGACTCAATCCACCAGGATTGAAATACTATGACGTCAGGAACGACTAAGTCTTCTACTTTCTCTTTTGTCGAGCTGCCTAAAGGCATTTTTACGTCCGATGGAAACTGGTATCATACTACATCAGGAGATCTGCGATCGTTTTCCTCTGAGGTGTTAGATAAAATTGGGCTTTCAGCGCTTCTCCAGATGGCAGGCGAATGGAGCCGAATCCCAGTCAGCGTCTCCATTTGGGTTCTTCCAATTATGCTGCCATCAGCCGGCTTGTGGCTGGGCTTGTTCGCCACCTTGTCTCTTTACTTGGTGCTGTCTGTGATTTCGCCATCAGTTATCATCATCCAAGTGATGAGCCTGGTGAGAGGCCTAAATCATCCCATTGCCCAAGGCCTGTTTTACGTGATGATGTTGAGCTACTTCGCCAACACAGACCGCATGGAGATGCTTGTCATAGGTTTGATTGGTTTTATAGCATTTCGTTGGCAACTCGTAGATAAAATTCTGCTCCCCGTTGTTTCTCGTCTTCGCCGAAAGCTCTCGCCTCTTCCTGTTCACGATCAGATTTTACGCAACGTGATTGTGCGATCGGCACAAAAACAGGGTGCACCCTTAGCAGAATTGGATCGTATGGAAAAAAGGGTGTTGGAAATTATTCACTATAAGCGGCGGAAAAAGAAAAAATAGGCTTTAAAACCCGTTTAATGACCCTTTAGCATGCGGTGTAAACGTCTGTAAGATTGGGTATATTCAATAACTGTTCGAACCGTTGCCGATCACTAAACCTGTTGGTTTCTTACCATTCAAGCGCTAAACGAAGATCATATCAGTATTGCCGATTCCGGGAAAGAATTGAAGACCAGACTTTGCTCTGCTTTGATTCACCGTTTTAAATTGGCCGAACCGGGTGTTGCGAGTCTGGTTCGAATAGAAATTCCAATTCCAACATTCGATCCGCTACTATGGCTCAATTCGCAGCATACATTGGAGCGCATGTACTGGAGGGGTCGCCACGCAGACGACCGTGTTGCCATGTGTGGAGTCGCAAAAGTCCTCTCTGGGGATACACGTCCAGACTACCCACAGCTTGCCAAAGAGATTGACGATTTTTTAGAGCGTCCAGGAGCGGAGTTTCGGCTGTACGGTGGGATGAGATTTGATTTGTCTCGCAATACAGAGCAGGATTGGTTTGGCTTCCCCGCTTGGCGTTTTGTGCTTCCCCGATTCGAACTTCATCAGCGGGGCCCCAGAACTCTATTGTGTTGCAACCTGATTTTTCCAGAAGACCTGGCCATTCAGGAGGTGATCCTTGAGCAGGCCCATGAATTGATATTCTCTACGGCATCGAGTTCGATTTCAGTTCCAAAGCCCATTTCTCGGACAGACAACCCCGGCTTTGATGGCTGGAAATCCCAAGTTGGATGGGCATTGGATGCATTCGATAGGGAAGTACTCCAAAAAGTAGTCCTCGCTCGTAGAGTCGACCTGTCTTTTGATGAGCAGCCCGAACCCATCGAGCTGCTTCATGTCCTGCAAGAGGCAACACCCAACTGCTTCCATTTCTTGTTTGAATCGAATTCCAGTTCGTTTATAGGGGCTTCCCCAGAGCGTTTGTTTTTTAGGCGCGGAAGAGAAGTGATTTCTGAGGCGGTGGCTGGGACGCGGCCTCGAGGGGAAACCAGTCACGACGATCAGGCCTACCGCGCTTCGCTCCTCGCCAGCGAAAAAGATCAGCGGGAGCACGCCTTTGTGCGAGACCGAATACGCAATGTACTAACCAATGTGTGCCAATCCGTAGCCGTAGACGAGGTTGCGACCGAAATGAGACTGGCGCAGGGACGGCATTTATATTCCCGACTCTCGGGAAGACTTGAGGAAGGGGTTACCGATCTTACTTTGCTTGAACATCTGCACCCGACGCCAGCGGTAGGAGGAGAGCCGACTGAGGTGGCCCTCCATGCCATCGATTCACTAGAAGACTTCGATCGCGGCTGGTACGCCGGGCCCATTGGCTGGATAGGAAGAGATTCTGCTGAATTCGCGGTTGCTCTGAGGTGTGGTGTACTTCACCATCATACCTTGTCTCTTTTTTCAGGAGCCGGACTCGTGAAGGGTTCTGAACCCGGGTCAGAGTGGCTCGAAATAGAGCAAAAAATCACTGATTTTACCAAAATTCTCGGTCTTGCAGTTACCAGCCCCAAATAACAACCATTTTTGGGCCAATTTGTTGGTCGAGGAATTGGTACGTAACGGCGTCACGACGTTCTTTGTGGCGCCTGGTTCAAGATCCACGCCCCTAGCAATCGCCGCGTTTCAGCACCCTGCTTGTCACGTTGTCGTGCATTATGATGAACGTGGAACGGCTTTTATGGCCCTGGGCTATGGAAAAAGTGGCCAAAAACCGGCAGCGTGGATCACGACCTCTGGAACGGCTCTTGCCAACGGCTTTCCAGCTATCGTCGAAGCCGATCAAGAAGCGACTCCGATGCTGCTTCTAACGGCCGACAGGCCACCCGAGCTCCGCGATACGG
>JABMOI010000066.1 GCA_013204185.1 bacterium | reverse complement strand
GTAATAACGCGAGCCAATTCCTCGGCTAAATACACGCCGGTAGACGTTCCCGACTGTGCCAGTTCCTCTGGAGTGCCGGAAAATAAGATATGACCGCCAGCCTCTCCGCCATCCGGCCCGAGATCGACCACGTAATCGGCCACCTTGATCACATCCATATTGTGCTCAATGACCAATACCGTGTTGCCTTTTCTCACCAAAGCTTGCAAAACGGCCAATAAATGGCGGATATCTTCAAAATGAAGCCCGGTTGTGGGTTCGTCAAGAATATAGAGAGTTCTTCCCGTCCCAGGGCGAGATAACTCCTTAGCCAACTTCACGCGCTGAGCTTCTCCTCCAGAAATGGTGGTTGCCTGCTGGCCCAACCGAATGTATCCCAGTCCCACAGAATGAAGCGTGCGGAGCTTGCGCTCAATTTTTGGAATGTGTTCGAAAAAGGTGAGCGCCTCTTCGACCGTCATTTCAAGAATGTCGGCAATGTTTTTACTCTTGAACTGCACTTCGAGGGTTTCGGCGTTGTACCGGCGTGCGTTACACGTTTCACATTCAACGTACACATCAGGAAGGAAATTCATTTCGAGCTTTACAATTCCCGCTCCTTTGCACGACTCGCACCTCCCGCCTTTCACGTTAAATGAAAAGCGCCCTGGCTTATAGCCTCGAATCTTAGATTCAGGGAGCTGGGCGAAAAGGTCTCTAATGTTGCCAAACAATCCTGCATAGGTAGCCGGATTGGATCGAGGCGTTCGCCCAATGGGGCTCTGGTCAATTTCTATGACCTTGTCGATGTTCTCGAGTCCCTCAATGGAGTCGAAACGAAGCGGGACGGTCAGCGCGTTGTGGAAGTGCTCAGCCAGGATGGGGTACAAGGTCTGGTTGATCAGACTAGACTTGCCCGAACCTGAAACACCCGTCACACAAATGAACGTCCCAATGGGTAGCGCCACATCCTCCCCTTTCAGATTATGGCCGATAGCTCCCTTCAAGTGAAGCCATGTCCCGTTTCCCTCCCGGCGTGTTTTGGGGATAGCGATGGAACGCGTGCCATTGAGATAGGCGGTCGTAAGGCTTTGCAGCGCAGGCTCATTCAAGGAATGATCTGCGGCCTTTTTCTTTTTCGACTTGCCGTTTGACTTACTGTTGGGTCCGAACGAACTCAAGAATTCGGATGGCCGATAAGCGCCTACCACCTGGCCTCCTAGCTCCCCTGCTCCGGGCCCAAGATCAATTACAAAATCTGCCGCCTCAATCATTTCCCGATCGTGTTCGACCACCAAAACGGAGTTTTCGAGATCCCGAAGATGCTTCAAGGAGGCTATAAGTTGGGCATTGTCCCGGGCGTGCAGCCCAATCGAGGGTTCATCTAGTACGTAGAGAACGCCCGTGAGCTGAGTACCAATTTGCGTTGCTAGCCGAATTCGTTGGCTTTCGCCCCCAGAAAGCGTGCGCGCCGACCGATCCAAATTTAAATAGCCCACTCCCACGTTCAACAAGAAATTGAGCCGCTCACCAATTTCCTTGATGATGGGGCCGCCAATGACCGTTTGGCGCTCTGAAAGCTCAAGACCATCCAAAAACTCTTTCAGCGATTTCAAATCCATTCGGGTGAGATCGGCAATGGATTTACCCCCGATTTTAAACGCCAAACTTTCGGGTCTTAACCGGCCACCTTCGCAGGACTGGCAGTCCATGTTTCGCATGTAGGCTTCGGCCCATTTACGAGACGTGTTAGAGGACGTGTTTTCGTACGTGTGCCACACGTGGCCGTTCACACCGCTAAATCGGTGCTTGTACTTTACTTCCCGATCCTTGTACTTGTAGACAATATCAAACTGTTCTTCTCCAGCTCCATCGACCAAGACCCGAAATTGCTGATTGGTCAGTTCGTTGATGGGCGTGTCGAACGTGAAACCATACGCATCGGCAACGGCCTTCACTTGCGAGAATATCCAAATGTCGCGCGGCACGCCAAGCGGCAAAATAGCGCCGTCTTGTATGGACTTGTTCTGGTCAGGGATGATGAGTTCGGGGTCTAGCTCCCGTTTCGATCCCAGTCCATTACACTCTTGGCAAGCGCCATATGGGGAGTTGAAGGAAAACGTGTTGGGGGACGGATCGTCGTACGAAACGCCATCTTCCGGACAAAAAAGGTGGCGGCTAAAAATGCGATCCCCCGTTTCTTCAGGTCCTTCCAAAATCTGTGCAATTACCGTACCCCCACCCATGCCAAGCGCTGTTTCAACAGACTGTGCAATACGGGTTCGGATACCGGGTTTAATCACCAACCGGTCCACCACCACTTCAATGTCGTGCGTCTTGTAGCGATCGAGCTTCATGCCCTTTTCGAGCTCTTGAAGCTCTCCATCTACCCTAACACGCTGAAATCCTTGCTTGCCTATTTGCTCAAACAGCTCGCGGTAGTGTCCTTTTCGGCCTTTTACTAGGGGAGAAAGCAGAATCACTCTGGTTTCTTCCTTCATCCCCAAAATGCCATCGATTATCTCATCGTCGCTCTGTTTTCGCATGAGGCCACCCGAAACGTGCGAATAGGCAATCGATGCGCGTGCGAAGAGGAGGCGCAGGAAGTCATAAATTTCGGTGACCGTTCCAACCGTTGATCTTGGATTTCGACTAACCGTTTTCTGCTCGATGGCAATCACGGGAGAGAGCCCGTCAATAAAGTCGACGTCTGGGCGCTCCATCATCCCGAGAAACTGCCTCGCATAAGCGCTCAGGCTTTCCATGTACCGGCGTTGTCCTTCCGCGTAGATCGTATCAAACGCAAGGGAAGATTTCCCGGAGCCAGATAAACCAGTAATCACAACCAATTGATTGCGTGGTATATCTAGGTCGACGTTCTTGAGGTTGTGTTCGCGGGCGCCGCGAATTACGATCTGATCGGTCATTAAACGGGTTCAGGGAAGGGGCATTCAAAACAGTCCGAATCCATACCTAACCCATCCGGACGCTGTTCGTTTCACGTTTCGTCCGCGAAAAATGGGAAAGAAGACTTACTATGATTTGGGCAGGGATGCCGCTCTAACTGACCTGATTCCGGGACTTCCCGATGACGTAGAAGGCAGGGCTCCATGCAGAGCTCCGTGTAAGGCTCGGTACAGCCAATAAGCTACCAGAGCGAGGAATAACCACCGAGCTGCTTCCCCTCCGCTGAAGCCAAACGCATTGAATGAACCTGGGACGGCAAACCAATAGTATAAACCGACACTGAACGCTCCCAAGAAAGGCAGCATCAATTTGCTGGACACGTTTGCTACGATGGAAGATATGGCCACAAGCGCAAGGCTAATTCCAGCATACAGAAATACGGTCTGATACACGGACCAAATGGCGTCCAAGCTGGAATCAGATAGCTGGAAATAGCCGTAAATAAAACCAGGAAAAGCAGCTGCGAAAAAGCCAAATGGCGTCAAAAGCCACTTGCCGCGCTCCTTTGAGGGGCCCACAGCGTGCCTAACCGAAATGGAGGGATCGACATCGAGACACCCTTTTGACGTGCACAACGTGCAGGGCACGCATCGTGGATTACGCACTGCAATGAGCGGAGATTGGCCGTATAGCTTTTCAACAGGCAATACCGGGCATATTGAATTGCAAAAGCCTCCCTTGGCTTGAACGAGAAATCCCATTCCCAACGCCAACGCCACGATAGAAACGAGCAGAATGGCCAACGCAGGGCCGTTTACGTTTAGCAAAACGTGGCGCAAGGGAATGAGCACCGCTAAAAGCACTAAGCCAACGGTTGCAGCCCACGGCACCCACTTTCCGGTTAGAACAAACCCCTTTTTTCTGTTTGGCAGCATGTTTACGCCTGCCAAAGGGCACACTCCGCGCCACATCCCTGCATTGATCAAAAAGGAAGCAGGAAGCAAAGGGACAACGACAAACCAAACTACTTTCAGCGTGAGATCAGGAATGAGGAAAAGACCCAAAACCACCAAGCCCGTCACCACAAACGCAACGACTTGGCCAATGAGCCAAATGGCGCGGCTGCTCGAAGAGAGGGGCGTTCCGGAGGTTTGGTGAAGTCCTTTCATATCTCGCTGACGTTATTGAATCCGAAGGCCCAAATATATAAAAAGGATGTCACTGAAGATTCAGTTTTCGGACAAGTTTATCTTCTTTATAACAAGGCAAACCATAAAAAAGGTGGGCATTCTATCGAATGCCCACCTTTTAAAAGTCTATTAAACCAATCAAGCGCTCCTAGTAGAGTGCATCTGGTTCTTCTTTCGTGCGACGAAAGAACGTGTTGCCTTCAAGCATTTCGTCAATGGCATATTCAGTAGGCTCTGGTTTCAATTCATATTCCAGAGACACTTTGGCCTGCTCTTCTTGGAAGCGTGGATCTTCTAATTCCTGCTCAAAACCTTCAAAATAAGAAAGTTTGTCGTCCAACTCAGTTTTGATGTTGGTCGAAATCTGGCGGGAACGCTTAGAAAGGATGGCCACGGATTCAAACAAATTACCCGTCACAGCGGCTAGGCGGTTCATGTCAACAGTTTTGATCGCCATATCGGTAAATTTCCAGTCGAGAATGAAGCTCATGCGAGCCATAGTAGTGGGACCTGCTTATTCTCGCTCATAGCCACATGGTTTCTGCTGCGTCAAATCTTCACAATAGCCCCAGGTAATTCTGCCCGCTTGGAGGCGCGCGCCTCGTGATCCGGCTATATCGGTTTAAGCCGGTCTCTGCACAGTCGATACACACGATAGGCCAAAAATTTGATCAATAGGGACACCATGAACGCTCATTTTCGCTCCATTAACGCGATTCTCATCCTGATTCTAGTCGTTTTCGCGACTGGTTGCGATGTGTTTTCTTCCAAAAGTGATGACACAAGCGGTTTTGTTACGCTTTCTGGACAAGTGCTAAATGAGGCTACCAATAATCCAGTTTCATCTGCCTATGTGCGAGTTCTGCCCTACGATCTGCTATTTGAAGTGGGAGCAGATGGCTCCTATGCATTTGATGTCGAAATCGACAGCACCATGGAGTTGGATATTACTGCGAGCGCAGAAGGCTACCGATCTGTAGCCCTCCCCGTTTTGGCCATCGCTGGACGCACCATCAGCGTGCCCACGTTTAGACTGACTCAACTTGTCCAAGAACAGGCAACCTCTGGTTCGGCCTCCAATATTATTCTAGAGTCACAGACTCTGGCCACGATTGGTGTTCGCGAATCAGGATCTGCTGAGCTAGCCGGACTTACGTTTCAGTTGGCCGACTCGCTTGGCAACCCTATCGTTTTAAGCCAGGCCGCGACCGTGAACTTCCGGTTTGGAGTCCAACCTGGCGGGGGCGAGTTCCTATCTCCTTCCTCGGTGCTAACGGATAACAACGGCATCGCAACCGTTAATTTGTCCTCCGGTACAAAAGCTGGCGTCGTTCAAGTCATTGCTGAGTCCACTGTGAACGGCAGGGTGATTCGATCACAACCTGTTGCGATAACCATCCACGGCGGCATGCCAGATCAAGCTCATTTTAGCTTGGGCCCCGCTAAACGAAATTTCCCTGGTCTGAATCTGTTCGGTACGACCAACGTGATCAGCGTGATTGTGGGGGACAAATACAGCAACCCTGTACGCGTTGGATCCTCTGTGTACTTCGACACATCACACGGTATCATTGAAGGCTCTACTACCACAGATGGCCAAGGACAGGGTAGCGTCACGTTGATTTCTGCCAATCCCCTTCCGCCCGACGGAATTGCACATATTCGTGCTTTCACCGCCGACGATCAACAAAACACCGTGTCCTCACTAACACCTGTTGTGTTTTCCGGTACTCCAGTCGTCACGGTTAATCCTGGCACGGCCGCCATTAACCAAACCTACAACTATACGGTAACGGACTACAACGGCAACCCGCTGGCTGCCGGTACATCAATCACAGTCTCGGCCGAAGGAACAGCCGTTCGAGCTGTTGGGCATACCTCAACTCGGCTTGACGATACCGTCTTTATTGGCGGCAATGAGTACCAGCACGTGGTTCGAGGCGCAGGTATCACGGAATTCACTTTCCGGGTTATTGACAGCGTCGATCCGCTAAATCCTGAAGTTCCGGTCATTGAAGTCATTACCATTAGCGTTTCGGGGCCAAATGGCTCGTTGGAAGTGGTCCTAGGCGGTAGTGGAGCGCCTTTTTCGAGGACAGAAGGTGTTGAAATGATTCGCACGGCGGACGGCCTCTACCGATTTGAAGTAGCAGAAAACCCGATTGAGCGCCGATAAGGCATTGAAGAATGCCCTGAACAGAAGTAACCGATTCGCAATGAATCAGTAACATGGGATGGATAAGACAATCCATCGTTGCTGTGATTCGAACTTTCTTGTGCATCCTTACCATTTTGCTACCCGTCTTTCAGACGCAGGTGGCCGTGGGACAGCAAATACCTAGAGCCCGAATTGAAGGTGTGGTCCTTCAAAGCGGTTCGTCGGTACCAATATCCGACGTCCATATCTTTATCTCGCGGTCCTCAATAGGCACCACGTCCACTTCTGCGGGCACCTACAATTTGACGTTACCCGTTGGAGCACATCGCATTGTGGTTTCTCGAGTGGGTTTTCAAACCCAAGTTCACGACGTCATGATCAGAGAGTCCAGAGCTTACTCGCTTAATTTTGAACTGGACGAAGAAGTCTTAGAAATGGAAGGCCTAACCATTTCTGCCGTTCGAAATAGGAACTGGGACAAACAGCTCGATCGGTTCAAAGAAGCGTTTCTGGGACTTACAGAAAATGCAGATTCAACCTTCATCTTAAATGCAGAAATACTCAGCTTTAAGGAGGAAAACGGACGTTTTACTGCTCGAGCTGATGCCCCCCTACAACTCGTAAATAGAGCATTAGGGTACGAGATAGAGCATCATCTTCATCACTTTATGATTCAAGGGGATGAAACATGGCAGGATGGAGAGTCGGCTTTTACCCCGCTGAAACCGACTTCAGAACAGGAATTGGCTTATTGGGAAGGAAACCGAATGAAAGCATACCTAGGCAGTTCCGGCCACTTTTTCCAATCAGTGGTCAATAACATGTCCCGGCAAGAAGGATTCCAAGCATATCTGGTGGGCGATCCGATTAATGTTGGAAATGCTCGTCAGTCGAGCCAAAATTTTGCGGCGCCAATGCAGCAGCCCGAATTCGCTGTCAACCCCTACGTGCTGCTAGAAACCGGGCAATCAAATAATGAGCATTCCCTAAGCTTCGCCAAATTCATGCTGATCGTCTTTACGCGAGAGCGAGAATCTGAGCAATATGCCCAATGGCAGAAGGTATATCATTCGGGGGAAGCTCGAGATTTGCAATACTCTTGGGTCACATTAAGAGACGGAGTCGCAACCTTGGACTCTCAAGGAAATGTCCTTGACCCTTACGCGTTTTCGTTCTTCGGATATATGTCTTTTGAGCGACTAGCCGACTTGATGCCGAAAGAATATCGTCCTAGATAGATAACTATCTATTTATTAATTATGCGGTTATCAAAAGCCAACGTAACAGCAAAATAACCGTTTCTTCCCTGTTCGTTCACACAACGAATTATCCACAATTAGTAGGTTTACTTGACTGTAAAAACCGGGCGAATTACCGTTAGGTTTCGCCTTAAATCCCTACCTATCAAAACTTGTGGATATGAACGCTAAGCTACGTTTCCGCAGCCTCGCATTAGCCTTTACCTTGCTGTTCGCAGGGTCTGCTTTTGCTCAGGTTCAAATTTCCGGAACGGTCACAGATGCCGATACCGGAGATGCTCTTCCAGGTGCCAACGTCGTCGTAGAAGGAACGATGTTAGGCAATGCAACCAACCAAGACGGTAAATACACCATTAGCGGAGTCGCTAATGGAACGCATACCGTTACGATAACCTTTATTGGATACACTCCTGTTTCCAAAGTTGTGACGGTTCGTTCCTCGAACGTCACGCTTGACTTTGCAGTGGAGTTTGCCAACCAAGCACTAGAGCAGCTCGAAGTTTTCGCTTCGCGCGCTGTAGACCGGAAGACTCCGGTTGCTTTTACCAACGTCGATAAAGTTCAAGTTCAGCGCGAACTTGGATCACGCGACGCACCCATGATCCTAAACACCACGCCTTCAGTCTACGCGACTGCTCAGGGTGGTGGTGCAGGTGATGCCCGTGTAAACGTTCGTGGTTTCAACCAACGCAACGTGGCCATCATGCTCAACGGTGTTCCTGTCAACGACATGGAGAACGGTTGGGTGTACTGGTCAAACTGGGACGGAGTAGGTGACGCCACCTCTTCTGTACAGCTCCAGCGTGGATTGTCTGCTGTGAACCTCGCTACCCCATCTATTGGTGGTACGATGAACATTATCACAGACCCATCAGCCAACACGCGCCAGGTTCTAGCCAAACAAGAATTCGGAAATGACGGCTTCTTGAAATCGACCGTGTCCCTATCGACTGGTTTGATTGACGGCAAATACGCATTCACCGTGTCTGGTGTACGTAAAACCGGCGACGGCTACTACGATGGCACATGGACCGATGCATGGGCTTACTACGCTGCTGCTGCTTGGAATATTAACTCCAAACAGCGTTTGGACTTCTATGCAGTAGGAGCTCCTCAGCGACACGGACAGAACCTCTACCGCCAGAACATCGCTGCGTACGATCATGAGTATGCAACCGAAGTAATGAAAGAAGACGGATTGTCTGCAACGGACATCGCTGGCGTATTGGCCAAATTCCCTGAAGCAGGCCGCCGTTGGAATGAAACAGCTTCGCCTGTTTCAAGCTCATACGGTGAGTTCGCAAACAACGGCTTTGGTTCAGTAGATCGCGCAAGAGATAACATCTTGAACGAGCGCGAAAACTTCTTCCACAAACCTCAGATCAACCTGAACCACTACTATCAGATCAACGACAAATCGTTGCTATCTACCGTAGTGTACTACTCAGGCGGAAAAGGTGGTGGAACAGGAACGGCTGGTTCGATGGTATGGGACTATTCAGGTCCTAGCCGCCGCGTTGATTACGATGCAACGATTGCACGGAACCAAGCAAATGGTGCTTCACGCGGTATCCTACGCAACAGCCACAACGTCCAATGGACCGTTGGTGCCATTTCGAAATTCAAATACGAATTAAATGAAAATGTGACCATTGAAACTGGGGTTGACTGGCGTACTGCAGAAATCGAGCACTACTACTCGGTTCGTGACCTACTTGGTGGCTCGAGCTACGTACGTTCTGACAACGACTTCAATGGCTCTGAAAACCTACAGCCAGGCGACAAATTCAACTATTTCAACACGAATACAGTTGATTGGTTTGGCGCTTTTTTGCAGGGTGAGTACACGAAAGACAAGTTGACCGCCTACGGAATGGCTGGCTATTCGATGGTTAAATACGGCTTCACTGACCAATTCAGAAACGATGGTGGCAAACCGTTCTTTGCAGAGTCTGACAACATTGGTGGCTACCAGGTAAAAGGTGGTGCTTCTTATGCAACCAACGACAACATGAGCTTCTATGCTAACGCCGGTGTGGTTTCAAAAACGCCAATCTTTGACGGCGCCATTGACGATGTTTCTGGCGTTGTTAATCCAGATCCACAGAACGAGCAGTTCATTGCTGTTGAAGCTGGCGCAACCTTCCGTTCAACGGATCGCAGCCTAGCGGGTAAAATCAACGTGTACAACACGGTTTGGAATGACCGCACCATCACGCAGTTTGTTCAAGAACTCAACGGAGACGATGGCTTGATCAACATCTCTGGTCTGAATGCATTGCATAAAGGCTTCGAAGCTGAATTGGCATACCAGCCAATCGACCTCGTCCGCGCTGATGTTGCCGTTTCGCTGGGTAACTGGACCTACACTGACGACGTTTCTGCGAAATACACGCCAGACGTTTCTGATCCAACAACGCAAAACACAGTCAATCTCTACTTGAAAGATATTAAAGTAGGAGATGCGCCTCAGACGCAGTTTGCTTACTCACTGACTTTCTTCCCGATTGACGGTGTGTATGCAAAAGTAACAGGTCGTTCATACTCGAACTACTATGCTGATTTCGATCCTGTAAGCCGTACCGATTCCGGCGATCGCAATCAAAGCTGGGAAATCCCTGCTTACAACGTGTTCGACTTGAACGTTGGTTACGATATCCCTCGCGATATGCTGAAGCTTTCTCGCTTTGACATCCGTTTGTTCGCAAACGTATTCAACGTATTTGACAGCTTCTACGTACAGGATGCTACCGACAATTCTCGCTTCAACGCGTACTCTGCAAACGGAGTAAACCATGGCGCTGACGATGCTGAAGTGCATTTAGGTTTGCCACGTGCGTTTAATTTCGGCACACGCATTACCTTTAGGTAAGAGAAGGGTTTTCTTTCTCTTTAAGTAAACGGGGATTCGTCCCCATGGTTTGATGACTTTCAAACTGCTTGCAGATGGCGGGCGGGCCGGCTAGGCGATCATAGAT
>JABMOI010000065.1 GCA_013204185.1 bacterium | reverse complement strand
CGATTTGGCTGAGCAAGTCGATTTCCATTGACGACACGTTTAACCCCAGCGCAGTGGCTCTCCGAAACGCACACGTGGTCGTTCATGAGCTCGATGGGTCTGGTTCGATCGTGAAATCCATTCTTTTCTTGGAAGCCTCAGACGAACCTGGCGCGTACCACGCTTCCGAAAATGTCTTAGTCCGCGGCGGCCACAGCTACCGATTGGAAGTCGATGCGGGACCATCTTTTGACTTGGTTACCGCAGTAACAACGGTTCCAAACGACTTTGAACTCATTGCTCCGAGCGCCACAGAAATCGAATACAAAGACCCAGATCAGTATTCAATGTTGGTGACCCAAAGCGAAGTGGAAGGGGGGCAGAGCGTGTTTGTTTTCACAATGGAGAGCCTTGACCCGACGCTTCAGAACTTAATCCCAGCATACTTTGAGTTTATCTTTGAAGAGGATTACGAGGACATTGATACGATAGAATGGACGCTAGACGACCTGCGTGAAGTTG
Organism: bacterium; assembly: GCA_013204185.1. GTDB lineage: Bacteria > Bacteroidota > Rhodothermia > Rhodothermales > UBA10348 > UBA10348. The sequence continues at coordinate 36,533 of JABMOI010000065.1, read as the reverse complement.
TCCGTTTTAGTTCTCCTCCTATTTTTGAGGGTAATTATGAGGTTTTTGGAGATGGGACGCTTCGCGTAAAGTTGCCTTGGTTCGTCGTTGCCTTTTATGGTCCTCTACGAGTTACCATGACCGTGCTTGATAAAAATTTGTACGACTTTCAGCGGTACCAACAGGTTCAGCAGGGTGGTTCAACCCTCTCTCCCGGCGAGATACCGAATGTTTTAGATCATGTCGATAATGGGAGGGGATTGTTTGCTAGTACGGCGCGCGTTTCGCACGTGGTGAGTATCCTGAAAGAGTCCTCCAATTGAATGGGCGCGCCCTTAACGTTTGTTTTATAGTCCCAAATTGAGACCAAACCCTACTTGGCATAGGATTTGAGTTAATAGTCGCAAAACACCTTAATTAAGCGAAAAACAACGATTAGTTGTTTCGCACAGGCTTTATGCGGCTATTTGCCTCGGAAATATCTCTCCGCTGGTGCCGTCAGTTCTTGCTGGCGACACTGGTTTCGGTTTGTTGGGTGCTTCCCGCATTTAGCCAAAATGTGACGTTAAGAAGTCCACAAGTTGTTCGTGGAGGATCGACCACGACCACCATTATGTTTCGGGCCGAGGATGTCGTCACCGTTAGGTGGCAGGAGGCCAACAGTGATCTGAATTTGAAAATCGGCCAAATACCAGGGACTTACGGCCTGAAATCCATTCGCATGCGGGGCGATCGTGAGTCTTCGTTTAGTCCCGAAGTAGTCGGCTTGCCTGTAGGGGTCTACTACGGAGTTTTGACCAACGCCACGTCCAATAGCTTCACCGAGATTCAAATTGAAGCTTCTACAAACCCCGATATCCGATACTCTACCGAGTTTTTGTTCGTAATTGAATCGCTGGTAGCCCCTCGAGTAATCGCTCCTCGTGGCACGATCACAGACCGAGTCCCTACGTTTGAATGGGAGCCTGTCCCGGGTGTTGTTTCGTACGCAATTATTATTTCAAGTACACCGTTCACCATTTCTTCGGGACCGAGCGGGGAGCCGAATGTGGAGGGAATAAACCCAGTATGGCTTCATTCAACCACAAATACAGCAGCCTTATATGGTGAGCGACCGGAGACAAATCCGCTGGTCGAGTTCAACCCACTTCCCCTCGTTCCAGGGCAAACGTATTACTACACCATTCTGAACGCGTATAGTAAAAGTGATCCGGGCTTGCTTAGTTACGTAATCGGGAATGTGGTTTCATTCTCACTAGAAAACAGAGGCATGCTCACGCCCGCCAACTTGGTTTACCCAACCCAAAATGTGCGCATCGCTGGGGAGGAAGTAACCGAGTTCTCTTGGGAACCAGTCGACGGCGCAATTTCCTACGATGTGTCGGTGTATGAGAGAATTAAAGACGTATCGGCCATCTCCGATGTGCAGGTGTTTTCAGGTAACACGCCCAATCCGTTCATAACGATCTCCTCAAAATCTGTTTTCCGACAAAGCGAATATCGTTGGTTCGTTATTGCCAATGACCGAGAAGGAGCGGGAAGTGTCTCTGGTTTTGGCACGTTTCGCTATGCTGCCGATATGGGCACGTTTGAATTTAGTACCACCTCATCAAGCAACGGGGCCGAGATCTTAGGTGTGGTTGTTAAGGGGCGCTCGACGGATGGGGGATATACCCCCCCTAATTCGTGGATCAACTCGAATGGGTCGGCCTTCTTAGACAGTCTCGTGGTGGGCAACTATGAGTTTAAAGCGACCAAGATTGGGTTTGCTGATAAAATTTTGCCTGTCCAAATCAGAAAAGGTGTCAACACATCTGTTCCGATTTCGATGGACCCGCTTCCCTCAAGAATCAATGGACAGGTTGTTGACGACTCGGGTTTTCCAGTCGAAAATGCCACGCTCAACTTTGTAGGTGTGCCTTCTGGTGAAACCTTCTCAACAAAATCAGGAACAACTGGCGTCTTTTCTCGCGACCTATCTCCGGGAACGTTCAGAATTACAGCGACAAAAGCAGGATTTCGAGCTTCCATACCGATCACGGTTTCCGTTCTAGAAAATCAGGTTTTATCTCTTCCACTGCCTCTAGAAATTGTGGACGACCACGTGTCCATTTCTGGGCGGGTGGTAAATCAAGACGGCATCCCGATATCTGGCGTTCCTGTAACTGCGGTTCTGGGGGCACAATCCCACACTATTGTTACGAATGGAGACGGAAGGTGGTCGTTGGCTCTAAGTGAAGGAATCTGGTCTGTTTTTGCCACAAAGGATGGGTTTTTAGCCCCGATTCCCCGCGCATTGACGCTGTTTGCTGGCGATGTGCTGGAAAATGTAGACTTTATTCTTGTTCAGCAAGCAAGCAGAATCGAAGGGACAGCTTTTGGGGTCCGGACACTAAGCGACGGAAGAACAGAGCAAATCACGCTAGGTGGAGCTCATGTCACCGCATACCCTTTGTATGGGGAAGGAATTCAAGTTGACGCCGACAATTTGGGAAGATACGTTTTAGATTTGGGCACTGGTTTCTACTCTGTGTTCGCCTCGGCCGAAGGCTATGAGCAATCGAGTCAGATTGACCTGATGATCAGACCCAATGAGATATTCAGAGACGTAAATTTCAGTCTGAATGAGTTTACCTCCACGGTATTTGGTCGAGTTGTATCGGCCGGGGGAGAGGGAATAGAGGGCGCAGAGGTTCAAACATCGGACGGGCAGTCCACACTTTCGCAAACTGGAGGCACATTTGTACTTCAACTTTCCGCAAACGCTCAAACTCTAAGAGCGTCTAAAAAGGGCCTCCTTCCGAGCAAAAAAACAACCGTTGCGCTTGGCCCAAATTCTCAGGTCTCTGGGGTTGTTTTGACACTACATCCCAATGCGGCCGACGTATCTGGAACGGTTCGATCGCAAGCAGGACCATTGGCTGGTGTACGAATTGTGGCGTTGAGTGGAAATGAAAGCTATGAGACCACGAGCGATGCTGGGGGACACTATGTGCTTCAGATGCCCGGCGGAACATGGCAAATTCAAGCTGCGTCACCTCGGTACCGTTTGCCAGATGCGATTTCTCTGCCGATCAGGGCTGGGCAAACAGTAGAATCTTTCGACTTGATCATGAAAGAAGACTACGTGCGGTTAGATGGGTTTGTAAAATACAATGGTGTTGGAGTTAAGGGAGCAATGATCAACGCGGTGGATGTGAATCAGTCGCGTGGAATTGCCTCGACACTCAAGACGATTAGTGGGGCATCGGGCAGGTATACAGCTCTATTGTCTGCGTCAACCAGGTTTGATTTGGAGATGGATGAGCCAGGGTTTAATCCATTTAGATACTCGCTAACCACTGATTTGCCAGGTGCAACGTTGGCCTTGGATCTGCCGCTGGTTGCTTCGGAAGCCGTGATCAAAGGTAAAGTCAAAGATGCAGAGGGAAAGGCTGTCTCTGGCGCAAACGTTGCGATAAAGGTAGGCGGCATAACTCAATTCTCAACAATAACCAGTACAGACGGGTCATTTCAATTGAACGTTGAAAAGGGTTCCTATGAGATGGTAGTTAGCTCAACCGGGTTTGAATCAGCTAGCGTTTCCCTGAGCGTTAGTGCCGGTCAACGCCTTGAAAATATTTCAATAACTCTAGAATCCTCCCAAAGCACCCTTATCGCGACCATCTTAGACCCTCGCAACGGAAGTCTTATTGTAGGGGCTTCATTGTCTGCCATTGGTCCAGGTTCAAGAACGGGCATATCGAGCTCGGAGGGTGTGGTGACTTTCTCAGGGCTTCCAGCGGGCATTTATCAAATAACGGTTAGGTCTGCCGGTTTTGTGACGGTGGCGAGAAGTGTCTCCATACCATCAAATGTGACGTCACGTCAAACATTTGTTATGGTACCTGTTTTCGGCAAGATTAACGGACGCGTCGTGGATAGTTCAAGTAACCCAATCCCAGGCGCCACCCTTCGGCTGGAAGGCGGGACGTATGAGATTTATGCCCAGTCTGGTGCAGACGGATCGTATCAATTCGAATCCTTACCGGATGGTGGGTATGCCATTTCGGCTCAAAAAAATGGTTACTCGTTAGCTCCTTCCGTTCAAGTGACGCTTTCATCCTCAAATCGGACGGCGATTGCTCCCACAATTCAACTTGTGAAAGGGACAGGACTAATATCTGGTCTTGTCCAAGATGAAGCGACTTCGTCCGCTTTGTCTGGGGTGGTGATTGTGGCAACAAGCCAATTCGGGGTTAAGAGCGCTCGTTCTAACGCGTTGGGAGCATTCGAAATTACAGGATTGGAAAGTGGTAGTTGGACGCTGACGGCGTCTTTAGACAATTACCGGTACTCAAACGAGCTCATTTCTGTTCAGAACGGCCAAACAACCACGACTAGCATCGGAATGAGACGGAATCAGGCCGTCCTAACGGGGAGGATTCGCTCGACGAATGGGTCTGCTCTCCCGTTTGATGTGTCGGTTGAGGTAAAAACAACTCGCGAAGAGCATCAGGTGTTTACCTCGGCCGATGGTCGCTTTGTGATTGATCAGTTACCTCAAGGTGAAAAAGTAGTCCTTCGTACACGGATTCAGCGCGAAAACTATCGTGATATTGAACGTGTTATCCCAATTGGAAATAGCGAAACGCAACTTTCGCTTGGGGACGTCGGCATCGTGACGTTATCCTCTGCCATCACGGGATCTGCAGGATTGACCGGTGTAACAATCACGATATTGGACGCTGCCGGAGCTACCGTAGCTGTTGCCACAAGTATCGAAAATGGAACCTTTAAAGTACCCTTTCTCGAGGCCGGTTCGTATGAAGTCATTCCCACAAAGCTGGGGCATCAATTTGCACCAACTCGAAGGACACTGACTGTATCAGAGAATGAAGTTGGAACCGCCTCTTTCTCCGCTACCTCAAATCTTGGACTAGTCACGATTCAAGTTCGACGGCAGGATGGAACAGGCGTTTTCGATGTCCCCGTAAGGGTTTCCAGCTTTGATCGTTCCATAGACCAAACCCTACGTACGGATGCGAACGGAACCCTTCTACCTCAGCAGCTTCCTCTCGGACTCCGCTATCGAATCGAACCCGTTTCAACGACTCGGTTGTTTGACCCAGCGTTTATTGACATCGATTTAGGCTCTCAAGCTGAAGCAACGGCATCATTTACGGTCTTTGGGATCAACTCATTTCTGTCTGGGCAGACGAAAGACACACAAGGCTCCATAATATCGGGTGTAACCGTTACGGCGAAGACAGGCTTGTCTCAAGACTACCTTACCGAGTCCACCTCCGGCGAGTTCACCTTGGGACCGCTGCCTCCAGGGACCTACGTCATTACGGGTAGGAAAACTGGGTTTATTCCATCTTCTACAACGGTTACGGTTGCAGAGAATGCGACCGTTTCAGGGATTCAACTGGCTCTTCAACGGCAAAGTGTTGAAATCCGCGGCACGATTGTGCGCGCCGGCCAAGCAGTTCCCGGTCTAACGGTGTCCCTGTCGGGACCGCTGAATGTATCGGTGGTAACAAACACTTTAGGTACCTTTTCATTTACGAACGTGCCGGTTTCAGAGACAGGGGAAACGGTAATCGAAATTTCCGTTCAGCGCCCGGGCCGGCCTCCGATAGTACGTCGCATATCTGTTTCCAATGCAAATGTGGGGCAAACAATTGATCTTGAGCCCATTACGTTGGCTTCAGGGAAAATTACAGTCGAACTAAACGATGGCATAGCGTCTCTTGCTGGTGTGGAAGTTCTGATCCGGGGTCAAGATGGCGGCGCGGTGCAAGGCGTTACCAACTCAAATGGAGTGTTTGAAACGGGAGCCGTACTCGATCCTGGTAATTACACAGTTGAGATATTAAACACGAGTTTGTTGCAGCCTAGCACTTCCAGTCGTCAAGTTGTCTTGCTATTAATCGATAGTGAGCAGCGAACAAACTTGGTTTTGCCCTTTGCTCACACACCAAAAGACATCATCCGAAGCGATCAGCCCGTGGTGGTTTCTGTTTCATCTGTTGGCAGCACAGCGCATTTGAATCGCTCAGCGAAGCTCTCGTATCAACTTCCGGGACAAGCTCCCGAGCAGATCGTGATGGCATTTGAGAACGGTGCATTCGTTGCTTCCATCCCGCCTCCTGGAGAAGGGAAGATCCAATATTTTGTAGAGGTGCTCTCAGGCACTGGTTCTGTGGAATACAGTTCATCTGTCATAGAGCGTACAACCGTTGTTTCAGGTCAATTACAAGAAACACGGCTGTTTCCAAACCTTAACGGCCAAATATTGAGGGTTTCAGACCAGTACGGAGTCGCTTTACAAATACGAGATGGGTTAGGTGTCGATATCTCAGAGGACGTCCTTCAACGGGGTCAAGTGCAGTGGATATCTGTTGCCGGAGACGTTGGAATAGACACCAATTCTGGGGGAACCAAGCTAACAGCCATCATCACACCTCGATCCCAGGGGACCTTTGCCATTGAGGTCCGCATTGCCCTTGGCTCAAAACAAAGCGTCGTGCCCATAGAATTTGAAGCGCGCTCCGTTCAAGTGTCAAGTCTTCTGATCAACGCCCAGTCGACTCGTGTAGTAAATCAGGGTGGGACATCTCGTTTTTCTGTTTCGGGGACAACTCAAACGGGCGGAAGTGTTTTGCTCGGAAATTCGGTTTTTTGGACGGTGGAGCCGTCTGTCGCAGCAACTATAAATCAGTCGGGCACAGTAACTACTGAGAATTCGAAGTATATCGGACCGCTAGCCATTACAGTCCTCGATGCACAAAGTGGAGCGTCAGATAGTGCAACCGTTTCCGTTTATGCTGACATCAATGGTGACCAGGCCATTTCCCTGACCGACTACAACGGAATGGAGTTGTTTATTCCTGCCACATCGTTTCCATTCAAATCTGAACTCTCTTTATCCTACCCAAGAACACCCTCGCCCAAAAGGTTTGAATCGGGAACGGATGGCAGTGGTGGGTTAACCTCTGGAGTTAAAACCTATCGGTTTTCATTACGCTCAGATCGTGCTCTTTTAGGCGATTCGCTCGCCGCGCCAGCAACCTTAACGCTACGTCAAGACCCTGCCTTGTCCCTTTATGGAGGGGGGAAGCAGATAGGGCATTTCGATGAATCGACACTTTCATGGCAAGCTCTTCCATCCTTTGCAAGTGAAACCAACGTTGTGACCACGATGGCTACCAGGCTTGGTGACTATAACGTGGTTGTTCAAAGCCAGGAACTAGGAATTAAATACCTAGAAGCCCTGCCATCACCATTTTCCCCAGAAATTGCACCTCTGCGTATCGCATACTTTTTAGATACGAGTGCTCCTCCTGCAACCGTAAGTATTCACGTACTCAACATGCGGGGCGAGCTGGTGAAGACCATACTAGATGGCGACCAACAGTGGGCTGGGCCTTATGGAGGCAGTAATGGCCTCAAGCAAATTGAGTGGGACGGAACGACTGAAGACAACCAAAAGGCGAGAAATGGACGTTATATCATTCGAGTGACAGCCAGAGATAATAACGGATCTACTTCGCGGATGCTTCCCGTGGTATTGGTCAAATAGCCGAACTAGCAGGCATGGCCACGCCCCGAAATAACCATATGCAACGCACTTCATTTTATCTGATTCTGGCAATATTGCTCACGTTTACTCATCGAGTAAACGCGCGGCAGCTATCTGCCATCCCGGGTGCCTTTGCGGACATAGGAATTGGTGCGCACGTGGCTGGGCAAGGTTTTACAGGAACCGCCTCCATTTCAGGAGCTGGAGCAGTGAATTGGAATATCGCTTCGATCTATCCAGCGGATGGATTGGAAGCAAGCTTTTCGTATGTCGATCAACTCGGTTTAATTGACTACGGGCACGTATCCATTGCTATTCCGCTGTTCAGCAATCGAAATGCAGTCGCCTTTTCAGCAGAATATTCTGGAGACGAGGCCCTGACTGAACAATCTGTTCACTTCGGGTATTCTCACCGGATTGCATTTATGTGGTTGGGATTGGGAGTTGGATATCGAAGTGCTTCTTTTGGCAGAAATACGATTTCGTCTTCGGATTATCACGTGTTTAGTGACTCGGATGTCGACGAAGCCAATAACAGAAAGGTGTACGGAAATGCTTCCGGGCTAAATGTAGATCTGGGACTCTTGATGAAGTTGGGGGCGGATGTTCGCTGGGGTATCTCAGCCAAAAATGTGACTGCTCCGCTTACGTGGAAGTCCGCAAGTCAGTCTAGGCCTGAGGTTTCATCGTATGTAGAATCAATCCCGCTGGAAATTTCAACTGGCGTTACCTATCAGTTGTCAGATCATATTTCGGGGGCGTTGGAATGGGTTCCAGACCTTGCCTCATCTTCGATAAGCCGCATAGGTTTTGGAGCTGATTTCAGTCCGGTGTATTCTATCTCGATACGCGCGGGGCGCATGCTTCTACAAGATGGATACAAAAACGAAGTGAGCACGTTCGGATTTGGGATTAGGACGCCTCGATCCATGGATCTGCGACTGAGCGTTGACTATGCCTACGTATCCTCGTTTCTCGCAACCACCCAACACGTTTCCCTTCTAGTTGGGCTATGAGGAGGAATCGGACATATCGTGTGTTGATTTTTCTATGGTTGGTTGGTTTTACTCCGACTCTTATTCAAGCTCAATCAAACTTGTCCCAAGACTTCACCGCTCTTTCCTTCGATGGCGGAAGGGCATACATGGATATTCGACTTGGCTCAAACTTGTTTGGATCAGGCGGACTAAGTGGTTCTTTTTCTGGCATTCATAGTGCGATGGCTGCGCCAGATGGGGGAAGTATTTTTGGAAATCCAGCGCTGCTCTCTTTGGTGGGCCGGCCACAAATTGGTCTTGAATCGCGGCTTTCTTTTAGAAACGGGTCTTTAGGATTTGGTTCGACGAATCGGTTGCCTGCTTCAGTTAATCGGAAGACAGATGGTTTTTTGTCCGACCTGTCTTTCCCAGCTGATGAGACCCCGCACTATACCGATACTGAATTTGCTGCAATTGGGCAGCCCCGGCAAGTCTCCGCATTTTGGTTGACGTGGCCAATTAAACGAACGGTAGCCGTTGGATTTGGATATCGGCAGCCTCTTTTATTTTCAAGCAGCCTGAAATTGTCTGGTTTTCAAACCCTTCTCAGTGGGCGAAAAGAGAGCAATTCCAACTCCATTCAAGTTGATATGCTGGCGGAGCTGTCTCTTAACTCGGCAATCGACGTGCATTTAGATGAAATAAGTATCGGGACTGGCGGCTTGCTAGAGCCGTATCCATTTGGCACCGTTTGGTGGGGCATAACGCTGTACCGGCTGGGCGCTTCTGCTCACTTTAGTCTCGATATGCTGCCTCAGGGTGTGTTAACGATTTCGGGCACCGAGCAATTCTACTTTAATGACTCGGGGGATCTCAATCTAGACCCTCTTCAACAAGAAACGAACGCGTTTTTCTGGAGAATACGAGGCGGATTCCAAGGAAGCGGAGTGGGGGCACGGATGGGGCTCATGCATCGCACCTATTTGGAAAAGTTAGGGACGTCTCTATATTTGGATTTAGCGCCTAAGATCAAGATGTGGGATGGGGATGCATTTGCTTTGTCTTACATGCCCAAGTTCATAAACCTTGAAGGAGTCCTGAATTCTCAGGACTCAAGTGATAAAGACTTGCTGGACATCGAGTTACTGGATTTGTCAAGGCCCAACCAGACGCGGCAAACCCACGATGCAATTGGGCAGTGGATGAACATTTACACTCCTTCTACTCTGACAGCCGGCATCGATTTCCCAATGGGGCGGCACTTACTTGTGTTCAACTTGACTCGATTTTTCGGCTCGCTCGCCGTTGAGGGTGAGTACGGGCTAGAGAACGGCGTACTTCAGCGATATAAATTGGGCAAAAAGCCAAGTTGGGGAATAAAGGCTGGCATTGACCTGGGCAGACAAGAACGCCAAAATGGGGTAGGTTCTTGGAATATCCCCCTGCGAATCTTGACGCTGGATGTGGATGGCGTTTTAATGGAATTGCTAGGCAATTGGACTAAATACTCAAACCCGAGATATCGCTTTTCAGGCGCGGTTCAGTGGGGCAAGCCGGTTGTGTATGGGCTTGACAATACGTTTTCGGAAGACCTAGAGCGCTTGTTAGGGGGAATGCTTCCCACTTCAGTGTCTATTGGCCGTTCGTATACCTTGTTCGACAGGTTGGATGTAGGGGTGCAGGTAGTGGGCGTCCCGGATCTTTTGATGCGGTTTTCTTTTGGTTTAAACGTAGACTAGCGGATCACTTGGCGATGGCCCCAATTGCTTCGTGTCCAAACCGGGCCCCGAGCGAAGCACAAATTGCTTCAAGATGTTCTTGGTCGATAAAATCAAAAGCGGCAGGGTTGTTTGAATCTACGTCAAGAACGGCAATTACGGTCCCATCAAGTGCCATTATGGGCACCACGATCTCGGAGACAGTCGCACTAGAACAGGCAATATGGCCGGGAAATGCGTTGACATCATCCACCAATTGAGTCTGTTTAGTTGATGCAGCGGCGCCGCATACTCCCCTTGAAAAGGGAATGTCTATGCACCCATGACCGCCTTGATACGGGCCGACTTGAAGGTGCGCGGCGCGGACGGTGCGGTAAAATCCTGTCCAATGGAAATAGTCGAACGCAGCATGGAGTTCACATGCTACCGTTGCCATTGCCGCGACCCAATCGCATGGCTCGGCCAAAATGGCTTCAATATGCCCTCGAACCTGCACGTAGGTCTCGTTCTTCTGGTTCATTTCAATTAGATCATGATGTTGGATGTTGGAATGGCTACAAACACCGAAAAAACGCTACGGATCCTTTTGGTTTGAAAGCGAAAAACTAGTTCTCTGACGTATCTATATCTGTGCGTACTGCACCTCGGAGGGGGCAGCTTTTTAATAGACTTGAATACTCGTTTTGATCAATGGAAACTATTTGTGTTACTGCAGAAGAAGCAGTTGAGCAGATTTCGGACACCCTGCAAAGGACTTTTCCGGAAACCGTGTTCGCTGTTAGACTGGAAGATCCTGTTATTGAACGGGAAGACATCTGCGGAATCGATGTGATTTGGATCGATGGTCCAAGACGGGATCAGGTTGAAGATCTTTTAGATGCGTTTCAAAGCATCAATTGGGATCCTAGAACCGGGCAACTGGGAGGCCGCGTGCACTTCGCTGTAACTCCAGAAGGCACACTAGTACAGTTGATGTACAATATCGACTATATATTTTGCGACGGCCCTTCTGAAGCGCTTTTCGAATCGTAGGCCTATTCTTTAGAGCAAACACTTCTTTAAAGCAAACATTGCATGACGGCCACGTCGATCCATTTTTGATCGACGTGGCCGATTTCTTTTTGGATACCCACCATTTCAAAGCCGTGCCTTTCATGGAGCACGATACTGGATTGGTTTTGAGCCCAGATTTTAACCACAATGTGATGGAATGCGGCCTTTCTTGCGCGTTGGACCAATTCCGCTTGGATTGCATTGCCGACGCCCTGGTTTCGATAGGTCGCGTCAACAAAAAGGGAGGTCTCACAAGCCGAAGCGTAGCCAGGGCGGTCGCTGTAAAACTTGACGATACCCCAACCCACCACAAGGCTGTGGCTGGTGGTTGCCACAATGATGGATTCCCGCTCGTTTAGGCCGCGAATTTGTTCGCTCACTTTCTCATACGACACGGGATCCAATACCATGGTAGCATTGCGTGCCAATATGGATTCCGAATAAATGGATGCGATCGAACATGCGTCATCCTGAGTGGCTGTTCGAATAATCCATTTAGGCGGCTGGGTCATTTTGTATTGAGCACGGTGGTTATAGCTGCTTCCGAGTCGATCAATTTACCAATTTTAGCGCTATCTCGAACGCTCCGACCGGTAGACTCTAAGATATCATAAACTTCGGATTCAGTCAGGTCTGGATTGAGAGAACGCATAATCCCGACTAGTCCAGAGACAACTGGAGTGGACATGGAAGTGCCGCTCATTTCAACGTACCCGCCGCCTGCTTTTAGAGAAAGAATGTTAACTCCTGGGGCCGTAATGGGCCGCTTCAGTGAGGTATTTGTATTTGAAAACGTCGCTTTTTGTAAGTTTTCGTCGACGGCCGAGACAACGATAACGCCTTCCACGCTGGAGGGCATGTGGTCAATGGCGTCCTCATTGGCATTTCCAGCAGACGCAATGACTATGACTTTATTTCGGCGTGCAAATGCAATGGCATCCGAAATAACTTTCGGGGTTTCTGCTTTTGCGCCGAGGCTCATTGAGATTACATCAGCTTTATCCTTTGTCGCGTCTATGATGGCCTGGGAAATCATTTCAATGGTTCCTGTTCCTTGCTCATTAAGGGCCTGGTAGCCTAAGATTTCAATGAAGCGACCTTCCCAATTTAACGAGGCCATGCCAATTCCATTATTCGTCGCGCTTCCAGCAATTCCGGCGCAATGGCTTCCATGGCCGTGTAAGTCGAGGGTGGCAGGACTCTGGGAGAACGCTGAGTCCAGGTCCTCATGGGATGCGTCCACTCCTGTATCCAAAATGGCAACACGAGCTTTGCGAACAGGCGAGAGGTCCTTTAAGATGGCGTGCGCTTCGTGTCCATGGATGGCATTGAGCGCCCACTGGCTTGGAGCAAGCGGGTCGTTTTCTAGCAAGGACTCAACTTGCTGCTCCGATCCTCGTTGTACCGTAGGTTCGGCCAGCGAAACGCTGAAATTTAGCTCAGTATGGTCTACGTTTTCGGAATCTCGCCCCAATTCCCGCATGAGGCCTTCAACCCCATCGGACGCCACATAAACCAAGAAAATTTGGGCCAGATTTTCGTCCTCTTCAAGGGAAACAGAAGGGAAAGCAGCTTCAGACACTGCTTGGTAGTCATTCAGAACAGATTGCACTTCAGAAATAGAATCGTCGGGGCCTAATTCCAACAGGAAAGAGACTGTGTTCTGGTCACCAGACGGGTCACTAGACGGAGAGAAAAACTTAATACTGATGAACAGGAGGACCGAAACAAGTAAACTAACACCGCCCAGATAGAAGTAAGATTTAGCTTCCTTCCGTTCTTTGGTGAGCAGCCCGGCGAGCAACAGGAAACCGATTCCGATCTCGGCCGAAATCGCTGAAGTAGCTTGTAAAACCGTCTGGTATGCTACCACGTGAAAATAGATGGATAGCGCAAACGCAGCGAACCCCCCGATCATAAATAAGGGGCTTTTTCGTTCAGACTTTGACCCAAGGCCCACGAGCAAGAAGGCCGCTAGCGTGGCAATACCTGAAAGTAACATGGACTCTACCTGTATTAATGTTTCGTATCGATGCGCTCAGACAGAAAGACCGGGATTAGACAGCTTGAATTGAATGAACTCGCACGTGTTTTCCCCACATGGTCACGCTGAATACCGTAACGAGCTCAACTTCAGCTTGAATGGCGAGGCCGTTGGTGCGAAGCGCAGGTGCCAGAGGGTCTAGAGGAACGAATTTATCGCCAGTTGATGATTCAATACCCCAAAAACCGCCTTCGATTTCGACTCGTTTAACCGTGCCAGTTATCGACGAAATATTTGATTCTGACATGCTATTGGTTCATTTACAAGATTTTAGGATGATGGGCCTACCTTGCGCTACGGCAGGAAGAATGCAGGGTTTCACGCGATGGAATAAACCTGTAATTGTTCTCGCTCCCCTCCATCAGATTGCGTACTTTTCGGTTCAATCCAACGCCTCCTTATGAGCATCATTCCCGAATCATCCATCGAAGAAGTCCGAAGCTTAACGGACATTGTTGACGTCGTTGGGGAATACGTACAACTCAAAAAAAGAAGCTCTAGCTTTGTTGGATTATGCCCATTTCATTCAGAAAAAACGCCTTCTTTCAACGTCAATCCGCGTCTTGGGATGTTTAAGTGCTTTGGCTGCGGCGAAGGAGGGGATGTGTTCAGTTTTGTGTCTCGAATGGAATCGCTCAGTTTTCCGGAAGCAGTTCGCGTTTTGGCAGACCGCTCGGGGATTGTGTTGCCAGAAGAGGAAACACCTGGCGAAGGAGCCTCCGAAAGTGAATCTATCTATCATGCGCTTCGATTTGCAGCTCGTTTCTTCCATGAACGGTTAGCCAAGGATCCAGGCGCGAAGTCCGCGAGGGACTACCTCCAAAAACGTGGATTCAGCACGGAATCCGTCAAAAAATTCGGAATCGGGTATGCCCCCGACGAGTGGGATGGCTTGTTGCAACAAGCCGAACAAGAACATGTCTCCGAAGATTTTATGGAGCAGGCGGGCCTCATTATCCCGCGAAAAGATGAATCAGGGTACTACGATCGATACCGGCATCGCCTAATTTTTCCGATTTTTTCCCACGTTGGAAAAGTCGTTGGGTTTGGGGGGCGCATCCTGAGAGAGGACGACCAACCGAAATACATTAATTCTCCTGAGACCAAGGTCTACAGCAAAGGACGCATTTTATATGGGCTTTATCACTCAAAAAATGCGATTCGAGGGAAGGAGGAAGCCATCTTGGTTGAAGGCTACACCGACGTTGTTTCGCTTCATCAGGCAGGAATTGAGCACGTTGTTGCCTCTTCAGGAACAGCCCTAACGAAGGATCAAATTTCGGCTCTCAGCCGATACGCAAAGATCATCATTCTACTCTATGACGCGGATTCGGCCGGACTTCGAGCAGCTCTGCGAGGCATCGATTTGATCTTGGAGGAAGGACTGATACCATATGCAGTCAGGCTTCCCGATGGAGAGGACCCTGACTCGTACGTTCAAACTCATGGAGCAAACGCGTTTGAATCCTACCTCAGAGACCATAGACAGAATTTTATCGAGTTTGTACTAGCAAACGCGAAAGCCTCAGGAAAGGCAAAAACTCCAGAAGGTGTGGCGGCCGTTCAGCGAACGATTCTTCAGTCTATCGCCCGAATTCAGGATCCCCTGAATAGAGAAGCGTACCTGAGACGGGCGGCTGAAAGTTTAGATATTCCAGACAATCAGCTTCGGCCCATTCTGGATGGCTATGTAAAGGGAGGGCGGTCGTCGTACCGTTCTTCGAAGTCCAGTGAGACTTCGCGCGCGGTGGAAGGAAGCCAAGCAGCCTCGGTGAGTGAAGCACCGGATCCAGCAGAAATGCCCATACCAGCTGAGAAAAAGCTGATTCGTTTAATGCTCGAGGGGGGCCTTGAAATGATTGAATGGGTGATGTCACGTTTGGCGCTTTCAGACTTTACGCCGGGCCCAGCACGGGATCTTGCAGCAGAATTGGTTGAGCAATTTCAAGAATCGAAATTTAGTGTGCAGCATTTTTTAGGTGCCTCGGCTTCTACCGCCATTCGCCAGCTGGCCTCAGAAGTGATGACAACAACGGACGAACCTTCATCAAATTGGATCAAAAAGCATATTTCTGTTCCCAAACTGGATGAGGACGCCTTTAAGACCGCGCTAAGTGCCATCAAATATTTGAAAAAGCATCGAGTCGACGAACAAATTGATTTGGTTCGCCGACAGATATTACGGTCTCAAGAATCAGGACATGATTTACATCAGCTTCAGATCAAACTTACCCAACTGTTTGATATACGTAAGTCGATTGATTCAGGGACCTATTTGAAGGAACTTTCAGGCTAGAACCACACGCTTTAGCATCGTATTTTTAGGGCATACAGCCAACGTTAACAACTTCCATGGAATCGGACCAACAAGCCGCAGCACTCGCGGCAAAAAAAGAGATAGCAAAGAGGCTGCATTCGCTCAGTTTCTCAGGGAACAGCGTGGTTGTGGCCCTTTTGGAGAAACCAGCACCGGGCATACATGCTGCGCGTGCGTCCGTCGAAGTTAAAGCAGGACAAGGCTTTACAGGGGATCACACTAAGAAAGACTTCTGGAGAGGAGAGCGCATTCCTGGAAGAGAAGTCACCATGATTGCTAGGGAAGTATTAGAAGAGCTCGGCGTAGATTACCTGGCTATTGGAGACAATGTGGTGTGTTCAGGAATTGACCTTGCGTCGCTAGATTCGGGGCAAGAAATCGCAATTGGAACGGTGAGGCTGAAACGGGCGGAAAAGGCCCATAGACCGTGTAATTTATTTGCACAAAGGACCTCGCAAGCCGCGATGGAGGCCGTTAGAGAGTCAGGAATGCGAGGAGCTCTTTTTCACGTTCTCACGGACGGGCATATCTCGTTACAGGACGTAATTGAGCTAAAAAAATAGGAAAATCATGGCACGCACTTTCTTTGCCACAATGGCTGTCGCTTTGTTGCTCTCTGGTTGTTCAAAAGATCCAATGCTGGTATCGGGGCAGGATGTGTTCACAAAGTATTGTGCCACATGTCATCAGCAAGATGGAAAGGGCATTTCTGGTGCATTCCCGTCATTGTACGATTCTGAATGGGTTTCTGGTGATAAGGGTCGGCTTATTCGACTCGTGCTCCGGGGAATGCAAGGACCCATCGTTGTGAAAGGCGAAACGTACAATAACGTAATGACGCCCCACAGCTTTTTGACTGACGAGCAAGTCGCTTCCGTTCTCACGTTTGTTCGTCAAGAGTTTGATAATGACGCCGATAAAGTAGAGGCTGGCGAAGTGGCAGTTGTTCGGGCAAGCCTCACCTCCGACGAGTTGTACATCGCCTCTGAGCTGGAAAACCTGCTTGGCATCCCATCGCTAGAAATCCCTGAATAACAGGGCATTCTAATCGATAGGCCTTTATTCCACGGCACCCGAGGCTCGAAGGTTGGCTATGGATTCTGGGGAATAGTCGAGGATCTCCGACAAAACATCGTCCGTCGAGGACGCATAGGATGGCGGCGCTGAGAGGTCGTGATTGAGCGATTGTCCAATGCCATTCTCAACGTCTGGCCACGTAACGCATTCGCGAACCCCAAACGTGTGACCATTTCCATTTTGGAGCATGACGTGAGGAGGTGTGTGCTCAAACACTTCGTCCATTCGATGAACGGCGCCAGCCGGTATGCCGGCTTTTTCACAAGCGGCTAGGAATGGAGCCCGCTCAAGCTTCACAATATGGTCTTGTAGAATAGTCCAGAGTACTTTTCTGTGGGTAACGCGGTCGGCGTTTTTATGGAATCGAGGATCTGTTGTGAGGTCATCAACATCGAGAAGTGAACACAGCGAAGCGAATTGGCGGTCGGTACCGACCGCCAATACTACGTTTCGTCCGTCTTTACTCTTATATACCGAGCCGTACGGAGCAATATTTGGGTGCTCAGAGCCCATGGGAGAGGGTACCTGGCCCGCAACCAACCAACTGGTGGCCTGGTTGGTCAATGCGCTGACCGCTGAGTCGAACAAGCTCACAGTCACATTTGAGCCACGGCCAGTGGCATGCTTTTGCAGCAACGCAATAAGCAGAGCCTGCTTCAGTTGGTGCCCTGCCAGGATGTCCATTAGCGGTACTGGCATTTTCGTTGGCTTCCAGTCCTGCGAATGAGGATCCCCGTTTATATAGTAATATCCGGCTTCGGCCTGAATAATTGCATCATAGCCCGGACGATCTGAATCGGGATTGTAACCAACGATGGACCCCACAATGATATCGGGATTCAGCTTCTTTAGGGAATCGTAATCTGCTTGGAGTTTTCGGGCCGCTTTCGGGATAAAATTACTGATGACGATATCAGCTCGCGATGCCAAGTCGTGCATGACAGCGCGCCCATGTTCCGACTTTAGATTAACTCCAATGGACTCTTTTCCCCAATTGCAAGAATGAAAATATGAGGAGAGGTCTCCTGATAGTTCCCCTGGCATCTTCCAAGTTCGAGTCACATCTCCGCGCGTGCTCGGATTCTCAAGCTTTATGACCCTAGCACCAAGCTCAGCAAAAAATTGCCCAACGCTTGGTCCTGCAAGTACGCCTGCCAATTCGAGTATGACCAAGTTGGAAAAAATGCCACTCATATCTGGGTCCAGTTACGTTACTCTCCAGGAATACCTGGTTCGGTCATGTGTCGAACATCAAGAACTTCGTTCAGCGTTGCTTCGTCGAGCAACTCCATCTCAATGACCACCTGACGAACCGACTTTTTCTGAGAAGCAGACGCTTTGGCTACTTTAGAAGCAAGGTCGTATCCAATCGAGCGGTTCAAAGCCGTTGCAATTGATGGGTTGAGTTCGAGAAGTTCGCGGCAACGTTCCCGGTCTGCCGTAATGCCTATCAGACAATTCGTCCTGAATGCGTTCATGGCTCCGCTCAGAATGGAAATGCTTTCCAGCATAGCATGAGCCATCACGGGCATCATCACATTCAGCTCAAAATTACCGTGCTGACCACCGATCGTAACCGTGACATGGTTTCCCATAACGCGAGCACAAACCATCATGGTGGCTTCGCTCATTACTGGGTTCACCTTACCAGGCATGATGGATGAACCCGGCTGAATAGCTGGTAACTGAATTTCAGAAAGACCGGAAGTAGGTCCACTGGACATGTGCCGAATGTCATTTACGATTTTCATCAAAGCCACTGCAAGCGTGTTCAACGAACTAGATGCTTGAACAAATGCATCTTTCGAAGCCTGGGCCTCGAAATGATTCTCGGCTTCGCAAAATTTCAGGTCAGTAAGCTCATTGATAAAACCAATCGCGGTAGTAGCAAAACCAGCGGGGCAATTAATTCCAGTGCCCGTTGCCGTTCCGCCCAATGCAAGTTGGGAAAGCTCCGACATGGCGTCGTGCACTCTCCGAATGCAACTTGAAATTTGAGCCGCATATCCTTCAAATTCCTGACCTAGCCGAACAGGAGTCGCATCCATCAAGTGCGTCCGGCCCGACTTTAGAACATCATCAAATTCAGCAGCTTTGGCTAAAAGCGCTGCTTTGAATTCTTTGAGGGCTGGAAGGAGTTCGACCTTCATGGCAACAGCCGCCGAAACGTGCATTGCCGTTGGAATCACGTCGTTCGACGACTGGGACATATTAACATGGTCGTTCGGATGAATGAGCTTATCACCCTTCGTTCCTCCCTTCGCGACCGTGGCCAAATTTGAAATGACTTCATTGGCATTCATATTGGTGGATGTGCCGGACCCGGTTTGGAAAATGTCTAGGACGAATTGATCGTCATATTTTCCTGAGCGGACTTCCTCGGAAGCGTGTACAATCGCATCCATCACATCTTTATCTAGAATCCCGAGTTGGTGGTTCGATTTAGCGGCTGCTAGCTTGACCGTTCCCATGGCTTCAATAAACCGTCTTGGGAATCGAATTCCCGAAATAGGGAAGTTGTCATGCGCTCTTTGTGTTTGAGCTGCATACCATGCATCGGTGGGGACGTGTACTTCGCCCAAAGAGTCCTTTTCAATTCGAAAATCGGCCATAATAGGTTCCTGGAATTCAGATCATAAATTGAGAGTACTCAATATACCAGCCGGTAAATCGCCGGTTGTTGAGCTTTGCTGAAATCGCATTGCAGAATAGCAGTATCTTGATTTAGTTAGACACGTTAATCTCCGTAGTTATGCGCCCTGAAGTTATCGTTTCGCCTGTTGAAATGTCTGTAAGGACACTCCGCAACGTACGGGAAGGAAAAACCGTAGGGCTTGTCCCAACAATGGGTGCATTGCATAAAGGGCATTTGAGTCTCGTCGAACGCGCTGCCGCGGAAGTGGACGTTGTGGTCGTTTCCATATTTGTGAATCCTACCCAGTTCGGGCCCAATGAGGATTTGGAGTCCTATCCCAGAAACCTCGAGGAAGATGTTTCCCTTCTGGAGAAGCAAGGCTTGGCTTCTGTCGTCTTTGCACCCACGGTTTCAGGCATGTATCCGTATGCTGAGAATAAAACGTGGGTTATTGTCGAGGATCTAGATCGTCATCTTTGTGGATCTTCACGACCTGGGCATTTTAAAGGGGTTACTACCATCGTGTCCAGACTGTTGGCTATGGTTCAGCCGGACGCGGCATTTTTTGGGCTCAAAGACGCTCAGCAGTTCTATATTTTAAAGAGAATGGCCGCGGAAATGGGCTTCCGAACGCGAATGAAAGGTGTTGAGACCGTCCGGGAATACGATGGTTTGGCCCTTTCCTCTAGAAATGGATATTTATCTCAGGCCGAGCGTGATGAGGCAGTCGTCCTTTCAAAAGCTGTTTTTATGGCTAAAAAGGCTGTTGAAACGGGCTCGATCCAAAGTGGAAAAGGTGTACAGCAGCTGCTTGAGAGCGAATTGAATAAAGCCGTTCTCGGACGCGTGGACTATGCTTCGGTTGTCGATTCGTTAACCCTTCAACCGGTCGTGGAGTTTAAAAGCGGACAAGAATTGATTTCGGCTGTGGCCGTTCAGTTTGGCAAGGCACGGCTCATTGATAATTCAATTGCGCTCGTACCGTGAATGGAAACCTTCGACGCGCGGTTAAATTAGACATGATTACTCAGGACATTATTTAAAGCCCCATGACCATTACGCTTTTTAAAGCGAAGATTCACCGCGCAACCGTAACACAGGCCGAATTGTATTATGAAGGCTCAATCACGGTCGATAGAACGCTATTAGAACTCGCCGGAATTTTGCCGTACGAAAAGGTTCATGTAGTGAACGTCAATAACGGTGCTCGTCTTGAGACGTATACCATTCCCGCTGAAAGAGGAAGTGGTACAATTTGTATGAACGGGCCAGCTGCACGCTTAGCCACGACTGGGGACGAAGTTATTTTGATTTCCTACGCCCAAATGACACCCGAAGAAGCTGAGAAGCACAGCGCTACGGTTGTCCTGGTCGATAAAAATAACCGCCCGAAAGAAGTTCTAGAGCTACCCGTCATGGAAGCTGAAGATCACGTTTCCGTCGGTTAGAACGCTGTCTGTTCAGGCAGATTTTGGTTTATCGTTGCCGTTTTTTTCTTCGTCGTAAAAGCGAGAATAGGCGTTAATAATTTCCTTCACCAGTCTGTGCCTAAGTACGTCTCCTTGATCAAAATAGACAAAATCGATTCCTTCAATCCCGTCTAAAATCTCACGAGCCTGTGCGAGACCACTCACTTCGCGGTAGGATAAGTCTGTTTGTGTTAAGTCGCCGGTTATAATAGCCCGGCTGTTTGCGCCTATACGAGTCAAGAACATCTTCATTTGAAGCGCTGTTGCGTTTTGAGCTTCGTCTAGAATCACAAAGGCCGCATTCAACGTTCGTCCTCGCATATAAGCCAAGGGCACAATTTCGATGATGTTGTTCTCCATAAAGCTTTTCAGATTTTCCTTGGGCACCATGTCTTCCAGGGCGTCATAGAGTGGACGCAGATACGGATCCACTTTCTCTTTTAAATCGCCTGGTAAAAAGCCTAGCCGTTCTCCTGCCTCTACTGCGGGCCGGCACAGAACAATCCGTTTCACCTGTTTGGATTTCAGTGCCGCTGCGGCAAGGGCTACTGCCGTATACGTTTTCCCTGTTCCAGCCGGTCCTATCGCAAACACGATATCATTTTTACGGGCAGTCTCAACCAATTTGATCTGATTTGGGGTTTTAGCCTTTACAGATCCTCCAGAAGGTGTAAATAATACCGTGTGATGAGATCCCGGCACAGCAGAGAGAGACGAGCCGTCGCCGGAGGCGAAAAGGGCCAAAACGGTATCGACGTCGTTTTCTGTCAGGTTGCCATTTCGATTCAAAAGGACTGTCATTTCCTCCAATACACGAGAAATGGCCGTTATTTCGGCATCTGATCCTTTTAGGATGACTTGGTTGCCCCTCGCAGTGATGTGCGCCTGGGGGAAGGTTAATTCAATGCGTTTTAGATAAATGTCATTGAAACCGAAGAGTAAAAGCGGTTCTGCTTTGTCGATTACGATACGTTTTTCAGTCAAGACGGAGTATTTTCAGGACAGGATTACAATTTGAAACCGAACCGCCCTGTCTTTATGCTGATTCAGCCCAGAAAATTAGTGCTTGAATTTACGAAAATGAGTGGCACAGGGAATGATTTTATTGTCATTGATAATAGATTCTATCACTTTTCTGCTGAAGAACTTTCCCAAATGGCGTTAAACCTGTGCAAACGCAGGTTAGGCGTTGGTGCAGATGGTTTGTTGGCGCTAGGAAATCCTGTTACCGCTGGTGCGGCCTACCGAATGTCCTATTACAATGCAGATGGATCGCTGGGGACTATGTGCGGAAATGGAGCGAGGTGTCTAGCTAGATATGCTCGTGATGCAGGAATCGAGACCGACCCTCTGATATTTGATTCTGATGCAGGGCTGTACACGGCGAGGATTGGTGAAAACAGGTCTGTAGTTAGGCTGTACGTACCTCAACCAGAGCGCTTTAAGCCGGGTCTCTTGCTTGATTGTGCTGAGGAGTTAGAAGCGACTGGCACCGACTTTATCTGGACTGGGACGGAGCATTTGGTCGTTCCGGTCTTAAATGCATTGGCTGTTGATGTCCCTCTGTTGGGAAAGAAAATTCGTTTTGATTCTGCGCTACAGCCAACTGGTGCAAATGTCAATTTTGTTCAGCGCAATGACGACGACTCCCTCACGGTAAGGACGTTTGAGAAGGGAGTGGAGGAAGAAACGTTGGCATGCGGTACTGGGTCCATTGCATCGGCCATCATTTCGAACCGACTTGGACGCATCAAATCTAATCCTACCTGCATTCACATGCCGGGGGGAGATCTATATGTAGGATGGGAGGGGGCGGCAGACGATCCTGTTAACTTGTATTTGGAAGGGGAAGTCACGGTTGTCTTTCGAGCAACGACCGAAATCTGAATGCACCTAGCGGATATAAAAAAAGGGAGCTTCCAAATGGAAGCCCCCTTTTTTGTAGCGCAGAATAGGATCTACTGCAAAAACAGACGACGATTGTCTACGATGTCAGCAGATTCTCTCAATGAGGTAATCCACTGCGACCGGACAAGATTTTGACGCTGGTTCTTCAACTGCTCGTACAACGCGGAATACATTTCAGGCTGCAATGGATCGGGCTCGTTTAGTTCGGTAACCATGATAACGTAGGCAGAGTTTTCGCCTTCAAAAACGCTTGAAGTACTTCCTACAGCCATGCCAATCGCAGTACCTACAAATTTAGGATCGCGACCAATTCCAGGCACAATCATGTTTGAAAACGACAATCCTTCAGCTGTTTGCTCTGCCGAAGCAGTTGCAGTTGCA
The DNA here is from genome assembly GCA_013204185.1 of bacterium. Lineage (GTDB taxonomy): Bacteria > Bacteroidota > Rhodothermia > Rhodothermales > UBA10348 > UBA10348. The sequence continues at coordinate 13,408 of JABMOI010000065.1, read as the reverse complement.
AGACCGTCAAATCCAGAACCCAAAGCATCCATCAATTTTTGAACCTGAACTTTGGCTTTCATTTCATTTCTGAGCCGTGGTTCAAGTTGATCTTTCACTTCTTCAAAAGGACGGAAGCCAGCTTTGTTGATCTTATCGACAACAGCGACCACAAAAACGTCGTTTAGTTCGATAACCGGAGTCACATCGCCCACTTTAGCCGTTTCCATGAATGTGACGAGGCTGCGGCTGTTTCCTAAGCCAGGGACAAATGCCTGTTCGTCTTCAACAGAAACCGTTTGAACAGTTAACTCACGGCGAGCAGATTCTTCCGTAAATCCACCTTCTTCTGACGCATAGTATTGAAGGTCATCCAAGGCGCTTTGTGCTCTGTTAAGCGTTTGAACGCTCGCACGTAAGCTCAATGCAAAATCTGCAATTTGTGCTTCTTCTGTAGCGCGCTCGGTTACCTTAATAAGATGGAAACCAAATTGGGTAGAAACGGGGCCAACAACGCGGTCCACGGTTGCCGCAAAAGCTGCTTCTTCAAAAGGAGCTACCATTCTGCCTGGTCCAAACCATCCAAGTTCACCGCCAGACGAAGCAGATCCGTCGTCAGAAAACTCACGAGCCATGGCTGCAAAGTCATCACCATTGCGAAGACGTGCTAAGACATCGTTCGCTTTAGTGCGAGCTGCGGCTCTGGCTTCGTCGTCGCCTTCGGCAGCGCGAAACAGGATATGACTGGCTTTAACAGCTGTTTCTTCAGGAGGGCGAATGTCACGAACTTTAATCAGGTGAACTTGATTCCCAGAAATGATTGGACCAAGAACTTGTCCTTCCGTTGAACCAGCAAAGACCAACGTAGCGATGGTTTCGTCAAGTTCGTCTTGGCGGAAGTATGCGTCTGTAAAAGGGCGCTCTGATCCGTTACGAGATAGAAAGAGGGAATCATCCTCTGCAGTGCCAAAAGCCTCTGCTAAGCTCGAAAGGTCAGAAAAAACAGTAGCAGTATCCTCTTTCGTGGGCGCTTTCGACAACGTTACATAAGAAAGGTCAAACGTCTTTTTGCTTTCAAACTCTTCTTTATGTTCGTTATAGAAGCGCTTTAAATCAGACTCGTCGTACGAGATTTCGGTATCTGGTAGTGCAGAGTAACGGAGTGAGACATAGCGAACGTTTGCAGATGCGTTCTGGCGGTAGTTCTCTTCATTAACATCGGCTTCGGTAACCCGAACAGACGCACCAATCAGATTTTCCAATTTCTGTCCGCGGCGTTCACTACGGATATAGGCTTCGATTTGAAGCCAATCGGCAGTTGCCTCTGGGTTGGAGATAAAGTTTTGCAACAAGGCGCGATCTACACCACCTTGGCCGTCACTGAAGTAAGCCTTGATAATTGGGTGGGGGTCTGCGCCCTCAATCATCTCAATTAGCTCAGCATCTGAGACATCAAGACCGAGTCGCTCCATTTCCTGTTCGCGAAGCTTCGAATCAACAAGTTGATTGAAAACACGATCACGGGCCTGGTCCAACATCTGAGGAGGCATGCTTTCCCCAGTTTGATTTTGGTAGCTCTGCACTTGCTGGTCAACAGCTTGATTGTATTCGTCTACGGTGATTACATCGCCGTTAACGGTTCCAATATTGTTGCTCAAGTTACCCACAGCATCCAATCCGCCCGAGTCCTGAAGAACCCAAATGACGCCGAAGGCAAAAACAAGAATCCAGAGGATCACTCCGGTATTCTCCCGGAGATTATTCATAACGCCCATGGACGAACCTCTATCACACCAAAAAAGTGCGAAATGTATTTGTCTGAATAAGTAAAGTAGTGCTGTAAATCAGCGTTAGAGGCGGATAACGAACTAAAAAGCCCATTTCGCGCCAAGCCTAACAATATACGGAATCCAAATTCAATTGTTCACTCTTTCGCGGAAGATTAAACATGGGGAATTATTAGGATGTCGCCGAGCCCACAATTGGAGGATTTATCCTGTTTTGACATAAAAAGAGTAGGGGAGCGCGACTTTAGCCGCGCTCCCCTACGTTCCAACCTTCTACAGGGTCAAGTCTCCCAAATTGGCCCTATTAATACGTTTCACTGAGCTTAGAGCTCAAATCTTCATTAGGCAGCTCGGTTAGAAACCAAAGCCAGCTGAGCACGCAATGTTTTGAGAACTTTTGCTAGAATCTGACTGATACGAGCCTCGGTTCTGTCCATCAGGCCTGCAATCTCACGAAGCGTTAGGTCTTCAAAGTAGTAGAGGGCAAGTATCGTTTGCTCACGTTCAGGCAATTCTTTGATCAGCGTTCCGATATAGGCTTTCAATGATTCGGTATCGATCGCTTCAAATGCGAGCAGTGTGTCTTCGTTAGGAATCGATTCCACAACGGTGTGGTCGCCTTCCGAATCGACAGGGGAGTGCAGCGAAAGTGAAAATCTACTTTCAGCATCCCGAAGTAATGTGTGATATTCAACCATGGTCATATTCATGTATTCTGCGACTTCATGGTCTGAAGGCTCGTCGCCTAAACGCTGACGCAAAACGTCCATCGCTTTGTGTGCTTCGGCAAGCAATCTGCGACGTTCACGGGGTAGGGCGTCAATCGATCTCAAATAATCAACCAATGCGCCGCGAACACGACCATAAGCATATGATACGAAGGGGGTACCCCGTTCTGGGTCAAACCCATCAAGTGCTTGGAGCAGCCCTAGGGAGCCTACGCTTTCTAGATCTTCCCGAGTGGCCAATGGATGGTCAGGGATGTTCAATCTGTTAACAATGGAGCGCACGAGGGGCACAGCAGCAATAACTACTGCTTCTCGGGTTTTCTCGCATGGGTTGCTGACAAATTCTACGGCTACGCTTTGTAAATCTTGTGACATGATCGTGGAGGGTTCGAGTTGAGGGAGACTTCTAAGCTGCCAGTTGCTCTTTTTCAGAACGAGAGGAAGAAACAGAAGTAGAGGGTTGGTTTGTGGTCGTCAAGTCTTCGAACATCTCCAATTCAATAGGTTGTTGCCTGAATTGAACTGACGTCAGCTTGTTAGCAGAAGAATCCAACAGTCGATGTATGGAAAAATCTCCTAGAAGCAACATGAGATACCCCATTCCTCCCGTGATCAAACCCCAAGAAATGGAAGCAAACAAGGGGGTTGCTTCTGCATTCATATTCAATGCCACTAACACTCCGAGGAGCAGGCTGAATTGGGTAAAAAGGGAACGCATGGTACTTTTCGAATCATTGTTAACGAATCACAATGAATCAAATAGCAAAGCGTATGCCATGAAGTGTATCGGGGGAATGAATCAGATTCAATGAAAGGCTTAATGTTCGCCTTGAACCAGCCGATACGTCCTAAATGGAGTTTGAAGGCGCTTTTTTGGAAAGCCAAAAAAAACGAAAAAAGTTTGCAGGGGGCGCTTAAGTTTTGCACCAATCAAGCCGAATAGGAAAAAATTTCCCTTCCTAAAGAAACAGGTAGGCGGAAAATTCTGCCTTAGTCCACGAAACCGTCTTCTCGGTACTTGTGAAGTTTATTGCGAATGGTCCGGGCACTGATGCCCAATTTTGCCGCCGCTTCCTGCTGATTATTGCCCGATTCGCCGAGGGCCTGCAAAATCATGAAGCGTTCCATATCGTCGATCGTCGTTAGCTTCGCGTCTTCCATATGACGGCCGCCCGAGCGCATGGGATCAGCGTCCGTAAAGAAATCATCGTACACGTCTAGCTTACGAATTTCGGAACGTTCTGCCGAGAGTAGAACGCCGCGCTGCACCATGTTTTCCAATTCTCTCACGTTTCCCGGCCAAGCGTATCCTTCAAAGTGGAGTAGCAGTTCTGCCGAAAGGGTTTTCTCTGCTAGGCCATAGAGTGCACAATACTTGTCGACAAAGTGTTTGGCCAAGAGGGTAACATCACCGGATCGATCCCTAAGCGGCGGGACAGTCAATGGAAAGACAGCTAGTCTATGGTATAAGTCCTCGCGAAACGTTCCTTCCGCTATTGCTTCGCCCAAATTGCGATTACTTGTAGCAATAACGCGTACATCGACCTTTTTGATATCTGATGAGCCTACTTTTTGAAACTCCTTTTCCTGGAGCACTCTCAAGAGTTTAGCCTGGACAGAGAGTTCAACTTCCGTGATTTCATCCAGCAGAAGAGTTCCACCATCGGCGTGTTCAAAGGCTCCAGTCATGTCCTCAACCGCCCCTGTGAACGAACCTCTTTTATGTCCAAACAAATGGCTTTCTACCAATTCCCGCGGAAGGTTCGCGCAGTTTATTGTCAGGTAAGGGCCGCTGCTTCGATCGCTCGTTTGGTGGATTAACTTAGCCAGAATCTCCTTTCCAGTACCGGATTCACCCTGTATAAATACAGGTGCCTGATTTTGACTCACTCGTGGAAGTACCGATTTCATCCGAGTAATACTGGCTGAATCGCCAATATATTGGACCGTTTTCTTACCAGATTCTGTTTTAGACTTCGCAGAGGTTGGCCCTGATTTAGGTCCAGAACCAAGTTCAACAGGTTCAATAGGCTTATCGAGTGACGCCTTTACCCGCTCAACTAGGTCAGCAGCAGTAAAAGGCTTCGGAATGTAGTCAATCGCGCCGTGCTGCATCATTCGAACAGCATGTTGGACATTTGCGTGAGCTGTTACCATGATCACCCGAGTAGTAGGGTAGAACTCACGGATATGGCTTAGCAATGAAAACCCATCCATATCCGGCATCATGAAGTCTGTCACAACCAAATCGAATTTCTCAACCTTGAGAAGTTCAATGGCTTGGACTGCACTTGCACAACACGTCACCTTAAACCCATTGCGAGTAAAAAGTCGTTCAAAAAGGTTGTGAAGTAGATTTTCGTCGTCGACAAAAAGGAGATGGGGTTGTGGACTCATGCGAATGGCTAACTTCTCCCGGATCTGTGATTATCAACCTCCAATATAATCACATTCACGCCATCTAAAAGCCCGAATTAGCTTTGAGGTACTGGAAGGGTGCAAGTAAATTCTGTGCCTGCATCCATTGGGGCAGAGGTTAATATTACATCACCGCCGTGCTCCCTGAATATTCTGCGTGCCATGGTCAAGCCAAGACCCAAATTAGCCGCTTTTGTTGTGAAAAAAGGATTGAAGAGTTGAGCTCTTATTCGTTTTTCCGCCATTGGGATTGGGGAGAACACTTTGAATCGGAGAGACGAAGAGGCCAGGTCAAAGTCTACATAGAGGGAAACGGGCAGGTTGCTTGATGCAGTTACTTCAAAAGCATTCCTCAATACAGACAGAATGGCTTGTTTTATACGACTAGAGTCTATTTCCGCAGATAATACAGGAGGCAGGTTGCATTCAAAGCTCAAACGGTCTGCTTCTGAATCTGCCAACAGGTGGAGAATCCCCGAAACACAGTCTCGGACTTGAACGGGCTCTTTCTCGAGATGCAGCGACTCTTGATAGTGACGGACATCTTGAAGAACGCCTCCAACTCGGGAAACACTTTCAAGAATGCGAAACGCATTTTCCCGGTCTTCTGTTGATTCGAGCGATGATAGAATGAGGTCCGTATACCCCTCAATGCCACTTAGCAGACTTCCAATACGATGCGAGATTACTTGTGAAAAATCAGACAGTGAGTCTGGATTTACGCTAATCTCGGTCGTTGAACGATTGCCCTGTTTTGGGGAGCGTTCAGTTAATGTTGGTTGGGAAGGCATGGTCGTAGCGGAATAAGCGAAATAATTGGGAGAGAAGGCAACGCGCGCGCATTTCAATGGCCACTTACGGGCGCTGTAAGTTGTGTGTGAGAAACATTTAGTTCCTGGTGCGCAAATAGCGAATGGTCAATGGGCAACCGGTCTTGTCTGTATAAAAATGGTTGTTTAGTGACATCAAAAACACCCAGATTAATTAGGTGATTGTCAGACTCACGTAGAATGGTCATGAAACATCCCGGCTGTTCGTTTTCTAACCAATTCAGTCCTGGTGAAGAGTGTTCGTGTAGGAGAGACCCCTGAGGATCAATTCCATAACCTAAAGACGACGCAATTTCTGCTGCAGCATTTATGGTCATAACCAAACGATAGGATGACTGACGTGAATCTGCTCTCTCCGGATCTGCGTGCATTCGAATGACATCAGATAAATCAGCGGGTAATCGATACTTTTGAGCAATGAATGTCCCTATTTCTATGTAATCGGCTCCAAACTGAAGCTTTTCAAGCTCTCGAAGTGACCCTTTTATAGGGAATGTGTGATTGTCATACCCATACAGCCTCCCGGCTTCACTAGGAAAGGATATACATGTTGCAAGGCGGCCCACGCTGTGAAGCAATCCAGCAGTAAAGATTCCGCCTAGAAAAACATTTCCATCATGATCACTCATCCAGGTTCCTCCAGAAATTCGATGGGCAATTTGAGCTGTGACAAAGCTGTGTTGCATCACCAAATGAAGGGGGACGTTGAATTCTGCAGGTGCTTGGTCAACAGAAAGCATGTGAAGCACGTGCTCTGTACCAAGAATCTCTACTGCATGAGTCAGACTGCTTATGGTCCCTTGGAGCCCGTAATACGCTTCGTTGGCTCTTTTAAGTATGTATAGGGCGGAAATCGGATCGGTTGCGAGGACCCTGACGACATCGCGAACCGAAGCGTTACCTCCCTGTCTCATTGTGTGGCATGCTAATGCAGTCCCGGGAAGGGGGAGCTGACGGACAGTCAGCTTAGATAGAATGCTTTTTGAAGGGACAGACATGGTCGTGCTCAAATATCAGGTTGAAGAAGCAGTGCGCTTATTATGCGGCGAGTTTCAAGGCTCCTGGACGCGTTAGTTCGCGTGCTTCTTGTAGATTTCCTTCTTTCACACACAAGGCAACCAAACGTCGTCGAAGCAATTCGCTTTCAGGCTGCTTGGTGTAAACTGATCGATAAAGAGGGAGGGCCTGTTTGGTCCAACCGCTTTGAACAATGGTCTGAAGAATTTCGTCTGCTCCGTCTATTGAACGGTTGTCTATTAGCGAGGCGGCGGCAGCGGCAGCATCGTCGGCGAGGCCACGATAAAGTGATAGTTTGAACCAATCTTCCCGAATCGCAGCCGGCATTTCACTTAGGCCGTTAGGGAATGCATTGTTCAAATGATCGGCGACCTGATCCCACTCACCTAATTGCCAAGCCCATGCGGCTAGGGCAACTTGAGTATCTACGTAATGAAGTGGTCCGTCCCAAGAAACCGTTTGCGTAGGTAGTGGGAGATTGGCTAGGTGCAAATAGGCTGCAGCGAAGTCTTTGTGAGCCACATAAATAGAAAGTAGAATCCGATGAGCTGAAAACTGATTTGGACACAAGTCGAGTGAGCGTCCAGCCAACCGTCTTGCCTTGTCGGTCGAACCTAAATGAAGTTCGGCAACTGCCAATGCGATTTTCATCGCAGCTCGTTCCTCCTGGGGGAAAATGCGAAGCTGGCCCATCGCAGCGATGGTCAATGTTCGCGCTTCTTCAAATTTGTTTTCGTTGAGCGCTTTCCAAAGTGGGGTAAGCGATGAATAAGGTAGCTCTGTCGATTGGAACGAAGGTTCAGCAATTCGAAAGGTGGAAAGAAATGATTCGTTCCGGGGTTGAAGGTCAACTTTACGCATCATGGCAGTTCTCTTTTTTCGGACGATTGGTCCATCAGGGTTTGTTCTCAGATCATGGTCTTGCACTCGAATCGTTTCGAGGAAAAACCAGACTGATCATTCCCTTACAAAGGACCTGCCAATTTGAAAAAGGCCTTTAGAAGCTAAATAATGCGTTTCGATTGCCAGAGAGGTGGCAATACTTTCCGGATAGGAGACATTTTTACCGGATTGCGGAAGTGAGTACCGGCTCGGTGTGCTATTAAATAATCGGCTGTAGTACGAAAAGCGTAAATATAAAAAGGTCCCCTTTCCATTGGAAAGGGGACCTTTAATATCAGGTAGTATACCAGGTCGACTTAAGCTGTAGCTGGAGCTGGGTCGACGTGAATATATTTGCGTTTGCCAATGCCAACTGCAAAGCGAACGGTGCCTGGCGCTTTAGCAAAAAGCGTATCGTCTCCGCCCCGTCCAACGTTGTCTCCGGGATGAAACTTCGTTCCACGTTGACGCATGACAATTGCACCAGCTTTTACAAATTCACCACCAAAAGCCTTGATTCCGAGCATCTTGGGGTTGGAGTCACGACCGTTTTTGGTGGACCCCATTCCTTTCTTATGAGCCATTTCAGACCTCCAGAGTTGGGTTATTCAGCAGCTGCTTCTGCTTTGGGTTCTGCTGCTTTCTTCGTAGCCTTTTTCTTGGCTTCTGAAACAGCTTCAATTTTAATTTGGGTGTACGGCTGACGGTGGCCGTTTTTCACTTTGTAGTGCTTGCGTCGTTTCTTTTTGAAAACAAGCACTTTGTCTGCCTTGACATGCTCAACAATGGTAGCTTCAATAGAAGCCCCAGTAACTGTTGGAGTCCCTACAGTGATCTTATCGCCGTCAGCAACCAACAAGACGCGGTCAAAAGTGACTTTATCTTTTGCAGCTGCTTCTTGTCTAGGGATGTACAATGTGTCGTCTTTAGACACTTTGTATTGTTTCCCAGCAATTTCTACTATCGCGTACATTATGTTCTCTTCTTTCGAGCGCCGGGGTGGTTACCGACGCGAGAGTTCAGTCGTATAAACTGTCTGGCAGAGTACCAGTACAGGTTGACGGGTATAAAACCGCCTAGCCACCAAATTTACAACAATAAATAACTCGATACAATTGTTTTCTATATGGAAGAATTTCGAATTTCAGAACAAGGAATGTCTTACAGGCCCGGAAAATTGCTTTGCATTGGACGTAATTATGCCAAGCATGCCAAGGAATTAGGTAATGAAGTGCCCGAATCCCCCATGGTGTTTCTTAAGCCATCTAGTGCTTTAATCCCCTCAGGAGCCCACATTGTGATTCCAAAGATGTCAAATGACGTCCATCACGAGGTCGAACTGGTCTGCCTTATTGGAAAGAAGGGCAAGGACATTCCAGTAGAAGTGGCTATGGACTATATCGCAGGCTACGCCGTGGGCCTCGATATGACGGCTCGTGATATTCAAAATCAGGCTAAAGCAAAAAGTCACCCATGGAGCGTGGCTAAGGGGTTTGACACATTCGCACCTTTAGGACCTTTTGTTTCAAGTCAATCTGTGAATGACGTTGCTGACTTGACCATTGAATTGCGGATCAATGGAGAGCTTCGACAATCGGGGAATACTCAAGACATGATCTTTTCTGTAGCTGAGCTCGTGAGTTGGTGTAGTTCAATTTTTACACTTGAACCCGGAGACCTTTTATATACAGGGACTCCAGAAGGAGTTGGTCCCGTCGCGCCAGGCGACGTCTTGGTGGCAACTATTGCGGGAATACCTGAACTGACAGTCGGAGTTAAAAACGCCTAAACGTTCAATAGCTCTGCATCCACCAATTGCTCAGCGGTTTTTCTACTTCTGAAAGCATGAGGTATCTGAGAATCAGCGGGAACGAAAATTTCGGCGGGAAGGGAACGCAAATTATACATGTTGGCCATGGACATGCCGTATGCCCCTGCGTCCAACACGGCTACCACGTCACCTTCTCTCAATTCTTGAATTAAGCGCCCCCTAGCAAAAAAGTCTGCTGACTCGCAAATATTCCCTACGACGTCGTACGGTTTTAACTCTCCGTCCGGATTGGTCAAATTGACAACCTCGTGAAAGGCACCGTACATCGCAGGGCGGATGAGGTGATTCATCCCTGAATCCACACCAGCAAAGGTAATATGCTCTGTTTCTTTAAGGGTGTTGACGGTGGCCAAAAGCACGCCGCATTCAGCAGTAAAATACCGACCGGGTTCAAACCAAATATGTAAACCATCAGATGGATGGTCTGCTATAAACCGCTTTAAGGGAGTCACGATCTTGCTTTCAAATTCGTCCATCGGAATGCCAGTTTCATTGGCTTTATACGGTATGCCGAGGCCTCCCCCCATGTTAATAAATTCAAGTCGCTCAAAGGAAATGGAAGCGTTGAGCATCACACTTATGGCCTTCCACAACGTATCCGTGTCTAGGATTCCACTTCCAATGTGCTGATGCAGACCCTGAATGTGTAGGTCATACTTTTTCGAAATGGCATGGATTTCTTCTATCTGCTCAACTGGGATTCCGAATTTGCTCTCCGTACCTGCCGTAATTACATGTTTATGATGTCCAGCTCCAATCTGAGGGTTGAGTCGAACACAAACGCTAGTCCCAGGATATGCTTTGCCAAGCTTTTCAAGCCTCGAAAGCTCGCCCACGTTCAAGATCACACCTTGTTGAATCGCAAAGTGCATTTCGTGGTCTGTCATGTTGTTCGCAGAAAACAAAATTTTCTCTGTCGGGAAACCCAATTTTAGCGCCAGTAGGAGCTCTGCCGGAGACACGGCGTCGATTCCCAACCCTTCTTTTTTCATCCGCTCCATGATGGGAACCGCATGATTAGCCTTCATCGCATAAAGCAATTGGAGCGGAAGGCCAGCCAAATGGGTCTTCAACGAATTGATTCGATCAAGAACGGTTTGCTCAAAATAGACGTAGGTTGGGGTACCGTAATCCGATGCAATTTTACGAAGGGCTTCTGGAAAGGGCGCAGTTTTCAGCATGAAAAGAGATCTGGAAATAGATGTAAGGGTAGTTTCTTAAAGAGGGGGAGTCCTACGTGATGACGTCTCCAAATTCGAGGTCTTCACCTGCTAGCACAAATACAGTTGAAGGTAGCCCCGCTGTTCTCTCAAGGAGTTGTGGGTAGTAGGAAGCAAATTGATTATCAGGTGGGGCCATACCCAGAAAGATGAGATCCGCAGTTGCAGAGGAAGCTTGTAGTACGTCCCAGAATGAACGGCCATCAGAAACAAGCACTTCCATTTGAGCTCCTGTTCTTGTGGACAGAATTATTTCTTCCAAGTTTGAACGGGCTCCATCGGAGGCCTGGGCCGTTGGCACCACCATTTTGATGGTTACTGTTGCGCCGCGCCATTCAAGACTGGTACTCAATAACCAAGATAGGATCATCATTAAGGCGCCGTTGCCTTTCAATCCACCCCACCACACGTCAATATGCCGTCTAGAGCCAAAACCGCGTTGTTCGTTGTGACGAATAATTATGGCGTTGCGCTTTGCAGCGTAAAAACGGGATATCATATGGCAATAAGCCTGGTGGTGCTCTGATTCCTCCGACGATCCTAAAACGACCGTATTGGGGACGAGGGTGCCCAAGCCGTATGTATCGACAAGTTGCGTAGCGCCGCCAAACGGGTCCTTAGACTTAATGATGCGAACGAGCGCCTGGATACCCTGTTTATCCATGTAATCATAGATGCCTTGGGTCATCTTCTCGATCCTGGAAGCCGTTATGTTTTCTCCACTGAGTACGGAGGATACCGTGAGAAGACCTCTGTTGTGGGAAAGACTGGATGCAAATTCAATGAGATGCCATCGCTTTGTAGGGGCTCCCGACAGAACAAGAAGATGTGGGCGCCAATTTTTTGCATCGGCGTTGCTACGAAGTCTTAGTAGCCCCGTTCTAGTCAAGTTAAACCAAATACCACTTCGAACATCGCCCCAAGCGGACCTTAATTCTTGCCGTTCGAGCCAGAAGTAAATGACAATAACGATGGCGATGGCCGCCCCGGTGGCCAAGGGATTGATCAGGAACATGACCATGGTACACCCGACTGCTCCTGCCAATGAAAACAGCCAATGGACTCTGAATTTGGGTCTAAAGGACGGATTCCCCAGAAACCCCTCTAAGGCGGCAGTGATGTTAAGCACGCCATAGGTCGTCAAAAAGAACATGGTTAGCACAGGGGCAATCATATCCAAATCGGCCAGCAACACGGTAATAATTGCCAGCGCGAAAGTGAAGGCCGTTCCCATTCTGGGTTCATCGTCTGGGCCAACACCTTGCCCAAGAAACCTCATGAATTTGGGTATAACTCCATCTCTCGCAATGGCTTGGAGGACTCGGGGGGCTCCAAGAATACTGCCTAGTGCGCTCGAAAGCGTAGCTCCCCAAACACCCATGATGATGGCGTCACCCCAAAAGGAGATTTTTCGCATAATCAAAGGATCAGCAATAAGTTGCTCAGGGGTCGCGCGCGAGCTCAAAATTAATGGGATGATCATGTAGATCAAGTAACCCGTTCCAATTGCGGCCAGCGTTCCCAAAGGAATTGATTTGGACGGATTTTCGAGATCTCCGGACATGTTTACCCCAGCCATAATTCCCGTAACGGCTGGGAAAAAGACAGCAAACACGACCCAAAATCCAACGCTAGATTCGGGAGCAGCGGCAACAGCCACGGTAGCGCCCTCAACAGGTCCTCCAAAGATCAAAGAAATCAGGGACAGCCCTATTGCTGCCATAATCACAAACTGCGTCTTGATTGCAGCACGAGCGGATTTTATTGCAACCAGTGTGATAAGAGCCGTCGTAATGAGGGCGATCATTTTCTCATCCATCGACGGAAAAACACGCACAACACTTTCTGCAAACCCAATCGTGTACAGCGCAACTGACAGGGCTTGAGCGATATACAAAGGAATACCAACAGCCCCGCCCGCTTCAATTCCTAACGAGCGCGAAATCATGTAATAGGCGCCGCCCGTTTTGATCTTTTGGTCCGTTGCAATGGATGCAATTGATAGCCCGGTCAGAAACGTAATGGCTGTCGAAAGGGTGACAATCGTAAACGTGCCAAAGAGTCCTACCTGACCGACGACCCACCCAAAGCGTAGGTACATAATTACGCCTAGAATCGTCAGAATTGAGGGCGTAAAGACGCCGCCAAAGGTTCCTAGTCCTTTTTGTTGTGAATCTACTTCTGGCACGGGGCTACTTGGCTAATTGGATACTTGGATATGAGGTTATCGATGACCTTTTTGGCCCCGCAGTATACGGCGACGACGGCTCGTAAGATAAATCCTATAGTAGAATCTCGGCCAGAATATAGTCCGCAATCAAGATGCTCACGCAACTCACAACAACAGCCTGAGTCGTTGCCGACCCCACACCTTGGGCTCCTCCTCGCGCGTTAAACCCCTTCCAGCAGGAAATCGAAGTGATCAAGAAACCGAAGGCCAGCGCTTTGGAAGCGCCATAGAAAGCATCAAAAGGAAGGAAATAGGCACGCGCGCCTTGTATAAATGATTCAATGGGCAGCAAGCCTAAAAAATCGGCCGACCATCCACCAGCCAAAATGGATACGAGGGCGGAAGCTACATACAGTGATGGAAACATGAATAAGCCCGCAATAACCCTTGGCAAGACTAGAAAAGAGATTGAATTTAGTCCCATTGCCTCAAGCGCGTCGATCTGCTCTGTAACTTTCATGGTGCCCAGTTCCGCCGCAATACTTG
>JABMOI010000064.1 GCA_013204185.1 bacterium | reverse complement strand
GTATCAGGGCGGTCTGAATGTGCCCATGTTTGTATCGGGTAGTGGCGTCATACGAAAGGGGGTGACCGATTCTGCCCTCGTTCACGTTATGGACGTGTACGCAACGATTCTAGATGTATTGGGCGCCAATTTACCCGGAGGCGTGAATAACAGCTTCAGTTTTGCAGATCGGCTGCAGAATGACGGAGCGCCGTCGCGACCGTATCTGTTGTCCGAAATCAAGAACGACACGGGGCAAGGGTATGCGATTCGAAATGATCACTTCAAACTGATTCAACAACCGACGGGCGAAACGGAAATGTTTGATGTGTTAGCCGATCCGTTTGAATTGAATGACCTCCACGCCGGCGGATTAACCGCGCAGGAGGAAGATGTTAAAGCTGAGTTGATGGCTGAGGCCGAGCTTCAATTTAGTGGATGGTCGTGCAACGACGGCATTCAAAACGGGGTGGAAACTGCAACATCTTGTGCAACAACAACATCGATCGAAGAAGACACTTTTCCAGGCATCCAGTACGGGACGAGTGCCTATCCCAACCCCACAACAGGGAGCGTAAAACTGCAAGCAGCCACAGCAGGGTTGTATTCGGAGAAGGAAGCAGACGTGGCCGTTTATACCGTTTCCGGTCAGAAGGTCTTAGGGTTTCAGGCGGTCATTCGTTCAGGAGTCATTGAAATCGACTTGAGTCGTCTTTCGTCTGGCACGTATGTGATCCAGATCACTTCGCCTAGTTCCACAATGCCGCCTGAGTCCATCTTAATCTCGAAGATTTGAACGGATGCTAGTCAAGCAATTTTATTCGTCGTAGGTCTAATTAGACCCGCTCAACCAACTCCTGCGAATGGCGTCTTCGGAATCGGATGCCGACGGGTTTGCCTGCAGAACGAGTTGGATCGGAGCGGCCTTGATTTCCAGTTCAACGGTATGTTCTTCACCATCTCTCAAGAAGATCACCTTGGCTATATCCCCGGGGGCGTACGCCGAAAACGCAGCCTCAAAAGATGCTTGATCTGTAACAGGCGTATCGCCGATTTTCGTGAACGAGTCTCCATTTTTCAGGCCTAGCGCACCTACTGGTCCGCTAGGATCTAGGGCTAAAATGGTCATTCCACCAAGGTAAACTCTCATCCAGGGGGCAGGGTCAGTACCGGCGCGTTGTTCGAGGGTAAGGCCACCCTTAATCATGGTGCCTTCCCAATCAACATCCTCCGTCCCGTAGATATGGTTGTCGAAGAAGGACTGGAATGAACTCCCTGATACCGACTCAAGCGCCGATTGAAATCCACTTTCCGGTACACCTCGATCTTGCTCTGGATACTTCTTGTAGAGGTACCGAAAAACATCATCAAGCGAGCGCTCTCCGTTCGTCCGGCTGCGCACTTCCATGTCCAAAAACAGTCCCATAGATTTTCCAGCGGTGTAGAACGAATAGAACGTGCCTGGAGGCGCATCATTCTGTTTTGACCAACTGTCGAAACTGGACATCGCAACCGATGTAATCTTACGTCCAGGATCCTGATCGAAGGCACCTACGGTACCTGCCAACCCGCTTAGCAATCCTTTTTCCGTTGTCAGGCCTGCCCGATGCAGCGCCACATCCGCGTAATAGTCCGTAATACCTTCAAAAATCCACATTTGAGTTGTGTACTGCTCCTTGCTGTAGTCCGTCGGGTACATCGCGGCGGGGCGAATCCTCTCAACATTCCACGCGTGGAATAGCTCGTGAGATGCCACTCCAAGGAAGGAGCGGTACATCCCATCGGCATAGCCACCGTTTGCTGGCATGGTCATCGCAGCAGACGGGCCCAGCACGATGGACGTTGAATTTTTGTGCTCAACACCGTGTCCGGCTTGGTCGGGAACGATGTGGTACATGAAGAGATAGCGCGAAAACGGAACGACCTGTATGATGTCGATCTGCGCTTCAACAATGGCTTTATGATCTGCAATTAGCCGGTCCCGGTCGAATTCCCAATCTCCTTGAACGGCTATGTCAAAGGTTGCGCCGTGCGTTTCGAAGGTTAACATCTCTACATCGGGGCTTACAAGGAATGGCGAGTCGACCAATTCGTGGTAATCTGCTGCGACAAAGGAATTTGCGGCGCCGCGGCTTTTGAGTGCCGAAATCACCGTCCAGTTAGCTGGTTGCTGGATCGTTAAGCCAACGGGCTCCTGCATACGCCCGGAAACATTCATCAGTACAGAAATAGGATTTAGGTACGCTTCTGTTTCATCGAGATAGCTTTCACCTGCATCCAACACATTGGCATAGTTTTGGTACTTGACGACGATCTGATTTTCTCCGAGCGTGACAATTCGCCACGTGTCCTTGTCAATTTTTTCGAATGGGAGTGCCTTGCCTGCGGCTGTCTTCGCTTCGAACCCGATCACGTACCGAGCATAGTTTTGCATTACGTACCGGCCGGGGCGCCACGCGGGCATGCGAACGTCAACGGTTTCGTTTGTTAGCCCCCCAATCTCCATGGATACGTTGTAATAGTGATCCTCTGGGGAGTCCCACGTAACGTCGTAATTGATATCTGATTGAGCGGTTGCAGAACGAGGTGCGGCCAACAAAATGGCCAAGGCGAACAAAAAACGAATCATTGTAATGCTAATCGATGCAGTGGGCTAAAAGGTATTCGTTTGCGTACGGAGTAATGACCCCCCTGTTACAGTTTGAACTATTCAAACTGGGAAGCGCCTATTTCAAGAGTAGGGCGGTCGGGGCAAACAGATCGTACGGATGTTTTAAAAGGCGGGTTTGTCCGTTACATTGAGTCCGCTTGGTGCGCTCGGCAAACAGATCGCGCTCGCCGGGTGGGGAAGTAGCAGAATTAACGAGACATCACACCAACGGAATCATGAAATACCTCTTCTTACTTGTTGCAGTTTTCGGGCTTACTTCGTGTTCAGAGCATGCGGAATCAGGTCATTGGTCGTACTCAGGAGAAGACGGGCCAGAGCATTGGGCAGCCCTAGATGCGTCGTTTGAGCTCTGCGGTGTTGGCGAGTCGCAATCTCCAATCAACCTCAGTGGTTTTGAAGATGTGGAATTGCCGGTACTTGGGCTTCAATATGGCGCTGGTGGTTACGCCGTCTTGAACAACGGACATACCATTCAAGTCAATGTTGAAGCAGGCAGCACGCTCACCATAGAAAACCATTTATATGAACTAAAGCAGTTTCACTTTCATTCTCCGAGTGAGAATACCGTTGAAGGAGAGGCTTTCCCGTTGGAGATGCACTTAGTTCATGCCGATGAACAAGGAGCTTTAGCCGTGCTAGCGGTTATGTTCGAGACCGGCGATCCCAACACGGTGCTTGCTTCCATTTGGTCTCAAATGCCACCCGCCGCAGACGAAACTGCCGAGCTAGCCGTTCGCGTTAACCCAATCGACCTGCTGCCACCTTCGCGCGATTACTATCGTTTTGACGGGTCGCTAACCACACCACCGTGCTCGGAAGGGGTTGTGTGGCTGGTACTTGCAGAACCTGTTCAAGCATCGGAAGACCAGGTGAATGCCCTTTTGACCACATTGGGGCACTCCAATGCGCGACCAGTTCAAGAATTGAATGGTCGGACTGTGCTGAAATAGGCTGTACTTGGAGTCCGCCTCCGTTCGAGAATTTCAGAAGGAGCACCCGCCTTCCGATTGCGGAAGTCCTTTGGACCATCTACACTTAGCAAATAGCCATACATGCCCAAAAGGACGCTGTCCACCCACTCTCTGTACGACAAGGGCATTTTGAGGTATTTCGTACAGTGACCCGTTCGGGTCCGGAGGCCCGAGACATATTTATTTGTCGAGGAAAAGCCATGATATCCCGTCGATTCGTCCTGCTTCTGACCACGCTCATTTTTTGTGGTGCCCTTCAACCCCTTGCTGCCCAGATTCGTGAGGACCGAACGCTCCTCAACTGGCAACAGATGAACGCCATCGCTCAGGAGGCCTCCGGCGAGCGCGCCATCCACAATGTGATGGACCAGGTTGCGTACCAACGTGTTCACCCCCTTTCCGATTACGGTCCCGAAGCACATTTCCACGAGAGCCGAGTAGTCAAGGCGAATGCCGAAAAATACGGATTCAGCAATGTCGAAATTGAACAGTTCCAGAGTGGTCGCGGACAAGACTACCAGCCTACCGTAGGCCAATTATGGCAGCTTGGAACGCTGGATCGGAAAATATTCGACATTTATGACACCCCTGTCGCATTGGCATCGGGTTCTGTAAATGGCGACGTAACAGCAGAAGTTGTAGACGTGGGTAGTGGCAACCGAGCCGAGGATTATGAAGGCAAGGATGTGAAGGGCAAGATCGTTTTGGGATCAGGTCGCACGTCCTCCTTGCAGCGCTTTGGTGTGTTTGAACACGGGGCCGTCGGCGTATTGTCCTATGGATCAGTCTATCCGATCGACCAAATTGATGCGATGATGTCGCAAAGCATTTCGGCAGAAGGCCCTGATGGGCAGTCTGGCGGTTTCGGATGGTCTATTACCCCTCGGTTTGGCCGCGAATTGGCTACCAAACTTTCTAATGGACAGACGGTCACCCTCCGTTCCATTGTTGAAGCCACGACCTTTCCTGGCGAACTAGAAACGATTCATGCCACGATTCCGGGCGATGGTTCGACCGATCAGACGGTCTTTATTTCGGGCCATATCTTCGAAGGCTACATCAAACAGGGCGCAAACGACGACAACTCGGGTGTTGCATTAACCCTTGAAATGGGCCGTGCCTACATCCAACTCGTCAAAGAAGGCAAACTTCCTCCTCCAAAACGAACGATTCACTTTCTTTGGGCTGCCGAAATTTCGGGTACCAACGCGTGGCTAAATGCGCATCCTGAAATGGAAAAACACGCCATTGCGGACCTAAACTTCGACATGGAAGCCATTCGGTTGTCTACGGCTGGCAGCTTCTGGGTCTTGCATCGGACCCCTGACTCCTTTCCAACCTACCTGAACGATATCGGGCAGTCTATGATGGAATTTGTGGCGGAAGGAAACCGCGAGCGTGTGCGTTTCCGGGCCGATGGGTATGCTTTCACATGGCCAGTTGTATCGACTAACGGAAGTCGCGATCCTTTCTACATCAAGATTGATAAGCACTACGGATCGAGCGATCACGTGACTTATATGCAACACGGCGTTCCGTCGCTCATGTTCATTACATGGCCTGACCCTTGGTACCATTCTAGCCAGGATACTCCAGACAAACAGGATCCAACCCAGTACAAACGCGCTGCAGTTGTCGGAATTGGTTCTATGGCAGTTCTCGCCACCGCCGACGACCCGCTTGCCTACCGTGTTGCGAACGAGTCTCTGGGCCGGGGCGCAGAGCGCCTTGGAGCCAACCACCGCAAAGGCCTTGGCTACATGGCAGACGCCACAACCGGCGCTGAACTCATTGAAGCCTACAAAGAAGCTAAAAACGCGGTGCGCCATCAGGCCTATGTCGAAAAAGCAGTCGTCGCAACAACGGCCGCTTTGTTCAACGATCCTGCATCAAGCGTCGCTACCCTGGCTCCTTTGCAGAAACTGATTGACGAACGCGCAGAAAACTTGAACAAAGAGGTGACCGCTTCCTTCAAGATTGCAGCGGGCATTATGGGCGTACCGACAGCCGAGCCAAAGCCAACCGAACTTGAAAAAATGGCTGCCAAGACCATGGTTGAACAAGTTGCTGGCTCGGGTGGACGTGGCCGCGGCGGATTCGGTGGGGCCAGCATGAGTGAGGAGGACCGCGCTGCCATGGCGAAGGTGCCTGGTCACATGACCGCCGAGCTACGTCTACTTTTGGCAAAAGGAATGACAGTTATGCAGATCCGCGACTTTTTGGCGGGCGAATTCGATCCACTTCCTGTGGCCGATTTGATGGACTACTTGAAGGTCCAAGAGAAATCAGGAGCGATTAAGCTCGTCGTTAAGTAAGCAGTATGTAGGTACATTTTGAGCGCTTGGGGGCTCGCATCAAGCGAGCCCCCAAGCGCTCTTCAATTTGATCAAAGGTCAAACTATGTGGGATGATAGATACGCAGCCGACGAGTATGTATACGGAACTGAGCCCAACGAATTCCTCGCCAGCATGACGGCGAAGTTAAAGCTGGGTCGCGCACTGTGTTTGGCCGAGGGCGAGGGGCGCAACGCTGTGCACCTGGCTAAAGCAGGATTTGAGGTGACCGCGGTCGATTCTTCCCGCGTTGGACTACAAAAAGCTGAACAGCTGGCCGCAAATAATGAAGTGACTATCGAAACGGTACACGCCGATTTGGCAGAGTTTGAAATCGAACCTGAGGCTTGGGACAGTATTATTTCGATTTTTGGCCATGTACCACCGGACATCAGAAGACGG
>JABMOI010000063.1 GCA_013204185.1 bacterium | reverse complement strand
GTACATCTTCGGAAACCACCAGGAGATGCAAAGGGTGTGGTTGTGAAAGAACCCCCTGCTTTGAAAACACTGCCCATAAGAACAACGCGCATTCACGTTATGTCTTCATAGAGCCACAGGGATTCCGTTTGTAACTTCATCGATGCAAATTACTTGCATCCCGCTATGTTACGGTGCGAAATAAAAAAGATCTCGCGCCAATTTAAAAAGTTTTCAACACTGCCCCCTGAACCAGATAAAGGCCACCATGCAGTCTAAAATATTCGACCCCAAGTTCACGGAAGCAGGTGAATCTCTTGAAGCATATGCCGACTTTGTGGCCATTGTTCGGCAGCTCAGACGAGATTGTCCGTGGGACAAGGTCCAGACCCATGAAAGCGTAAAACATCTGCTCATAGAAGAAGCTTACGAAACGGTCGAGACCATTGACGATGAGGATTGGGTTGGTCTCAAGAAGGAACTGGGCGACATTTTGCTACATGTAGTCTTTCATAGCGTGATGGCGGCTGAGGAAGGCACGTTCACGCTCAAGGACGTGATCAATTCTGAAACAGAAAAGCTGGTTCGTAGACATCCCCATGTTTTTGGGGATACGCAGGTAGCGAATGTTCAAGAGGTTCTGACCAACTGGGAAACCATCAAAATTAGGGAAGGGGAGAAGAAGTCTGCCATGGAAGGCGTTCCGCGGCACCTTCCGGCTTTGCTGAGAGCGTTTAGGGTCCAAGAGAAAGCTGCAGGAGTCGGGTTTGATTTCCCGGCCCCGGACGATGCGTGGGAGAAGGTGTCTGAAGAACTTGGCGAGTTTCAGGAAATGCTTCGGTCCGATTCGACCAAAGAAAGAAAGGAAGAAGAGCTAGGAGACTTGTTCTTTGCGCTCATCAACTACGCTCGGCTGTCTGGCTTAAACCCAGAAAATGCATTGAGCCGTACCAGCGACAAGTTTATTAGGCGATTTCAGGGCGTCGAAAAAGCGCTAGATAGCGAAGGAATCTCGTTGGTAGATGCTACCCTTGAGCAAATGGATGCCCACTGGGACCGAATTAAGCAAACTGAGAAAAATGGCTGAGGCTGCACTTCATTTTGAAGTCACACCTGCACCAATGGCCCATTTCGTAGTCACGCCCACTCCCAGTTGGCCCTGGCGCGAAACAGAAGCCCACAACCCAGTGTGCGGGAGAGGCAAAACGCTCGGGTAGACATTGATTTCGGCGACTTTGTCGAACGCATTCGACATAACAAGCGAAGCGAGCAAAGAATTGTTTTGGTCAATGAAAAAACCAATGGAAGCTGCGGGCACAATCGTATAAACTGCCGCTTTGGGATCGACCTCTCTCAGTTTGCTTGTTTTGAATCCCGCACCAAAGGAGTACGTGAGCCCGTCTGAACTGGTAATGGATAGTCCACCCAGAAAGCCCATGCCGAAGTGGGAGAATAGCTTCGTTCGTTCCCAATGGGACGGACCCCATTTCAATACGTAGTTTTGGCCCACATTATGAAGCTCGCCCGAGTTTAGCGTAATGGAAGGCTGCTTTCCCCAAACCGCAGCGTTCATCGTGTTTCCCCAAAAGCGTTGAACCCGAGTCGACTGAAATAGAAGGATGCTCATCGTGTCGAAAATGTAGATGTCTGCGATAGCGTCCACGTTGAGCCCCGTCCTCCCGTGGTTTTCGTTCATCTCATTGATCAATCTTTCGGTGGCAATGGTCCCTAGTGTGAGCCACCCCGCCCGCTTGATCCCATGGGAGGAGTAGTATTCGTGCAGCGTTCGATACGAGATGCCTCCTCCAATCACATGGAGAAGGTAGTTGGGGGCCCATTGGGCGGTATCCATGTTGAAATCTAGCGGAAAGACTTCGTGTGAAATGAAGTTTCTCCAGCCAAACTCCTGAATGGTCCCGAACGGGTCGGACAGGTTGTCCCACACCGTGTTAAAGTCAGTCCGATAGTTTCGATTTGCGATTTTTCGATCTTGCGTGCCTACCTGGAAGATGTCGAACCCATCGTTTATAACCCAAACAAAAGGGTTAAAGGCGCCTTCGCTGCCAAAATCCTGCCCGCGATAGAAATAGGGGCCCTGTTCGGTTTGGGCGTAGCTTTCTAACGGCATCGTGGCTGCGCAAACACAAACGAGCCACAAGCCTACAATCCGCGCCACCCAACGGGATGACGCGGAAAAAAGCGGGCCGGTTGATGTTCCATCAACCGGCCCGAAAGGTTGGTATTTAAACCCTACCAACATGCAATATCACTCAATTTTAGTGGTCGGCCGGACGCACTTCAACAGGCTTTAGCCGCCCTTCATCACGGTTCAAGAACTCCTTGTAGAGGTCGGTGTGCCTACTATCCATCGGCACATTGAACCCATCGATAAACAAGGCCAAGATGTTGGTCGAAGTTTCAAACGGATCGCCGTCTGAAATAAACAGGTTGGCTTTCTTGCCGACTGAGAGTGAACCAAAATCCTTGTCGATTCCAAACATTTCAGCTGGTGCTAGCGTCACGGCCCGAAGTGCAGCTTCTTTTCCAAGGCCATAAGCAGCCGCAAATCCAGCATTAAACGGTAGATTCCTGACGTTTTCGCTTTCTCCTGTTCTGATTGCAACCTTTACACCTGCGTCGGCCATAAGCCCGATATTGGCGTAAGCGCGGTCGTACCGATCTGAACTACGCGTTGGGGTTGCGAGCATTGGACCGACCAAGCATGAAATACCAGCTTCCGCGATTTTGTCGGCCACTCTCCAGCCTTCCGAAACGCCAGAAAACACTACGTTGGAAATCTTGCGAGCTTTGACCCATTCTAGCGCGGCCAGAATGGCTGCCTCTTCATCCACCTTGAGCATGAGCGTCCTTTCGCCACTAATCACAGGGCGAATGGCATCCATTTCTGGTGCATAAACCGGGCGTTGTTTGCCCTGCGGATTTGCCTCATAGGCGGACGTGATCTTGTGGTACAATTCAGCGCGATCCCAAATCTCATTGAGCTTTTCCATCGCTTTCTTGTACTGCTCTTCCGGGTCGTTATTGGCGCCGCCACGGCCTCCACCACCAAAGCCTCCAAACCCACGCCCAGTACTTTTTACAGGAAATTGAAGCACGAGCATTTTGACGTTGCCAGCTTGCATCTGCTCGGCTGTGTAGCCAAACAAATTAATGAGGGCAGCCGTGCCAGGTAGTAATCCACCGGAAGGCTCAGAGATAACCGTCGTGACGCCAGAAACGCGCGTAACAGGAATGGCCGTCGCATTTGGGTTGATGGCCGTCAGTGCATCCATATGCGGCGTAACGTCCCCGATTTCATTGGTGTCATTCGTTTCCGCAACGGAACCGATCTCAGTCAAACCAAGGGAAGTACCTGAGTCGATCATGCCTGGGTAGACATGGAGGCCAGTGCCGTCAATGATTTCAGCTCCAGCTGGAATCGTGACGTTTTTTCCAACTGCAATAATGCGATCGCCTTCAATCACAATCGTGCCGTTTTCAATGGTGCCATCAGAAACCGTTTCAATTCGAGCGTTGGTAATGGCATAGGTGCCTTGCCGAGCTTTCTGCTCTTGATCCTGTACCTGAAACACAGAAAGGAAGGCAATTACTAGCGTAATAATTAAGTTCATTTTTCTCGTGTTCAGAAGTTTTTGGAGTCGGTTGAAGTCGATCCTGCATCAAATTCCACATCAAAGAATGTTAGGAAGTCGATGGCTTCATTTTCGTCGTGGATGTGATCTCTCCCCGTAATCTGCGTTTCGTACGAGTTGAAACTAGCCGAAGGACTAATTTCAATGCGCATGTCGTCCGGATCTGTGGTTCGGTCGAAATACTTCTTCCCATCCACGTAGGTTTGCTCAGCAATGGCATACACCGAGAGGGGATGAGCGTTGAACAACACCACGTCGCCATCTTTACCAATCTCAATCGATCCGACGCGATCTTGAATGCCAAGTTGTGTAGCCGGATTGATCGTAATCATCGAAAGCGCTTCATCATCCGTCAAACCGCCATACCGCTGGCTTTTAGCTGCTTCGTGGTACAAATGACGATTCAATTCACCTGAATCCGAGTTAATTGACGTCATCACGCCGTTTCGCATTAAAATGGCAGCGTTGTACGCAGTCGAGTAATAGACTTCGAACTTGTAAGACCACCAATCCGCGAAAACGGAAGCACTGGCTCCAAATTCAGCCAATTCAGGAGCGACTTTGAAGGCCTCGTTGGCGTGCTGGAACGTAATTTTGTCCACGCCGAAGTCTTTTAGAACCCGGGTGAGCATCATAATTTCGTCAGCGCGGTAGCTGTGGCAATGGACCAGGATTTCTCCGCGCAAAATGGCCGCCATGATTTCCAGACGGTCATTGTATTCAGGTGGCACTGCCCGTGCGTCCGTTTTCGCCGCCGTACGATACCGGTCCCAAGCTTCCATGTATCTGCGGCCGTTCTCAAAGGAAGACCGAAGAACCTGCTCAACTCCCATGCGCGTAGCAGGAACGATTCCACCAGCGCCTTGAGAACCACGCCTGCCATGAGACCGAGTCGGGTTTTCACCAAGGGCGAACTTGATGGTACGAGGGGCGCCAGTAAATCGAATTTCGTCGGGGTCTTTGGCGCCGTATCGATGTTTGATAGTCTCATTTTGACCACCAATTACGTTGGCAGATCCGTGCATTGTGTGAGATGTGGTTACTCCTCCAGCAAGCGCCCGGTAAATTCCGATGTCATACGGGTTAACCACATCTTCGATGGTCACCTCTGCCGTAACAGGGCTGGTACCTTCGTTAATATTAAAACGGGAAATGGCAATATGAGCGTGCGCATCGATAATGCCGGGCATGAGAAACCTGCCCGTCCCATCCACTTCTTCAATGCCTCTAGGGGCTCGAATATTTGATCCCACTTCAGCAATGATTCCATCTCGGATGAGCACATCTGTATTGGCGAGTGTTCCTTTCGTAATGGTTAAAACGGTGGAATTGCGAATCAACACATCCTGGGCTAAAACCGTCTGACCGGTCAGCATCAATCCCAGAACGATATAACCCAGAACGAAATAGCATAGTCTAGTTTTCATAATCGTTATTGACCTCTGCGTCGGTTTGAGCCTTCTTCACTTCACTTTTCTTTTCTGAAGCTTCGTATTCGTATTTCATGCCGTTCACAAAAACGTACCGAACAGCGCTTTTTTCGTCGAACATATTCCCGGTAGCAACAACTACATTCGCCATTTTCCCAACTTCAATGGTTCCCATGCTGCTGGAAAGACCGAGCATGCGCGCAGGAGTCGTAGTAAGTGCGGCCAGAGCTCCATCTTCACTCAAACCACCTTTCACGAATTCGCGAAGGTTTGTAGCAATGTCCGCCGTTTTGACGCCAAACGAGGTGAATGCGAAGGGCACACCTGCGTCTGCGTACATTTTGGGCATTTCAGCATATTGCTTTCTCGAAAGAAGTTGCTTGGCCTCTAAGTTTCTTTTTTCAGTTTGTACATCTCTGAAAGAGTCCGTGCGAGTATCACCGTCATATGAGGCAATTATTTGCTCGAGCGAATCGGCCTTGATACCTGCTGCCCATTCCGGGTTTTCAGGTAGATCCAAGGTGAGGGCAAGTGGGACCCCAGATGCTTTTGCTTTTTCAACCGTGTCAAACCCTTCTGACATGCCCAAGAGCACCATGTTAAATCCAAACTCGTTTTTCAGAGCCAATGCGCGGTGGATTCCTAGCACATCAGAAGCATAAACGAACAACGGCTGAGTTCCACTAACAACAGGGAAGAGTGCATCGTGGACTTCATCTGAGAGAGGGCGGGTCATGCCTGCAGGGTTTGCAGCATACATGGCATCGACCTTCATCCGGCGCGTTGCCTCGATATACATTCGTCTAAACTTGGCCATGATTCCCAATAAAGTCCCTGGATATACACCCCTGGCTGACTCGAATTGAAAAAACTGGGAGTGGTTGCTCTTTAGAACCATAGCGTCGGCATCGTCACCCGTCAAGAGGACAACAGAGCCCTGACCTGGAAACATGCGACCTAGTGGGACGCTTTGGGCTGAGGTGAAACCAAGTTTCCGATACGCATCAACGGACGCATCGCTTGGTGAAAGCAACGCGCGAACATCGGTTTGAGGCTGGATTCCAGCTTGATCGAATGTCGGATTGCTGCGATCGGGTACAGCTTCTTGTGGGCCCGCATTTTCTGGAGTCGGAACGCCAACGTTTGATAAGGCATCAATGAAGCCGGCGTACACCGTCATTCCTGTGCCATCGATCACTTCAGCATCGTAAGGAATGGTTGCCTTTGTGCCTACATAGGTAATCACCCCATTGCGGAACACAAGTGTTGCGTTCTCCAGTGTTTTTCCTGGCGATTGGACGATTGTAGCGCCGCTAATAGCAACTACGTTCGAAACGGCTGGGATGTCTGGACTGTTTTTCTGGGCGGCAGCCGGAAGGCTTCCCACCACAAAAACGAGCAATGCCACTATGCACGCGCGCCCAAAATGGCTCGTTCCGGCTTGGAATCGACCCTTAGAGAATCTGTCTTGATCCTTCATGAATGTCATTGTCTGGTGAAATCAGAGATCAAAGAAGGTACTCTCTGCTTTCTACCGACACAACACGCAGGTGGGGCAATTGTATGGAGGATCGCCCAACACCGGTCTAGGCCCGGCCTAAGCTTCGGCCGTCCAGCCATCCACGATGCCCAGGATAACGACATTAGCTGGCACGTCTTTTCCTTTCATGAGTTGCCTAACCACCGATCCTTCTTTGGCAACAAGCACGGTATCTCCCATACCAGCCCCATAACCTGGGTCGATGGCCAACATATCAATTTCCCCTTCGAAATCGCCAATGGTGTCAATAGGATGTACAACCAGCAGTTTACCATCACGAAACGTGACATCTTTTCTGCTGGAAACAATAGTGCCCGTAACTTTACAAAGAAACATGTGGGTAATACGTAGCGATGTGGGTGTTTAAGACGAGTAATGTAGTGAACTATTGCTCAAAGAATAGGGCGAAAAATAAGGCAGGTTGACTAAACCACATGGCTAAAAGGGCACCTCAATTGACTAAAAACGAGGCATTTATGGGTTTGAAGGGTCTGACTTCAGATGCCTCCCACCTGGAATGTTGAAAACTTATCTACATATATCTTGCGAAGTTTATGCAGTTATTTGTTATAATCACTTCCCTGATAATCGAAAATGCTCACATTAGAGTGTCTATTTAGTCATAAAAACACGTAGTTATTTGCCTGTAAATAACACCTGTAATAAAAGATGTATTTAACAAAAGGCATAGACGCAATAGCGACAATCACCGAATTGAGGTCAAATACCTCTGAATTGGTGGAGTATGCTAAAGAGATAGATCGTGGTATTCTCATCCAAAAAAACAACAGCCCGTACGCAGTACTTATAAGCTGGGAGTTGTATGAGAAACTATTAGATGCGGAGTCAGCCAACGAGAAGAAGAAGGGCAAGAAAGGAGAGAAATAACTCCACTTCCACCGATTCTAAAGATTAGCCAGCCCCAGCCCATGAAAGACCACTTTCAAGATGTATTTCGCCACATGGAATGGGCTGATGCCCTTGTGTGGAACGCTGTGTTGGCTTCAACGGAAGCCGTATCTGAAGAATATGTTTTGGATACGCTTAAGCATATTCACGAAGCGCAACATTCATTTTTGGATTTCTGGATTGGCAGGCCGTTAAAAAGAACAAAAAGGTCTGATATTGGATCTGCAACCGACCTGATGGAATGGGCAAAACGGTTTCATTCAGAGGCTCCAGCAGCGCTTGATCAAAAGACTGAAACGGACTTCAATTTGCCTTCAGTCCTACCGTGGGCCAGGTATTATGCTCGCACACTTGGGTTTGAACCCCAGATTACAACTCTAGGAGAAACGCTACATCAACTGGTTTCTAACAGCATGCACCATCGCGGGCAGATTATTAGACGGCTCCGTGAACTAGACATCATTCCTCCCACCACAGACTATATCGTTTGGGTTTGGGGAAAGAGACCCGGGGCCTCCTGGCCCGTTTAGAGGCCGCTAGGCCTACTAGATACCTACTTTATCAGGTGAGAAAGTTCATCTACGCGGCGCACAATGGCTTCGCGGTCCATATTTCGGTAGATCTCTGGCAAAAGTGCCTTAGAAGTACATTCTAGCACGGCTACCAAGGTTTGTAATTCAACTTCTAGCGGGTAAGTAGGTGGCATAAAGTCGTCCACTACTTCCTGGAGGATGCGTTTGTTTACCTTGCCTTTTGTCCGTCCGTCGGCAGCAGCTCGGAATTTAGCGCGGGTGAGTAGCGCTTCCATATCGGCGCCCGAGAAGGTGCGTTCGCCGTTTAAGAGAGCCTCAGGGACGTCTTCTTTTTTGATGTCGACGCCCGTCCGTTTGAGCATAACCTGAAGCAGCTCTTCGCGTTCGCCACGGGTGGATGGGTAGAAGAGGGCGATGTGTTCTTCCGCGCGGCCCTGGCGTTTCAAGTCAACGGGCATGTAGTCAGGACGTGCGGTCAGCAAGAACCAAATTACTTTTCCTCTGTTTTTGGACTGCGACATAAACTGCGCAATTTGCCCAAAAACGCGTTTCGAAACTCCCGAGTCCCCACTTGCGTCACGATTTCCAAGCGCTGCGTCAGCTTCGTCAATCATGACCGCGACCGGGGTCATGGCCTGCAGCAACGTTAGAATTTTCTCCAGGTTAGATTCCGTCTGGCCCTGCCACTGGGATCTAAAGTTTTTGAGTTTGACCATTGGGATCCCAATCTCACCTGCAAAGCACATGATGGAGAAGGTTTTTCCCGTTCCAACCGGGCCGCTCACTAAGTAGCCCATTGGCATGACGTCTGGCCGCCCTGATTTGAGAGCTTTGGCAGCCTGGCGAAGGTGTTCTTTGGCCATGGAGTGGCCTGCAACCAAATCTAGCGACAAGTCTGTTTCCATAAACTCAAGCATGCCATATGCTTCCGCTTCGATGAACTCTTTTTTCATCTTGGAAAGCACTTCATACGTCAATGAAGTATGGTTTTCGATCACATCTGCAACGATCGAACGAAGCTGAATAAATCCAAGACCTGCTGTGTTGGCAGCCAAGGATTTTGGATCCACTTCCGAATGTTGGCCCCAATCGCCTTCAAGTCCTTCGAGATAGTGCGAAACGTATTCAAAGCGCGCCTTCTGATCTGGTATCGGAATCTGAATCTCTGCCGTGTACGGACTCTGCACAATCTGCTGATTGAGCTCCGTCAGATTCTGAGTGATCAACGCGACGGTGAAATCGCTGCTGAGGAAGAGCGGATCGTGCGCCCACTTCTGCAAAAACACGAGTGCATTGCGGTCCTCGGCCGAGTACATCGAAGCCTCCGCCATCGGGATTACGGTTTCTGCATAGTCAATAATGCAGGCAATGCGTTTGCCATCGGCTAGGCGCAAGCGGAAATAGTTTTGCAGCACGGACAGGACTCGTACAGGGTCTTTCGGCAGCTTTTGAGCGTAGTCCGTCCCAAAAATTGTGTCGTAACCAGAGAGTGCGCGATTGAAATCGGTCTGAGATTCCTTGTCAGCAAAGTGAATACCACTCGAGCGGTCGTAAAAAAGGACGATGTCGCGAGAGGCAAACAACTCTGAAAGCAAAAACTCCTGAATCGAAACGTATGTACGCTTCCCATTGTCGTCCAAACTTGGCACCAAATCCCGCACGTTTCCGTAGAGAATAAACTGAGTCAGGGTTTTGGTGAAATACTTCCTTGCAAAGTCCTTCGCCCAATCAGGATAATGAGACGTATAGCGGTCGAGTAGGCTGGGTCCAGCTGGAGCGGGCACGTCCATGGTCACATTGTTACCAGCTTTGTTTGGCTTCGGGGCGGTTTCAGACTTTGGCGATCCCGCTTTGGCCGTAGCTTTCGGCTCAGTTGGCGTGTTCTGTGAAGGAGTTTTTTTTGAAGGGGATGCGCCCATAACAATTCCGATGCTGATGCCCGTTGTAAAATCGACTGGCCCTAGAGGCCTGATTCGACACGTGCGTTAAAAAAACGTTGGATATTCCGATTCACTGGCAATAAAAAGGAGTGAGACTAGCGCCTTTCCTTTTAGCGGAAGGCGCAATATACGGCAGACCCCTGCCCGGATGTTTCATCCAAGCAGGGGTCTGATGCGCATTCAATTCGTCCTGGATTGGGGACTAAGCGATTGTAATTTCTTCGTTTAGATAGATGTCTTGGATTGAATTCAGGATAGAAACTCCTTCGTTCATTGGGCGCTGAAACGCTTTTCTACCAGAAATAAGCCCCATTCCACCAGCCCGTTTGTTGATAACGGCTGTTTTTACAGCTTGCTGGATGTCGTTTGAGCCAGATGCCCCACCCGAATTGATCAATCCCGCTCTTCCCATGTATCCGTTTGCTACTTGGTATCGAGTTAAGTCAATTGGATGATCCGTGGACAATTCCGTGTAGATGCGCGGATCGAGCTTACCGTACGATGACGAGCCTGAATTCAATGCTTTGTAGCCGCCGTTTTGCGTTGGCTGCTTTTGCTTCAAAATATCGGCTTCAATGGTCGCCCCAATGTGATTCGCCTGCCCGGTTAAATCCGCACTCGATTCGTGATTTACACCATCTACTGTAAATCCGTTGTTACGCACGTAGCACCATAGAATGGTCATCATTCCCAATTCATGGGCCAATGCGAAGGCTTCTGAAACCTCCTGCAACTGACGTCCAGACTCTTCTGAACCGAAATAAACGGTCGCGCCAATACCAACACAGCCCATATTCCAGGCCTCTTCAACCTGTGCAAACATGATTTGGTCAAACTGATTTGGATAGGTCAACAACTCATTATGATTGACTTTCATGATCATTGGAATGCGATGAGCATACTTGCGCGCAATAGATCCCAACACGCCGTACGTACTTGCAACTCCGTTACATCCTCCTTCAATAGCCAATTTGACGATGTTTTCGGGGTCGAAATAGATCGGGTTTTTGGCGAAGGAAGCGCCAGCAGAGTGCTCAATCCCCTGATCGACCGGTAAAATTGAAATGTATCCGGTGTTGCCTAGGCGGCCGTGCCCAAACAAGCGTTGCATGGAATTCAGCGTCGGAATATTCCGATCGGAATTCATCCACACCCGTTCAACAAAATCTGAGCCAGGTAGGTGAAGATGTTTGGCATCAATTGTCGAGCATTTGTGGTCGAGCAAAAAGGATGCTTCATTCTCTAGAATATCTGCAATACGCGATGTAGTGAGTTGAGCCATGTCAAATGTCGAAATAATGGATAAACGGAATGATTAAGGTACACATTTTAGTCTATAGCTTTTCGGATGGCAACCCTACAAGAGGCTGGAACCGCTTCCAAATCATTGAAGAAGTCGGGAATCTTCATTCCAAGTAGCCCAGCCATTAGTATACCCTTTGAACCCAACCCGGTGAAGACCCATGTTCGGGTGGAATCTGGAAGGGGGCCAATCATGGGCATTCGGGTTCCTGGAACGGTTACTCGAATGGCCGCGCTGTGATCAACCACCTCCATATCTTGGACTTCAGGCACCATTTTAGCCGCTTGGGCTATCAACTCGCGCCTGCCTTCTGGAGTCGGTCCCTCGGCGGTCCATTCATGTTCAAAGGTGGCCCCGATACTTAAGCAATCCCCATCATCCAAAATAAAGCCGGCTCCAGAAAGTGGAAGGATGGAATACGTCCAAGACTCGGGTTTTCTGACGCGGATTCGTTGCCCTTTTATCGGGTGCAAATTCAGCAAACTGGTTCGAGGGTGGTCCACAAGCTCGGGTCCGGTCGCGAGCAGCAACCTGCCGGCCCGGATGGTTTCTCCAGTAGTTAATAGCGCCGCGACATGATCCCCGTGTTCTTCCCAAGACGCGATTCCAACGTACTCCCTGGCCTCAGCTCCAAACTGAATGGCCTCATCAATCCATGAGCGAGTGAGCGAGGCAAGGTCCACGGAGTAGCCACGAAGCACGTGTACGAGTCCATGAGGAGCGACTACATACGGGAATTGTTCTAGCGCTTCCGCCCCATTTAGCCAGATGCCCAAATCTGGGCTCATGTGCGTGGATTGCTCGAAGTAGGCCGCTTGCTCCGGGGTTGAGGCGGGCCTGAGAAGGCCCGTATCGGCAATTCCAAGTGTGTCCAACGCTTCCCGGACCCTCCAGACGGGGCGACCCTTGCGGGACATCATGGGAGAGACCAGGGCCATTCCGCTTCCCGACGCTCCTGACGCAAAGGAGCCTTGATCAATTAGACCAACCGTATATCCTGCCTTCGCCATTGCCAACGCCGAAGAAGCGCCTGACAAGCCGGCTCCGGCAATCAAAATATCGAAATGGTCAGTCATGGAAGAGGGAGGCCCGAACGTTAAGGATGTGCAAAATGTGGACGTGATACGCCCAGAGGAATGAAGAGTTGTTGCTCTGGAAACTATCTTTCCCGCAATCGTTAACCCGAACGATCAACCAATCGAACGAGTTACCGATTGTGCCATCGGGGCAGGTAATTTTGGCGAAAGAAAGCCGTTTTTGAATTTGAACCAGATATCCAAATGAGCGAGTCGCACACCATAATTATTGGTGGGGGAATCATGGGGCTTTCCATTGCCTGGCGTTTGGCCAGAGAAGGTCAACGCGTAACCTTATTGGAACGCGGTGAAGTGGGGCAAGCTGCCTCCCGAGTCGCGGCTGGAATGTTAGCTGCATCGGCGGAAGTCGGGTATGAAGAGTTTGAACTTTACGCTTTATGCCGCGAATCGCTTAGAAGGTGGCCTAGTTTTGCTAAGCAGATCGAAGCAGATTCTGGATTGCAGGTCGACTATCGATCAAACGGCACTCTAATTGTCGCGCACGACCGCGACGCCGCCGTTGCACTTCAACGCGGATACGACTTTCAGAAAGAACAAGGATATCCGGTCGAGTGGCTCACGAAAGCAGAAACGCTTGACGTAGAGCCTTTTCTTTCTCCTCGAATAGTAGCATCTGTTCGGGCCTCAGAAGACCACGCGGTCGATAACCGAATGGTGCTCAAGGGGTTACGAAAAGCCGCCGAGTCGTTTGGCACAGACATTTTAGAACACTGCGAAGTTGAACATATTGATTTGTCTGGAACGGGAGTAACCGTTCGGGCAAAGGATGGACGAACGGCAGAGGGAAGCACAGTTGTGATTTCTGCTGGTCCGTGGAGCCGACAATTTTCAGGAATTAAGGCAGAGTACTTGCCTCCTGTCCGGCCCGTAAAGGGGCAAATTCTAGAACTTAGAATGGAGCGGCCCTTCGAATTGACACACGTGATTCGGGGCGCGAAAGCCTATCTCGTTCCAAGGTCCGATAATCGCCTGATTGTGGGGGCAACAAGCGAAGAAATGGGTTTTGATGTCAGGAAAACTGCAGGCGGCGTGTATTCCGTGCTCGATGGGGCATGGGAAATGGTGCCGGGCATTTATGACTTAGAACTAGTTTCTGTGGACGTAGGTCTTAGGCCCGGTAGCCGAGACCACCAACCTATAGTTGGCTTTTGCGAAGATCGACGTGTTTTTATCGCGACCGGTCACTACCGGCACGGGGTCATTCTTTCGGCCGTCACCGCTACAGAAGCGGCGTCCAGCATTATTTCTGGAAATGATAGTGCGGTTTTTGAGTATTTTACCCCTAAACGATTTCAGGGGGAGGCGTCATGATTCAGATTACTGTTAATGGAACCAAAGAAGTTCACGAGCATGTCGTATCACTCGGCGATGTCTTGAAAACTCGAGACATCACAGTAGAAACCTCGCAGGGGGTGGCCGTTGCTCTGAATGATCGAATTGTACGGAGAACGGAATGGACTTCGACACCCATAGAAACCGGTGCAACGGTTGAAATAGTCACTGCTCGGCAGGGCGGATAACGCTTGAATGCAAACAAAAACGAGCCTACCAGGACAAGTTGACGAATGCGGCGATTGGCTTCGAATCGGGCATTTGAAATTAAAGTCCAGACTGTTATTAGGGACCAGCGGGTACCCAAGCCCCCACGTAATGCTTGAGTCGCTTGCTGCCTCAGCTAGCCAGTTGGTTACGGTCGCAATCAGGCGTATCAATCTCGCCGATCACGGTGAGGAGAGCTTTTTAGATTTATTGCAGTCGCTTCCTATTGAATTGCTTCCAAATACAGCCGGATGTTACACGGCAAGAGAGGCCGTTCTCGTCGCTGAAATGGCGCGTGAGGCCCTCGAAACGAACCTGATCAAATTGGAAGTGATCGGGGATGATGAAACGCTTATGCCCGATGTTGAGCAGTTGCTCAAAGCGGCGTCAGAACTTATCCGCTCGGGTTTTACGGTCATGGCCTACACTAGCGACGACCCCATAACGTGCCGTAAGCTCTCAGACATGGGGTGCGCGGCCGTTATGCCGCTCGCTTCGCCCATCGGGAGTGGTATGGGAATTGTAAATCCGTATAATCTGGAATTAATTAGGACCCTACTGCCCGAGACCACCTTAATCGTTGATGCGGGCATCGGGACGGCAAGCGACGCTACGCGCGCCATGGAATTGGGGTACGACGGAATTCTGCTAAATACAGCGGTCTCCAAAGCAAAACACCCAGTCCAAATGGCTGCTGCAATGAGAAATGCCGTAATTGCGGGTCGAATGGCCAGACTCGCCGGGCGTATCCCGCAGCGTTTTTACGCTCAAGCTTCGTCTTCAATGGAAGGACGCATCGAGGTCACGTCCAAAGAATAGGGAGGAAGCCAGATGGATTTACCTAGACTGTTATTGATCGCAGATAACTTTACGAACCCCGCAGTAGCTGCTCGGACTCGTGAAGCTGTGCGCGCCGGCGTTCGGTGGGTGCAGCTTCGAGATCACGAGGCTTCTACCGATGCGTTCGATTTACATGCCCTCCAATTAGCTAAAGATCTCATTAAAATTGACCGCAAGGTTCTGATCACAATCAATTCCCGGGTTCAAATGGCAGAGGCCCACTCGATGCATTTTCATACCGGTCGCCACG
>JABMOI010000062.1 GCA_013204185.1 bacterium | reverse complement strand
CGTAATTGCCAACCTTGATGCGGCGACTGCGTTTTTGCGTGCCCGCACCGACGTTACAGGCAAAGTGGGCGCCATGGGCTGGTGCTTTGGTGGTGGAATCGCCCTTTCCTATGGATTGGACGGGGTAAATCATGAAGCCACAGCCATCTTCTATGGCCGTCTTCTCGACGATCCTGAAGCTCTGTCCCACATGAGCCACGAAGTCTATGGAACGTTTGCTCGTTTGGACCAGGGTCCAGCTCCAGAACAGGTTGAGGCTTTTGAAACTGCACTTAGAGCCGCTGGCATTGAAAATGATCTACATATATACGACGAAGTAGGTCATGGCTTTTGGCTACGCGTGGATGAAGATCTTGAAACCAGATCTGCTCCTGGCCTCGATGCTTGGACTCGCCTTAAAGCCTACCTCGACAGAACGCTTCGATAAACATTAGGTGTGTGCGGTGCAGCGAGCCATTCGGCTCGCTGCACCGCTGCTTCTTCAAACGTTTTACCGTTTGAAGGCCGTTTTAGAACAATTGCCCTGGTTCTAGAAGCGATTTTCCGCTCGGTGTGTCGTCTTCGTCGTCGTCATCCGTTTCAGAAGCGGGTAACTCGAGGGCTTTGAACGTGGGCAGGGCCTTGAGGCCAGCAATACCTTGAATAGCGCCGTACATATCTGTTGTAGACAGAATCACGCGCTCAATCTGCTTCTCCCGTTTCTTCCAAATTCGGCGCATGGATCGTTTTTCGGACTCGAGGTCCTCGTGCATCGACCCAATGCCTTCAACAATCGACTCGATTGTCATTTTAAATTCCGCGCCCGTCATATAGTCGTAGAGCATCCCCATTTTCTCGCCGCGGTTGTGAGAGGATTCGACGGCCGCATCTAGCTTGACGACCATCGCGCGCAGTATGGTGGCCAAGCTTTTAAACTCTGCGAACGTGCAAATCCAGATCCCGTCTCGCTGCCCCATCATATCCATATCGGACGGCATCACTTCGGTTACAAGGACTCCCAGGTCCGCACCCCGCTGACGCATGTCTTCCTTGAGCTTACCAATCCAAGCTGGCTGAAACGTTTTAGTCCGCTTAGATTCGTAATAAATCATCCCACAATGCATGCGTTCGCGCGTGTTCACGTGCTGAATGCAGTCACCGCCGAGCGCACCTTTCTTGATCTCCTCGATGGTGTCGAGCGGAAACGCGCCGCTTAGCCATTCTTCAATGGCTAACTCCTGAACTTCACCCTGGAGCTGCATGGATCCTTGCTCTGCTCGTGTCTTGGCCTCTGCCAACGAGTTTTTCAGGTCTTCAATGGTCTTGTCTCGTTCGCGAATCTTGAGCTGGGATTCCTCCTGGGCGTTTTTTTGAGCCTCAATTTTGACCCGTTTTACTTCAGAATTGATCTTTTCCTGAGCTTTGGCCTCGTATTCATCCTTCACTTCATCCAGCTGACGTTCTAGCCGGCTATGCGAGGCTTTCAGTTGATTCAGCTCTTTTAACTTTCCACTTTTTTCCGCCAACTCCTTTTGCAAGGCGTCAAACTGCTCGCTTTTCTCTTTATCGAGTTCAACTTTTAGCCGGCTCCGCTCCTGAGTCAATTGAGCCTTTAACTTCTCCGCGACCGTGCTTTCTAGATTCGCTTGCTGCTCCTCGATTGACTTTTCCTTATCTCGGAGCTCTTTGCGTGCTGCCGAAAGGGCAACTTCATTTTCACGTCTGAGCCGCTCGGCCAAAGCCGCGCTTACGTCAATGGTTTCTCCGCACTTGGGGCACTCTATAGAATCTACGCTGGTCTTCATGCATCACATGTTTTAAAGGATCAATATGGACAAACCCGGATTGCGGGTGTTCCATTCTTTCAGCTGTTTTATGGATGGGTAGTTTACCGAAACCCGCTTTGAAGGACTGGACGAGCGCGTCAGATGTTCTCCGCTAATAAAGTCCCGAGCACGCTTCATCCCAATTGCGCTCCTCGCAAAAGACTGTACCATCACTTTGATTTCGCCCCCTTTTCCGGAGGAACCGTGGCCGTGAATGACCACCAGAAAATCGTCGGAGCGGCCAAGAGACGCCGCGAGCTCTTTCTCAAGAGCGTGCCTTGCCTGATTCACCGTCCAATTATTGTGGCCTATATCAATTTTCTTGACCCGAATATCCTCGCGAGCAACCTCAACCTCGTTACTACCACAAAAAGGACATATGACAACATCCTCTTTGATCGGGTTTCCACAATGAAGACATTCACGATCTGCCATTATCTGCTACATCCTGGCATCTGAAAACCACCAATTCGAGTGGAGTATCCTGTGGCGCCCGGCTGGTAGTAGTCGCCCACATACCAAACCGTACAGTCGTCCGACGGATCGATCGCGGTTTGGGTGTAATCCTCCCACCTCAAACCATACGTTTGGGCTGCGTTTCCTTTAATCAGGGTCATTTCAGAAAGAGCGAGTTGCCCGAGGGAGTCGGAAGGCGTTCTGCCTGCAAATCGTTGCCCTGCATAATCTTCCGCCGAACCCCAAGAATACCCCACGCCAATATTTCCAAACTTGTCCATAGCCGGGCTCGGTAGCCAGCGGTAGGGCCCGGAATCAACTTCGCCTTCTACATCCACACCAGGTGCGTACGTACCCTCTTGATAGGTTGTGACCTTGCGATCTGCTCCAATCCGAAATTCATACCACCTTACGCCGCCGCCAGGAGCGGGAGAAAAGCCACCGTCGCCGTACTTAGGAGGGGTTTCGACTTGAATAGATCCTTCATATCCCACCGCCACGGAATGAGCAGCTACAATGGACTCAACATTGCCACGTTTTCTGTAGAGCACACGCGCCATCAATTTGTCCCCTTGTGAGTCCAAACGCTGCTCCGTGCCTGGCTGCGGAACGCATTCAGTGAGCTGACCGCCGCACAAAAATGCGTACGGTTCTACTTTCAGGTCCATGGGCCCTTCCACCCGCGTGTTCGAAATATTGTCCCAGTCCACGAAGAAATTCCACAACTGAATTTTATCGTCTCCCAGTATGCCCGTTAGCTGGCTCCCCCCGGTGGCGAGCATGGGGTTTGGTGTGCCTGGAGCCGGTACTTCCAGGCCGTCCAGGTCGGCGTTGTTCAGGAAGTTGACATCTGGAATGATGACGCATAACTCTCTAGCCGGCTCGCCGAGGAGCATTTTTTCGCGCTCCACAACGCACGCGTGTTTTTCGATGATGGTATCGCCGGTGCTGGTTGGAACGTAGTAACCATCTGGCCAAACGGCTGGACGCGGATAGTCAGGGAAAAGCGGCCGAACAAATTCATAGCGGTACCACTCTCCCATGGGGTCGTCGGTGGCGCTAATGGCGTAGCACATCGCGAAGGTGCCATCTGCGGGGGGCTCGCTTCTTCTGCGTTCTCTTTCTGCCTGCTGG
>JABMOI010000006.1 GCA_013204185.1 bacterium | reverse complement strand
TAGATCGTCTCCTTCGCCTACAACGGGCATGGAGGCATCATCCAAAATGGCGTAGCCTTGCGTCACGTACGGGATGGCTCCCGAGTACGAAACGCGTTTAAATCGATAGGGGGAATCGGTAATCTGACCCGCCGCCGCTGCGCTTCTGAATTC
This sequence comes from bacterium, assembly GCA_013204185.1. Classification (GTDB taxonomy): domain Bacteria; phylum Bacteroidota; class Rhodothermia; order Rhodothermales; family UBA10348; genus UBA10348. The sequence continues at coordinate 29,893 of JABMOI010000006.1, read as the reverse complement.
TTGTGGATACGCCCAAATCAGGGTGGGGAGCGGTCCGTCTCGCTCGGCATTGTAACCCGCAGGGGTATATAGCGTGGCAGAAAGCGGAATACCGTCTTCGCGCTCATAGGTAATGAATTCCTTACCGATCGCGTCCATTTCAGGGTAGGGATGAGGGAAATGAGTAATGGCCTTCAACTCATCCGAACCAATAGTCCGCAAGTAGTAATTGGGTGGTTCGGATACTGATTCGCGAGAGGTCAAGAACACACCGTTAGCGGAGTCAATCCAGCCCGAAACGCTTTCATAATATGGTGCCTCTGAACGAAATAGCTCCGTTGTTTCTCCGCTCGCCACGTTCACTTTATGAATGAAAGGCCGGTTGCCTTCAGGCGAAGCGCCCGTTCCTGACAAATAAATACTCGCTCCCTTGTCTGCCGTCACCAGAAGCCGCCTTCCACTTGGACCTACTTCCGACATCGGTGAGCCAGGATTAGCATACTGGTCCTCATAGGATCGGTCTTCGATCACTTTGGATTCCCACGTTTTCGTATCCAGATAATAGGTTCTCGTTTGGCGCGAAGCAGTCCAGCTTTCGCGGACCAACGCAAACCCTGCGTTGCTCCAACTAATGCCGCCATACCGGAGTGGCGTGCGCATAATTTCCTGTTTCGCACCAGAAAACGGAGCGGGTAGCTGATAAATCGCATCTCTAAAATCGACTGAAGCGGCTCCATCTCCTCCGTCCAACGCCTCCGCCCAAGCGAGCGTAGCGTCGGAATCTTGGCGCCATCCAATTGAGCGAACACCTGTCGTTGTAGACCCAAATGCAGTGGGTACTTCTTCCATTAAGGGCAAAGCAGCAATCTGTTTGACAACCTTTCCGCCCCGATCCCGCACTTCAATGGTATTAGGGAATCGGTAGTAGGGCACGAGATAAGAAAACGGCCGGTGAATGGTCTGCGTTAGCACGTACTTGCCATCTGGAGACGCATTCATTGAACTCACCATGCCCTCCATTCCAAAGGACGAAACAGCGCCCGAAACCGTCACGTTCACGATTTCCGATTGCATCATCCATTCAAACAAGTCCTCCTCGTAGGGCGTGGTCAGCAAATCTTGATACGTTCGGGCTGGTGCGGCTTTACCAATATTCTCCTGAACAACGGGTGTAGAAGGCACGGTTGGCTCTTTTGGCATCGCTCCTCGACTTGGCGAAACGACGCGAGCCAATAGCGATTTACCATCGGGCATCCACTCGACGGCTCCGCCCCCAACCATGTTCAGTGGCTGATTAATCAGGCGGCGAGCTGCGCCGGTACGCGCGTCGGCCAGGTACAATTCAATCCGGTCCTCAAACGACACCGCAAAAGAAACATGATTTCCCGTCGGGGACCATGAAACGCCTCCAATCTTACCTTCGTCCGGAATGCCATAGACATCCACTTCAGCGCCCGTCGAAATCGTGGAAACGGTAATGGCAGTGTAATAGCTTGAGCGCGAAGGCCCGTTATTCCGGGGGTTGATGCGTGTGCCACCAATGCGGAGTTCGGGCTGAGCCAGCTCGTCTATTCCGGGGACCGATTCGCGCAACATAAGCAGCAATCGGGTTCCGTCGGGTGATACTGAAACGGCCGGAGCAGCCGGCGCATCGACCAGGGCACGGAGTGCGTCGGGCGGGGTCTGGTATCCGTCTTGACCCATGGCCAAGGAGGTCCCAAAAAACAGAAGCAGAAAGAAAGATAAAAGGCGGGAGGTGGTTTTCATGCGAGAGCTCTGTTAATGAAGGCAAAACAGCCCCTATAACTAGCTCCGAACCACCTAAAATGCAACCCTCAAAGTCTTTGCCGCTTACTTACTTCAGCACTGCTTTATCCCTAGACTGGGCTGTTCCAATAAAGGTCAAGCCTTCTTTGTCGAACTCGTCGTGCAAGTCCTTGAGAACCGAACGAGCGAGACTTCCCCTCAGATAGGGAATTTTACTCCGTTTTCCAGTGAAATAGACCCGGTAGGGATGAATGAGCAAACGAACATAGTCTCCCGAAACGGGCGCCACTTCCAATTCTACTTCAATGCTATACAATCCCCACTCCCGAAACTGACGCGATTCCGTTGCTAAAACATTCGCGGTAATACCTTCAATCGGACTCCAACCGGCTGCTTTTAGCCCTCGGTCAATGCGCTCGAAAACCAATTCGTCAGAAAGGCCTTCTTCAACCGTTACCTCATAATCACGGTAAAGCGGAGAAAGCCTTGGGCTGCATCCAACTAGGAACGTAGTCAAGAATAAGGTCCAAACGAACTTCTTCATGGGCTCTGGTACTCAACTTGGATTGATTCTGAGCTGCCGGCAGGAACTACATGAACGAAAAATAGGCTGCTGTAGTCAGCGATCAGATCTTTGACGTCGAATTCAATGGTTTCCGTTAAATAGGCCTCGCACAAATCTCCGTTTCCATCGTGCACGAGCCACGTCGTGACTACAGGCGGATATATCTGGATATTGACACTTGAGGAGTACAATGTAAACGAATGCTCACTGCACCCGCCGGAGTAGGAGACGGAAAGCGAAAGCTTGTCACCACTAAATTGTGCTGAGTTCAGATCGACAGCATCTTTGGCCACAGGCGTAGGCCCGTCCCATTGGTGAACGAATTGCACACGCGTGGCATTGGAATCTTCTTGAAGTGACTCGGAATCACACGCCGTAAACAGCGCACACACGCCCACGATCAACGCAAATAGCCGCACTTTCGACCAAAGCCTACCGCCTTCAATTGCACTGTTTGACCACTGTTTCATACTTCCAAGCTGTTGATTCACCTACCACCCAACAAAAGGGGAAGGAAAATTACGAGAACAACTGAACCCCGCAGACAAAAAGAGCCTAAATGGTCAATTATGACTACTGAACGAACCCAACTCCGTTTCAGCCCGAACGTTACCCGGCACGCGCCTAGGCTATGCCCGCTGAATCGGTTCGGCTACCCGGTCTAAAAACCCAACGAACAGTTGGGCAAAGGCCGTGGGCTGTTCAAGCATGGGAACGTGTCCGCACTCATCTAACCAGTGCAGCTCGGCGCGCTCAATTCCTTTTTGAAACGTGACGGCAACATCTGGAGGCGTGATCTCATCGTTCTTGCCCCAAACGAGCAGCGTCTCGGCCTTAATTCGATGCAGCTCATCCTTGATTGGGTTGTGATCAACTGAGCGAGCAAACTTGATAAGCCGAATGGCCTTTTCCCGATTGTTGATAATCTCAATGACATCGTCAAGGAGCTCTTCTGTGCAATGAGCTGGATCAAAAAATGTCTTGGCCACCCGCGGGCGAAGATAGTCTCGATCTTTTCGCCTCATAATAGATGTCGACATTTCAACTTCGTAGATACCCGACGCCCCCGATAAGATCAAGCCAGCGACCCGCTCTGGAAACTGCATCGCAAACATGGCAGCCACATGCCCGCCCAGCGAATTACCGGTGATAACAGCTCGGTCAATTTTCATCACATCGAGAAATTCCGCCACAAAATCGACCACTCCTTGCAGATTGGCTTTTCTTAAAGGCAAGGAATACACGGGAAGTATTGGGCACAGAACCCGATGACCGGCCTCAGAGGCGGGCGCAAAAACGGATTCCCAGTTGCTGATATCTCCCATCATCCCGTGCAGTAACACAACCGGCAACTCGGCCGAAGCAGGGCCTGCTTCCGCGAATTGGGTACCATTGACTTCTTTAACCAAATAAGGTCTGGGTGTCATAAAAGAATTAGAAGCGTTTCCGGATGATATTCAATACAAAATAACCCGTGAGACAAATAAATGCGCGAGTCGTTACAAAGGTGAGCTATTTTCTCTCGACAAGTCCTCCAATTCGAGAAATCAGTTCAATCTTTTTACAATTGAACACGTTCTTCAACAAGTTACGCGAACCTTGGGGGTCCGTACCTGTTGACGGAGCTTCAAAAAAGTCGTATTATGTGTTTCTGGCTTTATTTTGGAAGCCATAACAAAAAACAGAGATAGTTATGCCCTGCGGCCGTAAACGTAAAAGACATAAGATTGCAACGCACAAACGTAAAAAGCGTCTGCGCAAAAATCGTCATAAGAAAAAAGGCAAATAGTAGCTTTTAGGAGCTGCTTGTTTGAGCGTTACGGTCGTACCTGCATTCGTGCAGGTACGACTTGTCTATTTATTGAGGTTTTGTCACGAATTAGTGAAACAGCTATCCCCAACCTGTGGTACAAGTACCATGGGTTTTTTTCTGTCCGTCGCGGGCAGGGGGGATTCAGTTCATGAAGACAGAATGATTTGAGATAACAAGCTTTGCGCTATGTTGTCGAAAACAAAAAGAAGGAAAGATCTGTGAGCAATACTCTTCGGACCGGAACGCTGGGAATATTAATTGGAGCTGCGGCAGGATTTGCCTTGGGTGTATTGTTTGCGCCTCAAGAAGGCAAAAAACTGCGCCGCAAAGTCGCATATCAGCTTGATCACTTGGGGGAGACCGTCTCGGACTTTATCGACCAAACTATTGGGGATAAAGCTCAGGGCGGCGAAGCAAAACGCGAAAGCGATGCCCTAGTAGAAAATGCACGCCAAAAAGCGAGCGCCATTGGTAGCGATATTGACGCGTTACTAAACGAAATGCGTTCCCACCCTAGCGAATCGTAGCACGATGTTACGCCTCCTTAGGCTGGAGCTCGCTCCTCCTAGTTTCCGATATGCCCTAAATGGCCTTATGGCCGGACTGACCCATGCCTAAATTTTCCATTTTGCTTCCTCCCGCGGAAGGAAAACAGGAAGGTGGAAATCCTTTCGCTCCAGACATGTTTGACTACCGCACGTCAAACACCTTCAATTACTTTCATCAATTGAAGCCTGAGCGCAGAAAGTTAATTGATCACCTGCATTCGGTCATTAAAAGTGGCGAACACGACCTCTCAGCATTATTCGGCGTAAAGGATGCCAACCTTGAGGCGGCAGTAAAGGCCAATCTTGAGATTTATAAGTCCCCTTTGATTTCGGCCCTCGACCGGTATGCTCCAGGAGTCATGTACCAAGCCATGGATTTCCCGGGCTTGCCAACCGGAGCGCAGCGCCGCTTGTTAGAAGAAGGAATCATCTTTTCCGGAATGTTCGGACTCCTTCGTCCGGACGACCTCATCCCGATGTACAAGCTCAAAATGGACGCAAGCATCCCTGGCTTGGGCAACGTGGGTTCTTTTTGGAGAGAGTCTTTGAGCAAGGCGTTAAATGAGACGCTGAAAGACCGCTGGGTCTGGAATTTCCTCCCTGGGGTCCACGAAGATGCATGGACCAACGAAGTGACGTATGAGGCCATGGTGCGCGTTAAGTTTTTCATCCAAAAAGGAGGAGAACGCGAAGCGGTGACCCATGGCGTGAAGCCGCTAAGAGGCAAACTGGCGAATTACATTGTCAAAGAGACCGTCGAGGATCTTGAAATGTTGGTCGATTGGAAGCATCCTGATGGGTATGTATTAGATCCATCCGTATCTTCTTACGACGAAGACAGCCGCACGCACATCCTATCCATGGTAAAGCGCGGCTAATGCTTCGTTGGCACTATTGTCCGCATTAAGGCAAGGAAACCAACATGGCACGGCCGGTTATTATTGGATTGTCGGGAGGATCGGGATCGGGTAAAAGCACGATTCTCCAAGGGCTTCTTCAAGCGCTTGGACCTGATCAGGTATCCGTGCTAGAGCACGATTCCTATTATCGCCCACTCACCCATCTTTCTGTTGAACAGCGTGCGGACTACAATTTTGACCACCCCACTTCGCTCGAAACGTCTCTTCTGATCCAGCACGTAGACTCTCTGTTGCGCGGCGACGTCATTCAAAAACCGGTCTACGACTTCACGCGTCACGCCAGGACGGCATCGACCATTGAAGTTCGTCCCACCCCGATCATTATTGTCGAAGGCATCTTGGTCTTGGCGGAAAAGGAGCTCGTTCGCCGTATGGAAATCAAGCTTTTTGTGGATACAGATGCCGATGTTCGGCTTATCAGGCGAATTAAGCGGGACATGGTCGAGAGGGGCAGGACGTTAGAATCAGTCTTGGATCAATACGAAAGAACCGTTCGCCCCATGCATCTTGAATTTGTGGAGGCGTCCAAGCGAAACGCCGACGTGATTATTCCACGGGGCGGTAGGAATGGAGTCGCTTTCGAAATGGTCCTGGCTCGCATTCAAGCGTTGCTCCACTCCCATCAGATCGAAGAACTCATTCAGCCGAAAACCGCATAAGATCGGCCACTCCTTTGAGAACCAACTCCGATTCGAAGTGAATCGAAAGTTCGCTGGCTAGCCATTCTCCCCATCCACCGGTCAGGACTACTTCAAACGGCATAGCGTTTTCTCGTTTGATGCCTTCAATCATGGAATGAACAGCATCCCGAAGGCCAAACATGATTCCGGAGCGAATGGCCTCATTGGTGGACCGTCCAATTCGTTGTGGGGGAATTTCCAATTCAACCCCGGGAAGCTGCGCCGTCCCAACGTTCAGCGCCTGCCGCATGAGACCCGGCCCGGGAGCAATTACGCCGCCCAAATAAGCTCCTTCGGACGTGACAACTTCGTAGTTGATCGCCGTTCCCGCGTCTACCACAATGACACCAGTCTGGTTGGGCACTCCAAACCTAGTCCAGCCCCCTGCTGCAACAGCAATTCGATCGTTTCCTAAGGTTAATGGGGTCTCGTATTTCAATTCAAATGGCAACTGGGATGTCGAATTGAAGAAGGAAGAGGGCTCCGGACATAATTCCTCGGCAAGCTCTCTCCAGATTGGGGTAAGTGACGGTACTACTGAAACGCCCCCGACTCTACTGATCGTTGTCGTCCCAATTAGCGTTGCCACTTCAGATCGGATATTCGAAGTAGGCTCAATCCGACGAGTACCGAGCAACTGACCATTGACTTCGACGGTGGGGTCGAACAGGCCTATTTTGACCGCGCTATTTCCAATATCTACGAGAAGCCACATAGGGCAGGCCGGTTTAATTCAATCGGTGTATTAATCCAATCGGTGTGTTAGTCTAATCGGTGCGTGAGCGAAACATCGCCGGCGTAATATACTTTGCGCGCCGAACTGGTGCCCTCTGGGCGGTCACGATCCTTGGCCTGTTCTACCACAAGCCCGCCATCGTCATGAATTCCAACCAGCATTCCGTGCACCACCTCAGTGGGGGTATGCAGCGTAATGGGCTGATTGATTCCGGCGAGCCGGGCCGTGTACTCTGCTAAAATGCCCGCGTGATCTCGATCGAATACCCGGGGGATCCAATCGTTTAGAGACCGCAGAAGCTCAGCATATACCGCCTTTCGATCTTGGCGCTGGCCGGTGTGCAATAAAAGTGAGGTGGCCGTTTCGGATAATTCATCCGAAAATGAGTCTTCATTCACATTGATTCCGATTCCAATAATGAACGCTTCGTCGGCGACGGTTTCAACAAGAATACCTGCGCATTTTAGACCATCAATTCGGACATCGTTTGGCCACTTAATTTTGACTGACTCAGGAGCTACAAAGTGGCTTAGGGTGTTTGAAACCGCAAGAGCGGTGGCGAGCGGGAGCATCCCGCGAGCCACATGATTCGAAAGTAATGGCTCCCTGATTTGGACAACCACTGAGAGCAATAAATTCTGACCAGGACTGGATTGCCAATTTCGACCCTGCCGACCTCTTCCCATGGTTTGACTGTCTGCCAAAACCACACCGCCGTCTACAAAACCACTCTCAGCAACACGCTCCCCGACCCAAGATCTAGCGATACGATTCGTAGAATCGACTTCCGAGAAATGACGCAGCACGACACCAATTCCGCTTGGTGAAATGGGAAAATCTGATTGTTTACGTTCTGTTAGGTTTCTCATCAGCTGGCGAGAAGAGAATGGGCTCGATTGTAAGATATAATAGACACGAAAGCGCCTTCCTGCACTATTTCGCGGTTAAATTCCTGAGCGTTATCGAGGTTAATGAACGCGAAACGGCATTGGATCAAGGAGGAATGATTTTTGTAAGCTTTACATCTATGAAATTGCTCAGCATCCAAACTCTTCTCATCCAAGTAGGACTTAGCCGGTGGCTTAACCCGCGCAGCCGCCAGCGCCTTTCCCCCTTTATCCGGGGCTTGTGCATTCTTGCGTTCATCCTTCTAACCCCCCGCTTGGTCTCGGCTCAACGCGGAACACAATCCGCGCAGCGGGCGCTCGAGCAAAGCGAAAGTCAATTGGGGGTTGGATCACGCGTTCAGTCTGGACGAAATGCAGAACAGGAGACCCAATACCACAGAGCCCGTACCGCTTGGGAGTCAGGAATTAGTTTACTGGAAGCCAAAGCGAGGATAGACCGCGTACTGGCCCAATTACCAGAAGACACCGACGCGTTAAAGCTGCGTGTTTCAATTCTGATGGGACTTGGACGCAAAGAGGAAGCCATTGACGATGCTTTACTCGTCGTTCAACTGGATGCCACCGATGGCGAAGGTCAGCTCTTACTTTGTGAGACGGCCATGGCTAACGGTAACCCAGCTATTGCCCGGAGGGCTCTGGAATCGGCAAGCGACCTCATTGTTACAGGTGTTCCGTTCCTGATTCGTCTTTCTACATGTGCATTAAGCGCCAAAGAAACAGCCCGATCGGAGGCCTTGGCCCGCATTGCTGTGGCTCAAAACGAGCGTGACCCCCGAGGTCAAATTCAATTGGCCCGCATCTTTCTCAAAACCGGCAGAGCCCCAGCGGCAATGGGTATTCTAGATCGGATAATTGAGGAAGGGTTGGTGACCCGTTCGTTGGTCACCAAAGACGCCGAGTTTGCTTCGCTGTATGATGGTTCGACCAAACGGTAGCACGTTCTCTAACGCTCTGCGCGCCTTTTACTGGCGTGACCGCATCTGTAATATGTGGTCGGTATAGGTCGAAACCGTTCGAATGCGATACGAGCTCTTGAAAGGTGTCTTAATTGACGTTTCAAACCGAGTATTGTAAGGCACCATCTCGCCGCTTGAAACAGGCAGAATGTGCACATAAAATGTGCTCTCCTCCCTGAACAAAAGCCCTAAGTCGATGCGCTCCAAATACATAGCGACAAGCTCTTTGGAATTCTTTTCATAGTAGTAGCGCACTTTTCGAATATTCAACCCATCCGCGGCGTCCGGTTTGGCTCGAACCTCGATAATCTGAGCCTCTCGATCCCACATCAACGTATCGCCCGCGATGCGAAACGTGTACTTGTCGACGTTTTTGGGGCTTAAGTACGATGGATTGTCTTCGAGCACAAACGGGACTAAGTCTACCGGATCAGGATCGCTCACGTTCTCCGATACAAATCGTTTAAAAAATCCAAAATCAAAGGCGCCACCCGAATCTGCCACAGCAATTACCTGCTCGGGGCCGTCAGGAGTTGGGGTTACAGCAATGTTATGCTCGGTAAATGCGATAATAAAATCATCGACATCAAACTGCTCTGTCCGCAAATACCGGTTGTACGAGTAGTTTTCTAGTCTAGAAAACGCACTCCGAATTGCATCTTGTTGAACCTGGTTCAGAAGCGAAATAACGGAGTCTCTTTCCACTCGTTCAATCGGACCAGCCGGGGATATTTCGCGCCTATTGCACCCTGTAGCGCCCACTATGAGGCAGGTTGCGCCAAAAACAAACAGGAATGTGCGGAGAAAACGAGGCATATATAATGGGATGCGATAACCACGACAGGAAGCAATAATGTAGTGCAACAATGTCTTTCAATCTTCAATGAAGTGGATTGGTGCACAAATCTTGTACTCGTGTCGTAAATTCGGGATTCCAGATAGTAACCATCATTGCAGATCATCATGAGCGGACACGGACTTCTTAAAGGCAAAAAGGGCATCATTTTCGGCGCTCTAAACGATAGTAGTATTGCGTGGAAAATAGCCGAGGCCGTGCATCGCGAAGGCGGTCAATTCATCCTGTCAAATGCCCCTGTCGCGCAGCGTCTCGGTGGTTTGGATGAACTGGCAACCAAAACGGGTGCATCCATTGTTTGGGCCGACGCAACAAGCGACGAGGATTTGGCAAACCTGTTTAATGAAGCCATAACGCTCTATGGTGGGGTCGACTTTGTGGTGCATTCCATTGGGATGGGACTCAATGTGCGCAAAAACAGGCCATACGAAGACCTGAATTACGAGTGGTACAAAAAATCGCTCGACATTTCGGCCATCAGCCTTCACCGCGTAATCCATGCAGCTACCGAAACCGGTTGTTTGAATGATGGTGGGTCGGTTGTGGCCCTGTCCTACATCGGAGCGCAGCGCACGTTTTCAAAGTATTCAGAAATGGGCGATGCCAAAGCGCTCTTGGAAAGCATTGTACGGTCTTACGGGTACCGCCTTGGGAAACGAGGCATCCGTGTGAACTCCATTTCTCAAAGCCCAACTAGAACCACTGCTGGATCAGGAATCGCAGGGTTTGACGCTATGTTTCAGTTCGCAGAGCGAATCGCTCCAATGGGAAATGCTGACGCAGAATCATGTGCAGACTACACAGTGAGCTTAATCAGTGATTTGACGCGAATGGTCACCATGCAGACCCTGTTTCACGATGGTGGGTTTAGCACCATGGGTATTTCAGACGAACTCATTGCAGACTTGGCCGAGGTCTACTCAAAAGATTGAGCCGAGATATTCAGCTTTTCGTCTCAGACATTGATGGATGCCTAGCCATGCCCTACCAACCGTTCCGCATGGACCGGTTAGGCCTGCTTGCCGGGTATGCCGGACAAGCAGGAAAGGTCGGAAGCCATCCAACCATGCCTGCCTTTTCATTGTGCTCGGGCCGTTCCTACCCCTATGTCGAAGCCATGAGCCAGTTACTTCAGATTCAGACACCTGTTTTGTTTGAGTCTGGCGCTGGAATGTTCGACCCTATTTCAGCCCTATCCATGTGGCACCCTTCTTTTACGGACGATATTCGGGCCGAAATTGACGATCTGCGTCGTTTTTTGGAGACCATTGTGCTTAGACGATCGGATATTTCGATCGATTATGCCAAGCGAAGTCAAGCGGCTATGGTGGGCGTTCCAAACGGCAGTTTGGAAGAGGCTCGGTTAGAAATTGAAGCGTACGCCGCCAAGCATCGTCCTCGGTTCACGGTTTTTCACACGCACATAAGCATCGATGTCGTGCCCTTTGGACTTACTAAAGCGGAAGGAATGACGTGGCTGGCCGAAACGTGTGGCATCACAACCGAGGAAATCGCGTTTGTGGGGGACACCGGAGGAGATGTAGGGGCGCTTCGCATTGTAGGAGCGTCATTTGCACCAGCAAACGGCACTGAAGATGCTCGCGCCGCGGCGCGCCATGCAAGCCAGCACTACGATGTGGATGCTGTGGTCGAAGCGTACGAGTCTGTGTGCCGCCTTGCATCTTGATTGGATCTTGAACCCTTGATGCGTGTATTCATCGTTGAATAAACCTTTTCTGCGATGCGTTTCGTTCGGTTTTTCTTTTTCTGCCTCGTCTGGCTCTCAGCACAGTTTACTGCGCTAGGCCAGCCCGTCGATCCAAATATGGACGTGTACTACACGACCGATCGATCCGTAACCCTGTTTCACGTGGCGGATACCACCCGCCCGTATGTCCATTTGAAGTTACGAGAGCCCGTTTACGTCATTGGCGAGAAAGAGCGCGGATGGAAAGAGGTCAGAACGTTGGATGGCGCAAATGGGGTCGTTCGTTCCAATTTATTGTCCAATGTCTGGATTCGAATCTCCAAGACAGAGCAGACCATGTTCGTATACCAGGGCGGGAAGCTCATTTTGACTCTCCCAACAGATCTTGGGTATAACTTTTTTGCCGACAAAGAACGCCGCGGCAATATTGCAGACCCTGATCACTGGCGAACACCCGAGGGCCAATTTTTCGTGGCCAGCAAGAATCCTCACAGTCAGTTTTATAAAGCCTTGGTCCTGAATTATCCCAACGCAGAAGATGCCGCGAGAGGCCTTGAGGATGGCTTGATTACCCAGCAGCAATACGATGCCATCGTTCAAGCTGAACGCTCCGTTACCATGCCCCTGATGAATACTGAACTCGGTGGATACATTGAGATTCACGGCGACGGAACGGGAAATCGAAACAATTGGACTCAAGGCTGTATCGCCATCGAAAATACTGAAATGGACCGGCTCTGGAACCTCATTGTGGTCGGAACGCCCGTCTTAATTGATCCCTAGTTTATTGATCCAATGTGTGTGTTGACAGACTTATGACAAAACGTTTCATCTGGTCCTTATTTAGTTTGATTTTGCTCTCTCAGGTGCCAGCAATGGGACAAGGGAAAGCGTTGGAATTCGACCCCGCTCCGTCAGGTACCGTATTCGTGGTGCCCATTGAAGGTATGATCGATAACGGGCTTGCTCGGTATATTTCCCGTGCGGTCAAGGATGCGGAGGAAAACGGAGCAGGTATCATCATCTTTGATATTGACACGTTTGGTGGCCTGGTAGATGCCGCAGACGAGATTCGAAAATCCATTTTGAATGCAAACGTGCCCACCGTAGCGTTCATCGATAAGAATGCAGCTTCCGCTGGGGCCCTCATTTCATATGCTGCCGACCGAATTGTGATGGTCCCCGGCGCATCCATTGGGGCTGCGACCGTTGTTGAGGGCGCGAGTGGTGAAGCAGCACCGGACAAGTATCAGAGCTACATGCGCGGCCTCATGCGCGCCACGGCTGAAGCCAACGGAAGGGATCCTCGCATTGCCGAAGCAATGGTCGACCAAAACCTGGAAGTCGAAGGAATTAGTCTTGCAGGACAAGTACTTACGCTTTCAACCAAAGAAGCCGTTAGGCTTGGTGTTGCCGACGCCGAGCTAGGAAGTATCGATGAGTTGATTTCGCGGCTAGGATTGGAAGAAGCATCGGTCGTGGCCCACGAAGTAAGCGGAATGGAACGGGCGTTGCGCTTTTTCGGATCTCCCGTCGTCCAATCTATTCTCATGCTTATGATGATGGGTGGTCTTTATTTCGAACTGCAAACACCTGGAGTTGGATTTCCTGGCATCATTGCGGCAATCGGAGCTGCCGTGTTTTTTGGCCCACACTACATGCTTGGGCTCGCCGAGAGTTGGGAAATCATTTTGTTCACCGCGGGTCTGATTTTGCTGGGATTTGAAATCTTTGTCATTCCGGGATTCGGAATCGCAGGAATCAGTGGTATCCTCTTGGTCGTTTTTTCTCTAGGCGTGTCGCTTATTGGAAATGTTGGATTCGATTTTCCAAGCGGAGCAGCGGTTGGTCAGGCCGTCACGACCTTAGCCGCCACAATGGTTCTGCTCATCATGCTCATGTTCTCGCTAGCACGCTATTTACCTAGGTCCGAACGCTTCAACCGGCTGGTTCTTCAACCCGACCTTAGCAGCCATAGCGGGTTTACGTCCGCAAGTTCGCACCTAGAATACATCGGAATGACAGGCAAGGCGGCGACTTCGCTTCGACCATCTGGCATGGCTGAACTCGACGGGCAGCGAGTTGACGTGGTCACGTCAGGTGAATTTATCGAACAAGGCGAGGCCATTGAAGTGCTCTCAGTAAGAGGAGCTGTAGTTCGTGTGAGAGCGCTCAGGAGCATTTCGTAGTAAAACGTAACTTTCTTCATCTAGTACGTAGGCTACATAGTTACGCCTTGTACAACTTTCTGGTTTTCTTGTGGAGTTGCTTCTGCCCATCGTTTTGATCATTGTCGGTGTCTCGCTCATCGTTGCAGAAGTGTATCTCATTCCTGGATTGAATATTGTTGGCGTGCTGGGTGCGCTCATGGTGGTTTTCGCCGTCGGTGTTGCATTCGTCCAAGTAGGCACCTTAGGAGGCATTGTGGCCCTTCTATCGGCGGGTGGGCTTACCGGAACCGCGTTCTGGTGGCTGTGGTCGAGCGGAGCATGGGACCGTTTTATTCTGGTTGCTAGTTTAAAACCCGATGAAAATCTGCTAGAGCGCGAAAGCGAGCAACGTGCAAAATATTTAGGTAAGCGCGGTACGGCAGTTACCCCTCTTAGACCAACTGGCGTCGCTGAAATTCAGGGAGACCGTATTGAAGTAGTCACCGAGGGCGACTTCATATCAGCAGGAAGTGAAATTAAGGTGGTCGCTATGGACCGACGCAAATACTTCGTTCGACTCATTACGGACGGAAAGGACTAATTGCGGCCAGGTAAGCGAAGCAACTTTTTTTGGTTCGAAGGGTCTTTACGCCCCAGCCTTTCGGCTACTCATGTGCTGCCTTTGTGCTACTAATCCCAGAAAAGGCCCTTTCTAAGATGGTCTCAAATGGATCCAAAATGCGCTCCAATCGGTCCTTATTGCCTTTCATTCTAATTCTCTTCTTTTGCTCAGGCGTCGTGCTTAATCTGGGCTGCCAAGTAGAAGAATTGCCTCCGTCGCCAATCCCAAAAGGTTGGGACGGAAACTCTACGGTATGGTGGCAAATCGGAGCGGACACAACGAACGCCTTTCGCGCCCTTGAAACCTTCGAGGAGATGGGCGTGCCGGGCAGCCATTTGCTCAGCGCCTCTCTGGATGGCTCGGATGTGGGAGACAGGCAACTGGCCCAACTCAAGTTCAATCAATATGTGAAGGAATCCTTGATTGAGATGTTCAGGAATGAACCTAAGGTGGTAGACTCTCTGTTCAATCAGTATGTCGTTCCAAAGATGGCTGGGGTGAATCTAGATGGAGATGTTCAACCACTCATCAAATCGCATCAACGCGAAGCCTATCGCGTTATTGCCAGGCACTTCCGCTATCCAAGAGCCACAACTAAGCTAGGATTGGACATTCCAATTGTCGTTCCCGATTCGCTGAAAGAGCAACATATTTCAGGATCGGTTCTGATCCAGCTCGCATTGAACAAAGAAGGTGTGCCAATCGCTCTACAAAATCTGAGTGGAGTACACCCGGCCCTAGACCGGATAGCAATGGAAGCCATGACTCAGATGCGCTGGCAACCGGCCTACCTGTTGAAAGGCAGCAAAAGCGTAGCCATCCCATCTTGGACACGGATGAAAGTGCGTTTCGGCGTGACTGAATAAGTCGCTGGGACGCACTTGGGCCCTCGGCTGGGTGCCACTAGCGCCCACCCAACTCGTTAACCAACCAACATTCCAGCAATTGTAGCAGTCATTAAGTTCGCAAAGGTACCGGCAAGAACTGCGCGTACGCCCAGTTTAGCTAGATCAGAGGTTCGTTCGGGAGCTAAGGGGCCAATGCCTCCTATCTGAATGGCAATCGAAGACAGGTTCGCAAAGCCACACAATGCAAACGTGGCCATCAGGATGGTTTTAGGATCCAGGGTTCCGGCGGCAATTTGCCCAGCCAGATTGAGGTAGGCTACAAACTCGTTGGCAATAATTTTCGTCCCCAAAAGCGATCCAAAGGCCGTGATATCGGCTGTGGGAATTCCAATAAGCCATGCCAACGGTGACAGTCCCCATCCTAGCAGTTGCTCAAGGGTCACTGACACTCCGAAAAGGCCTCCACCCCATCCAATCATGTAGTTAAGCATGGCAATCAAGGCTAGAAAGGCTAGCAACATGGCGCCTACGTTCAACGCCAGTTTCATCCCGTCCGATGCGCCCGAAGCCGCGGCGTCAATCACGTTGGCCGATGACTGTTCAACTTCAATCGACACATTTCCTTTCGTTATGGGCTCATCGACCTCTGGAATTAACATTTTAGCCAACAACAGCGCCGCAGGAGCGGCCATAATGCTGGCTCCCAATAGCTGCTCGGCAAACAGAAGCCTTCCAGCATCTAACGAAACGCCCATGGCTTGGGAATACGGATCACCCAAAATCTGGATGTAGGCGGCCATCACACCCCCTGCAATCGTGGCCATTCCGCCCGTCATCACGGCCATCAACTCGGACATGGTCATGCCCGACAAGTAGGGGCGAATCACAAGGGGAGCTTCGGTTTGCCCCACAAAAATGTTAGCAGTCACTGAAAGAGACTCGGCGCCACTGGTCCCGAGAAACCTGCTCATGGCCCAGGCCATACCCTGAACAACCTTCTGCATCACACCTAAATGGTAGAGCACGCCCATCAGGGACCCGAAAAAGATGATGGTGGGGAGCACCTGAAATGCAAAAAACATTCCCATACTGCCCTCCACACCGGGACCTTTGGCTAGATCACCAAAAATAAAAACGGCTCCAGCAGTGGTAAAATTGAGGACTAAAACAAAAAAGCCACTAACCCAGGAAAAGAACATTTTGGGCCATCCCAATGGGGAAAACACCTCTCCCATGGCGCTGCCTTTCAATAAGAAAATGGCTAAGACGACCTGCAAAAAGAGCGCAGAACCAACCATTCGCCATGAAATAGACTTTTTATTATTGGACGCCAAATAAGCCAATCCAAGAATTGTAGTAAGGCCAATGAGGCCGCGTCCTAGGGAGATAATATCCATGGTGCGAGTAAGAAGCTGATTGAAGAGTTGCGTCTTGCGCGAATCGCGTTAATATACAAGTCAGGAGCGGATCCGAAAGGGTTGTTCGCTTATCTTGTGAAAGCTCCTCTATGGTATCGTTGTCTTTCGCCCCGGAACGCCGGATTCTTCTTGCCCAATGACCCAATTTACGCTGCTTCCCGACTTTGATTCTCCAACCGGTAAAACGTCTCCGTCCGATATTTTAGACGGGCTGAACGAGGTTCAGCAGCAAGCCGTGTTAGCCGCCGATGGAGCGGTACTTATTATTGCAGGACCCGGATCTGGCAAAACGCGAACCCTGACTCACCGAATCGCGCATTTATTGGCAACTGGCAAAGCTCGGCCGTGGGAAATTCTGGCCATCACCTTTACAAACAAGGCGGCTCGCGAAATGCGGGAACGCGTCATTGAATTGGTGGGCAGCGAAACAGGCAGAGGGATGGCCCTTGGCACGTATCACTCGATGTTTGCTCGCATGATGCGGGTTGAAGGCGAGCGAATTGGATATTCTCCTGACTTCACCATCTACGATTCGGACGATAGCCAACGCGTGATTCGAGACCTGATGAATCGGTTTGGAATTGACACCACACAGGTAAAACCTCGATCGGTACAGCACGCGATTTCTGGCGCCAAGAACAAGATGATGTCGCCAACAGAATACGCGCAGAAAGCGATCTCTCCCGCTCAAGTTCGAGCTGCTGAGCTATTTCAGCCGTACCTCGATGAGCTTCGCAATGCCAATGCGATGGATTTTGATGACCTGCTGCTCAAGCCTATCCAGCTTTTCGACAATCATCCTGACGTCCTAGAGAAGTACCAAAATCGGTGGAAGTACATCCACATCGATGAGTATCAGGATACGAACAAGGCGCAGTACCTACTGGCGCGCATGTTGGCCAAAAAGCACGGCAATTTGTGTGTTGTGGGAGATGATGCACAAAGTATTTACGCCTTTCGTGGCGCGGACATCACCAACATTCTCTCGTTTCAGCGGGACTATCCGAACGCGACTACCATTCGCTTGGAGCAAAATTATCGCTCCACCAAACGGATTATCCGGTTGGCTGATTCCATCATCAAGAACAACCAGGACCAGCTAGACAAAAACCTGTGGACAGATAACGACGAAGGCGATCCCATCCTTGTCATGGAATCTATTTCGGAGCGGGATGAAGCTCAAAAAATAGAACGCAGGATCCGAGACATTCAGGTCAGGCTGGGCCATTTGAATAAAGATTTTGCCGTTTTGTACCGCACGAACGCGCAAAGTCGTTCGCTTGAGGAATCGCTGCGAAGGGGTGGAATTCCGTACCGCGTGGTAGGCGGCGTCTCCTTCTATCAGCGAAGAGAAATTAAGGATGCCCTCGCCTACCTCAGGCTCGTGGTGAATCCGAACGACGTAGCCAGTATCAAAAGGGTTATCAACCTTCCCGTGCGTGGCATTGGTAACAAGACACAATCTAGATTGTGGGAATTTGCGGATGAACAACGCATTTCGGCTTGGGATGCCCTTGAGCGAGTCCACGAAACGGGGTTAGCGGGAAGGGCCGGGAACGCCGTTGCTGGCTTTCGAGATATGCTGAATGGATTTAAGGAGCGCGCTGCCACGGAGTCTGCCGCCATTATTGCCAAAGAGTTGATTCGTGCTTCGGGGCTGTTGGATGACCTTAGAAAAGAGAACACGCCCGAGAACCTTGTTCGTTGGGAGAACGTGCAGGAATTACTCAACGCCATCGCCGAGTTCACCTCAGAGGAACGAGAAGAGAATTCGCTGAGTGGTTTTTTGCAGGAAATTTCGCTCCTAACAGACGCCGACGAGACTCAAGACACCGAAAATCGGGTCACTCTCATGACGCTTCATGCGTCGAAAGGCCTCGAATTCCCTGTTGTCTTCTTAACCGGATTGGAGGAGGGCCTCTTTCCATTGCAAGCGGCTGCTCAGGATCCGAAGGATTTGGAGGAGGAACGTCGCCTCTTTTATGTGGGTGTGACCAGAAGTAAGACGCTTCTATTTCTATCCCACGCACGGAGTCGATTCCGCTTTGGAGAGCAGCAACCAGCCGTTAGGAGCCGCTTTTTTGACGAAGTGGATGCGTCCGTCTTGCGGTCCGAAACGGGGCAAATGTTCAACCCTGATGCAGACCGGTTTAAGAGCCGCTCCGGAGGACCGTCCTACGATGAGGTAGATCCCTTTTACTACCGCAAAAACCTACGCGAAGAACGCGGCGTACCGCCCAAATCCAAGACCACGAGCTCCGAACGACGCATTGTGTACGATGAGGAAGAAAGCGCACAGATTTCAACTGGAATGAGGGTCGAACACCACTTATTTGGGGAAGGCAAGGTTCTGTCGATGGAAGGAACGGGGCCCAACACGAAGGCTGTCGTGTACTTCAAAGAAGCCGGGCAGAAGAAACTGATCTTGCGTTTTGCTCGATTGAACCGAATCGGATAGCGGGGGTGGGGATCGGTTACCGCTTCAGTTCGTTGTACAAGCCTACCCGGTTCCACCCATTTGTTAAGCCCACTCTCCATGCGCTACCTAGTACTCGCACTTGTCCTCTTTTTTGCAGGATGCACCTCAGACTCTCGTACTTCGCTAGTGGTCTATTCACCACACGGAAAGGAGATGCTCTCTGAATACGAGCTTTCATTCGAAGCAGCCCATCCAGATATCAACGTTCAATGGATTGACATGGGTGGGCAGGATGCGTACGACAGGGTACGGACCGAGCGAAACAACCCAGTAGCCAGCCTTTGGTGGGGCGGCGATAGCCCAACATTCTCTCGCGCAGCCGACGAAGGATTGCTTGAAGCATACGAGCCGACGTGGGCCGAGGCTATCGAAACAGGAGCCAAAGACGCCTCAAATCGGTGGTTTGCCACTTATTTAACACCAGAAGTGCTCCTTTTCAACTCCAGAACGGTCTCAGAAATCGATAAACCTACCGACTGGGACGATTTGCTTGATCCTAAGTGGGAGGACGAAATCATAATCCGCTATCCGCTTGCAAGCTCCACCATGAGAACCATCTGGGGGGCCTTGATTATGCGCCAGGAATCGGTAGAAGCAGGCTATGAATGGCTTGCCCGCTTGGACCTAAACACCAAAACCTACGCGGCAGACCCAACGCAGCTCTACCTGAAAGTAGCTCGCGAAGAAGGCTCGGTTTCCCTCTGGAATATGCCGGATACCTACATTCAATCCGAAACGAACGGCTACCCATTTTCCTTCTCCTTACCAACAAGTGGTACGCCGGTCCTAAATGACGGAATCGCGTTGGTGGCCAATGGCCCGGCTCTGGATGCAGCGAAGCTGTTTTATGAGTTTGTTACCACTCCCGAAGCGCTGAATCATCAAGCAAATACGTATTACCGGATTCCTGCGAGAACCGACTTAGATAGCACAGCCCTACCCACTTGGATGAGAGAATCAGACATTAAGGTTATGGACGTTGACTGGGCCCGCCTCACCGCTGAAGGACCGGATTGGATGCAGTTCTGGGACGAGAACATCAAAGGTCGCGGCAAAGAGTACCTAGAGTCGATTGGGAAGTAAAGCCGCGCGAGCGTGTTTAAACGGCGCGTCGCGTGGCCGTGGGCAGAGACGCTTTCACAGCCACCGCGCGCACGTTGGGCAAACTCCGGGCAGCTGTCAAATCTGCTTCGGTAAAGTTGAGCAGGACTTCTAGGACTTCGTTCAGGGTTGAAGGCACCATAATGAGCTGGCGAAGCGCACTTGCGCCCTTGAATCCTTTGAAATAGCCACCGTACATGCGGCGCATTTCGAGAACTCCCTTCTTTTCTCCTAGCCACTCGCACTTCAAAGCCAGGTGCTCGGCAACGGCCTCGCACAATTGATTCCACGTTGGCGGCGGCGGCAATTCTCCGGTTTCTCGAAATATCTTGGTGTCTCTGAAAATCCAGGGATTTCCGATGGCAGCGCGGCCAATCATGACTGCGTCGACGCCCGTTTCATTAAACATGGCTTCGATTCGCTCGGGTGATGAAGCATCCCCGTTGCCAATCAAAGGAATCGAGATCCCTGATTCTTCCTTGATGCGCTTGAGCCATTCCCACCGCGCTTCTCCCTTGTACATCTGAGAGCGCGTCCTCGCGTGAACAGCCAATGCTTTGATTCCCGTCTCTTCTAGCATACGGGCCACGTCCAGAATCTGAATCGATTCATCGTTCCAGCCTAGACGGGTCTTAACCGTGACGGGCTTGCTCGAAGCGCCCACGACGGCCGCCGTAATTTCCTGCATCTTCGGCAGGTTTTTGAGAATACCAGCCCCCCCGTCCTTGCAGACTACCTTCTTGACCGGGCATCCGAAATTGATATCAATGATATCTGGATTAACCGCGTCTACGATCCGAGTGGCTTGACGAACTTGCTCCACATCGCCGCCGAAAATTTGAATGGCGACGGGCCGCTCTTCTTCATAGATGTCGAGCTTCATCATGGACCCTTCCGCTTCGTACGCCAATCCGCCTGAAGAAATGAACTCGGTGTACAGCATATCGGCGCCGAATCGCTTACACATTAAGCGAAACGGGGGGTCACTGACATCCTCCATGGGAGCCAGGAAAATGGGGCGATCGCCAAATTCTATCGATCCAATCTTCATGACGAGGGTTCTAAGGGCGGTCAAACTGCTACATGACCGCGATCTGGGTGGGTTTCGTGCAACGGAACCTCAGAATACGGGTTCCAATCCAACTTCCGTCTCTGTTACTATTTCAAGGATCTTCTAAGTGGGGCTGTACTCTTAACAGCCCACTCAATATCCTTAGCTTCTAGTCAGTCTACATTCAGTGCTCAGCGAATCTCAAACCACGATGCAACGATCCATTTTTCTCATCCTTTTGCTCTTCGCCTCATTTGGATGTTCTTCAAATCAAAATGACAATTTAGGTACCTCGGACTATGAGCATACCGTTATTTTAATCTCTGCGGATGGATTGCGGGCCGACTATCTGGACACAATAGACACGCCCAATATTGACCGGCTAATTGCTGGCGGGGTGTGGGCGGACAAAGGAATGAAGCCCGTCTACCCTTCTTTGACGTTTCCCAACCACTACAGCATCGTTACGGGTCTATATCCAGCGAATCACGGCATCGTTTCAAATACGATGTTTGATCCCGAAATGAACGCTCGCTTTAGGATCACTGACCGAGAAGCCATCACGAACTCTGCTTGGTGGGGCGGCGAACCCCTTTGGGTCACTGCCGAGAACGCAGGCGTTAAGTCAGCAACGTATTACTGGGTCGGATCGGAAGCCCCTGTCAAGGGCGTAAGCCCTTCTTATTGGTATACATTCGACGATACGGTGCCCGCTTTTGATCGCATCGATCAGCTATTTACTTGGCTGGAGCTTCCTGAAGCAGAGCGACCAGGATTTCTATCGGTGTATTTTTCAGACGTAGATCATGAAGGTCACGATTTTGGACCAGATGCTCCCGAAACCGCAGAGGCCGTTCGGGCTATCGACTCGTATATCGGCCGGTTGTTGACTGGGCTGGATGAACGGGGTTTAACTGACGCGGTAAACATCATCTTGGTGGCCGATCATGGAATGACCCAATTGTCTCGCGATCGAGTGATTCCACTAGACGATTACATTGACTTGGATGATGTGTACATCACCGATGCATACTCCGTGCTTGGGCTCAACCCAAAGGATGGTAAATTTGACAAGGTGTACGACGCACTTAGAGACGCCCATCCCAATATGCTCGTGTTTAAAGCAGGGGAAGCTCCCGCGCGTTTTCACTACGAAGGCAACGAACGCATCCCCCAAATTTTTGGCCATGTTGATGATGGCTGGCTGATTGTGCGCGAGCGCGGCTTTTTTGAGCAAAACGAAAAGGCTGCCACCGGCGGAGCTCACGGCTACGATAATGAACTGGAATCGATGCGTGCCATGTTTGTGGCCCATGGACCAGCGTTCAAGCAAGGAGTCACGGTCGAGCCATTCGAGAACATCGAGCTGTACAACGTCATGGCCGGCATCTTGGGCGTTGAGCCTGCTCCGAACGATGGCACGCCCGGGGCATTGTCTTCCATTCTGAAGAACTAATTCCACCGACAGCTCCGATTCCCTGTTCGCTCTGTTTCCCTCCACGACTCTTCCCCTTTAGAAAGCAATCTCATCGAAACGCCCTATTTATATCAAGAACACCAGCGATATTTCGCCCAGGTTGCTCATCCCATCGAAGAGCTTGCAGGACAGGAACTTGCAGAGCTAGGAGCTACGGATATCGAACCCGGATACCGAGGCGTCCATTTCAAATGCGATGCGCTCACGCTGTACAGCATTGTGTACCAGGCTCGTATCCCAACTCGAATTATCGCCCCGCTCGAAACATTTGATTGTCACAGTGACCGGTATTTATACAAACGGGCACTGGAGATGGATTGGATGTCCCTAGTCGGGACGGAACGAACGTTTGCCATCTTTGCATCCGTCTCCAACAGCCACATCACGCACTCTAAATATGCGTCCTTGAAATTAAAGGACGCCATTGTAGACACCATTCGGGATCAAGTAGGATCTAGGCCGGATGTGGACCGCCGGGAGCCCGATGTATCGATCAATTTGCATATCGAAAACAACCGAGCCACAGTGAGCTTGGATGCCGCCGGGCGATCCATGCACCGCCGTGGTTACCGGTTAGATGCCATGGAAGCGCCTCTCCAAGAAACGGTTGCGGCCGCCATCATTCGTATGAGTGAATGGAAAGGAGACTGCCCGTTGCTCGATCCTATGTGCGGATCAGGAACGTTGCTGGCTGAGGCTTTGATGATGGCAACTGGAACTCCAGCGGGCTATTTGCAAAAGTCCTTTGGATTTGAGCACTTCCCGGATTTTGATGCGTGGGCGTGGTCAGCGCATCGAAAAACGATCGATGAAGGGATTAAACCTATCGAAAAGGGTCTCATTTCGGGGTCGGACATCGAAACTGAGGCGCTCAGAAATGCGCGTAAAAACCTTTCCCGTCTTCCTCATGGGGACATGGTAACCCTGACCAAGGCGGACTATCGCAACCTAGCCCCTTTTGAAGATGGCGTCATGGTCACCAACCCGCCCTATGGGGTTCGTCTTAGCGGTGGGATGAAAATCGAAGACTTTTACAAGGAGCTCGGCGACTTCTTTAAACAGAAGTGCTCTGGAACCACGGCCTTCGTGTATGTGGGTAAGCCAGAGCTCCTAAAAACAGTGGGACTCCGCACAACGTGGAAGAAAGAGCTCGTAAACGGAGCGCTCGAAGGACGCTTGGCGCGGTACGATATGTATGCAGGGCAGCGTGAGAAAGACCGGCTCCGACGCGAAGCTCAAGAGGCTGCCGCCGCCTCAACCGAAACGAGCACCCCGCCGTCCGCAGACACCGAAGCTCCCGACCAAACGGCCGGCTAAGCCGAGTTTCGGCCGGTTTTAAAACCCTGGACGCCCAATCTAAGCCGAGTTTCGACTGGCGTTAATATTCCCATACAGCGAGCGGATCACGATCTTTTCGTACACGTCCTGCCTTTCATTGCTCTGCTCTAGTTTTTGCAGCGCATATTGCTGAATGACCAGCAAGGGCATCACAATATCTTCCCGAATCGCCACAGATTCTTTGGAAAGTGCCTCTTCTTCCATCAATTCCGAGTACCCTGACACCTTGAGCACCATATCTCTGGAGCGCTCATATTCTTCCAACAACATATTCCAAAAAGCCCCAAACTCGGGGTCGTGAGCCATATAGCTTGTCAAGGCGAAATTGCATTTCGACAAAGACATCATGCTGTTTAGCACCAACGTTTTGAAATAAGGCACATCTCTAAAGAGTGCTTTTAGGTCTTCAAGTCGGCCATCGTCAGCGATTGTTTTCAGCGCGGTGCCAATTCCGAAGTAGCCCGGCACATTCTGTTTTAGCTGGCTCCACGATCCCACAAAGGGAATGGCTCGTAGGTTCTTTAGCTCCAGTTTTTGCTGACCCCCTCTGACGCTCGGGCGGCTGCCCACATTGGCCCTGCTGTAGAATCTAAGCGTGCTCTTTTTCTCGAGGTACGGAATAAACATTGGGTGATTCTTGAGCTCCGTGTACGACTCAAAGCTCAACCGCGCCAACTCCTCAAATAGTTCGCGGAAATGATCCGAGATGTGGTTCTCTTGGCCCAATACGTCCTTATGAATCCCGGCGGCAATGAGCTGCTCGCCGTGATACTTGAATTGCTCTTTCGTCCCATACATACTCGTTATTACTTGTCCTTGTATGGTCAACTCAATGGCGTGGTTGGCAATTTTCTCACTCTGGGAGGCATAAAATCCGTGTGTTTTACCACCACCGCGAGCTGGCGGGCCGCCACGGCCGTCAAAAAAGATGGCTTTGACCCCGTTTTCGTCGCAGACCGACGAGAGTTCTTCTTTCGTTTTGTGGATGGACCAATTGGCCGTTAGATACCCGCCGTCCTTCGTGCCGTCGGAAAACCCGAGCATCATGGTTTGAGTCTGGCTTCGGCGCTCCACATGGGCTCGATAGGCTGGAATACTGAATAAGCTGGCCATGATCTGCCTAGCGTTCGCCATGCCCTCGACCGATTCAAATAGGGGGATGATATCGATGGGAAACTCTTCCGCGCCCCAGCACCACCTAAAGAGGGCAAACACAAACAGGACGGAGTACATATCCTCCGAATTACTCATCACATAGCGGTTGCATGCCTCTTCGCCGCTCCGGGCCTGAATGTCTCGTACGAGCTGAATGGTGCGCACCGTATCGCTAAGCAACTCATCCGAAAAGTCCTCTGGCTTAAGGCGAATTGACTCTGTCAGCAGAATGTCCTGCAATCGGCTTGGAGAAAGCTCGCTCAACGACTCCTCAATGAACCCCTTTTGACTTAGTACTTCCGTAATCAACCGTTCATGTACGGCGTGATTCTGTCTGATGTCGAGCGTCGCGAAGTGCGTTTTGAAGATCTTAACCTTGTCAATCAATGCGTCGATGTCATCCAAATACAGACCGCCATAGTCCGCTTCTAAGATGGCTCGCGCTTCCAGCAACGGACCTTCAATTTGCTTGTAACCCAAGGTAGAGCTGGCATCAAACATGGCCTCATATACCTGCCCAACTAGTTGGGAGACAATATCTTCCACGTTTCGGAAGGTTAGTTTTCCCTCAAGGTCCTTTAAATCGCCGTAATAGCACTTCATGAGCGTCATGCGCAGCTCATTTGCCACAGCTAACGTCGTTTCAGACGTCACAAACGGGTTACCGTCTCGGTCCCCACCAGGCCAAAACCCCAACTGGATGATGTTTGGGTTGTCGAACTGGCCCTCCTTCATGGCGCCTTTAATGTCCGAATAGATTTCGCCCACGGCGTCGTAATAGACGTTTCGGAGGAAATAGATGATATTGCGCGCTTCCTCGAACGGTGTGGGCTTGCTGGACTTCAGGAGCGAAGTCAATCCCAATTGCTGCAGCGTGAGGTCGATACGAGAGATGTCGTTGCTTGAAATGAGCTGCCGGAGTTTGGCAATTATTTTCAGGACGGAAGGCGGATAGAACTGGGTGGGATGAGCCGTAAAAACAATGCGAGTGCGGAAACTAGATAGCTTTTCCAAGGCGTTGCTTTTGGCCTCGGCGCTTCCGCGTTTGCTGTCCGTCAGGTGGATGTAATCCGTGAGGGACAAGGTCTCATCCACGTCCTTCAACACCGGAAATGCAGCATCTTCCACACTGTCAAACAGGACCACTTGGCGCTCCACGTATTGCACGACGCGAAACATGAAATCAATTTGCTCATCTTCGGTTTTCAGTTCAGGCCGGGAAGCAAAAAAGTCATTTAGGATCTGAAGGGGTTCTTTCCCCGCAAGAAGACCATCTCGGCATTCATTCTGCAATAGCGGTATCAGGACGCCCGTTGTTCTGATCTGACGAAACGGGAGACTCAAGAACAAGCTGTTGTAGACGTTAAATTTGTTCTTAACGGTGCGATGAAATTCTTTGAGTCGGTTGATGCTATCCATTGAATGCTAAGGTCTTAAGTGGTTGTGCCCGAGGGAATTGTGCGGTTGAACGGGGTAGTCATTTCTATCTATTTTCCAGGTAACCTTCGTCAATTTGAATCCGTAAGGCTTTTACAAAATCCTGCACCAACCCGATTAAACTGATGCCTCAAACTCTACGACCCATCCTATTTCTACTTCTCGCGTGCCTTTTGATGGTACCGGCTCAAGCGCAAGAAGCTCCGGCTGCCCAGGTGGACCGCCCCGCCGCCGATCCGGCCGACGTTGAATCTGTAGACGCCATTATGGCCGCCGTTTACGGTGTGATTTCTGGGGGAAAGGATGTTGAACGAGATTGGGATCGATTTCGGTCGCTGTTTTTACCCGATGCGCGGCTCATCCCCACTCAGTGCAATGCGCAAGGTCAATGTCGCGTCCTTAACTGGACGGTAGATCAATACATTGAAACAGCAGGACCCGGTCTTATGGTGCGTGGTTTTTTTGAAACCGAAACGAACCGAATCGAAGAGCGCTTTGGAAATATTGCTCACATCTTCAGCACTTACGACTCGCGCTGGCTCCCAGAGGATGCCGAACCGTTCCAACGCGGAATCAATAGTTTTCAGCTGATGAATGATGGAGCCCGCTGGTGGGTCGTCAATATTTTCTGGCAGGGAGCAGGTCCAAACACGCCGATTCCGGCCAAATACGGCGGGAAATAGGCCCAGGAGGGCATTCGGAGAGCGGTCCAAGCCCCTGAGCTAGAACCGCGAGGTCTGTGCAGCGCGGCCCCAACTACATTTCCTGCGCGGCTAGAAATATAGGAGTAAAAACGCGATAGGGATGGCCACGCCAATGGCCGTGAGCCATGCCCCGCGCCCTTTGATTCCCGTCTTTCCTTTCAGCATGAACATGCCGGTGGTGGCAAGAAGTAGTAGGGATACTGCATAGAGATCGGACATATAGGTCCACCACTTCTTGGACTCGTTCAAGTGCAGAAAGTTGGTTTCTCGTAGAATGGGACGCCCTTTAATGGTTTCAAGCGCAACTTCGCTTCGTTCCAAATTGACCGTGATCGTGGTTTCTTCTAAGAAGATATCCACTTCCTCCGGGCTTCTCAGAAAAGAGCCTCGAACCGGTTCGGAGAGCTCTAATTGAGCCAAAACGTGATCGATAAAGGCCTGCGAACCAGGCTCAACACCAATTAGGTCGGTTAAGGGAACGGTGGAATGAGTAATCTTAAAATTGGGATTCCAATCCGCTCTATGATTGACGGCTATGCCCGAAATTGCAAACACAAACGTGAGCCCAACGCATAAATAGCCAAGGTCGCGATGAATTACAATATTCCATCGCCGCCATTGAAATCCTTTTTTACCCCTAGCCATTTATTCAGCGATTACTGCACCGAGTCCACGAATGCGGTATATCGTTGCGGGCTCATACACGGCTGTTGAATCGAAAGCCATTCCGCGTTCTTCTGCCATTTCTTTGGCATGAGCTTTAGCTTGGTCGGCTGTTTGATCTAGCTCTTCTACGGTGCCTTCAACGAGGGCTTTTTTGCCGCGAGCGCTCACTGGGAAAACGATGACGCCATCGTCCACTTTGATCTGAATTTTTTCAAATTCACGATCGCTGGCAATGTCCATCCAGCAACCCATGGAGGTGCATACCTCAACAATGGTGCCTTCAACCAACACATTTTCGCCCAAAAACGACGTTGGATCGTCCAGAATTTCAGAAATTGCTGTTGTTTCGGTCAATGAAACAGGCTGGCCGTATGTCGTGCCTTCAAAGGCAGGTTCTGAACAAGCGCTTAAGAAGAGGACGAGTGCTAAGAAGATGGTAGTTTTCATGGAGGTATTGATGCAGTCGTAAAGGCGTTATTTGATTCCAAAACTACCGCACAGACGGTTTACTTCCTCGGTTCACAAATCGAATCGTTTAAGAATACAATCGCGATATAATGGCGCTACAATGCCGCTACAATGCCGCGTGGCAGCTTCTTTGCGACCATCTGGGCGCATAGTAGCTTTTTGGGCCGTCTCCTCTTCTGCAGGCCCAATACCTGATCTCTAGTTAGGAAGCGCCGAAGTCAGCCCCAAATGCTGAACAAACGGATCAAAGTCGCGATCTGAAAACAACAAAGGATACCGTTCATCAATGCAAAAACTCGCAATGATAACATCATCCGTTTTTCGAATCGTGATCCCTCTGTGCCGCAGCATTCGGTAGTTTTCTACGCTTTTCAGCGCGCGTTTGGGGCCAAGAAGGTCAAAAACAGGCAGGGGTCTTAACACTTTTTCTGCGATTTTGTAATCCTGATCAGACCTAAAACCTTGGAGTGTTTCAACTAAGATTAAGTCTCCCATTCCAACCATTTCAGTTCGCAGGATTAGATCGAGATGGTCCGACTCTCGGGTTGACGCCCCATTAAAAAAGTCTATCCATACGCTAGAATCGACAATAATCATGAGCTGGTGCGCATTTGATCCAAGTTTCCTTCCCAGTGAAGTTTGCCCCTCAACTTCCGGATTTGCTCTTGCTCGTGCAGTCGAATCAAGGTCTTTAAGCCGAGCTCGACCACTTCTTTCTTGGTTTTGACTCCTGTTGCTTCGATGGCTTTTTCCATGAGCTCGTCGTCAATGGCTATGCTAGTTCTCATGCTATGTCGGTTCACATTTCTGACCAAACGATTATTATTTACATGCGTTTAAAAACACACTCTGAAAGGGAAGGTTCAACCTTTGACGTATAGAAGACTCTCCCTGCCCGATCACATAACCTTCTAGGCGTGCTGCTTGAGCGCCATGAGGATCACTCGGAGCGCCATGTTGAGCACGTCTTCCTCGATGTTGAGCGGCGGCGCAATCCGAATTAAGCTGTTGGAATGCAATGTCCAACCCAGTAAAACACCGTTTTCAAGACAGAACTTAGTAACCTTTTCGGTCAGGTCTGCATCGCAGAGGTCCAATCCAAGCATTGCGCCTCGTCCCCTAATTTCGCGAATCGAAGGGTGCACGAGCGTTTCTCGGATTTGGGCCTCTATTTGAAGTGCCCTCGCTGGTAGCTGCTCGTTCGTTAGGACTTCGAGCGTGGCAAGCGCGGCCGCACACGAAACAGGGTGTCCTCCAAACGTGGTCACGTGGCTCAGTGGTGGGTTATCCCGTAGCGTTGCCATAATAGCGTGCGAGGATACAAATGCGCCGAGCGGCATCCCCCCTCCCATGGCCTTGGCCAGGGTGATAATGTCGGGCACCACGCTAAATTGCTCACAAGCAAACATAGATACAGTCCGGCCAAACCCCGTCTGAATCTCATCGAAAATCAAAAGGGCGCCCACTTCCGAGCATCTTTTTCTAAGCGCTTGATGCCATGCCACGGAAGGTACAATGATGCCACCTTCACCTTGAATGGGCT
>JABMOI010000061.1 GCA_013204185.1 bacterium | reverse complement strand
TGAGCCTGTTTTTTGGGAGCGTGTCAAAGATATTATTGACCACGAGGATCCTGTCGGGGTTATCGTCCAACTCGGTGGCCAGACGGCCTTGAAATTGGCACGTGACTTTGATAAGCACGGCATACCTATTCTGGGGACCCAGTTTGCTAATATGGACCTCGCAGAAGATCGGGTTCAGTTTTCGGATCTACTAAAAGAGCTTGAGATCCCATACCCACCGTACGGCGCTGCCCGTTCAGTTCCTGAAGCAATTGAAACGGCAGAAAAGATTGGATATCCGTTGTTGGTTCGCCCTAGTTACGTCCTGGGGGGACAGGGAATGCGTATCGCCATCAATAAGGAAGAGGTTGAGAAGTATGTCAATCAAATCTGGAAGTTGATGCCAGACAATGTGATCCTACTCGACCTTTTCTTGGAAGATGGGATTGAACTGGACGTAGATGCCATTTGTGATGGAGATGAAGTGTGGGTGGCAGGCATTATGCAGCATATTGAGCCAGCTGGTGTTCATTCAGGCGATTCAACGGCTGTTTTACCGCCTTACTCGATGTCCCAGGAAATTCAGCAGACTGTGAGGGAATACATAGCTTCCATCGCGATACGTCTCGGTGTGTTAGGTCTTGTGAACGTCCAGATGGTTGTTAAGAAAGACAAGGTGTACGTAATTGAAGCGAATCCTCGCGCGTCGCGGACTGTGCCGTTCGTAGCAAAGGCCACGGGAGTACCGATTTCAAATATTGCCACCAAGGTCATGCTTGGCGCTAAACTGAAAGAGTTCAGAGATCGGGGTGATTTGGAGTCGTCACTGGTTGGGTACGCAGTGAAAGAACCGGTTTTCTCATGGGATAAATTCCCTGAGGTTCGCAAAGAGCTCGGTCCAGAAATGAAATCCACAGGCGAAGCCATCGCCTTCATCGCGGACTTCAAGGACGAACACTTCCGCAAACCTTTTGAAATGCGCAATTTGTATCTGTCGCGCTAGCTACCTCACGCCCACATGAAGATCTGTGACCTCTAGCCACAGTTCGTCGTCGGCGATCTGTTCGCTGCCATCGAGCGTGATTGAAGTAGGGTATCCCGAATCTGAGTACTCGACTTCAAACACGTAGGAGTTGCCTTGGCGCTCGTCAATGAGGTCAAACATGGCATCGATCGTTTCGATGTAATCAAGCTGGTCTTGGGTAATTTCGTCTTGTCGGTCTAAGTAGAACGCCGAAGTGACCTTTCCTTGCACAACTTGGACCTGCATTCGGCCTCCAGGAAGGCAAAAGCACGACCTGCTCAGCGTGTAGTAATACGTGCCATCTTGAAAGGCCTCCCACTGGGCTCTGTAGTCGGTATTACCGTTTGTCCTAGGATCGTCGGGGCCAACAATTTGGCAGCCAGAGTAGAACAACGCACAGACTAATAGGAGTATTCGCATAATCGCTCAATACGTACAAGGGTTCGAGGTCGTGACGCCTAGAGGCTAGGACGAAACTAACACGTGCAGCATTTCCATCTCGGGGGATTCCACAAGCCCTCGCTCGTTCATTCTGCCCAACACAACCGGTTGAATAGTGCCAGAAAGAGCCTCATCAAACGAGCGCTCTACTCGAATATGGTTGTCGGTAAACCCACTCATTCGATTGTCCCTTTCAGCGCTTTCCCAGAGTACAGGGCGGGTTTGTCCGATAAATCGAGAATAAAACGAGCCTTTTTTCTTTTCTGATAGAACCCGAAGCCTTCGGTTTCTTTCGCTTCGAACCCGCTTTTCCACCACATGACCACCCATTAGGGATGGTTTTTCGACCGCCACCGTTTCAGGGCGTTCGGAATAGGTGAAAACGTGCAGATAGCTGACAGGAAGGGATTCGATAAAGCGATAGGAAGATTCAAAATGATCGTCGCTTTCGGCAGCAAACCCAACGATCACGTCCGCGCCAACGGCCGCATCAGGAAGCACCGAATAGATTCGATCCAACCGGGCGAGGTAGTCTGAAACCCGATATCTGCGGCGCATTTTGCCCAAGACATAGTCATCCCCGGACTGCAAAGGCAGATGAAAGTGCGGCATGAAAACGCGCGATTCACCAACAAAGTCGATGATCTCGTCCGTCAACAAATTTGGCTCACACGATGAAATGCGAATGCGCTCAATCCCATCGACCCCATCCAGTTCTCTGAGCAGCGGTAATAAACTGCCGCCCTGTTCTTGCCCAAAAAGTCCAATATTGACGCCCGATAGGACGATTTCTTTATATCCGCGCTCAGCAATTTCATTCGCCTGCCTAACGAGATCAGGAATTTGTGCGGAACGGCTCCTGCCACGGGCCATCGGAATGGTGCAAAACGAGCAACTGTAGTCGCATCCATCTTGCACCTTTAGGAAGGCCCTGGTTCGTTCGGAGGCGGAAAAAGCGGCTCCAAATACGGTTACGTCGTCAATGCAGGAGACGTCTATCTGAGTTTTTTCTTTTTTGGCAAATGCTTCGATGTAGCGAAAGACATCAAACTTTTCATTCGCACCCAAAACCACGTCAACGCCTGGAATGGCGGCAATTTGTTCGGGTCTAAGCTGAGCAAAGCAACCAGTTACAATGACGCATGCATCCTGGTTTGCCTTCAGGGCTTTTCGAATGGCTTGCCGGCACTTCCTGTCCGCCTCTTCCGTCACGGTGCAGGTGTTTAAAACGACCACGTCCGATGGAGAACCAAAAGGAACTACACTGAACTGGTTCGACTTGAATTGATTTGCAATCGTGCCCGTTTCAGCGAAATTGAGCTTGCAGCCGAGAGTATGGAATGAAACGCTAGCCAAAGAACAGGGGGAGAAGTGAATAAGGAATCTTTTGCATAGATAGGGTACCATTCGAACGTAGATGGTATTTTCGGGTTTCCCAGAACCTACAAGCTACTACTCTACACCTTATGTTCGCCAAAGAAGGATATGCACTAATAGCAGGGGCTGCAATTATTGCGGCCGTAGTTGGCGGATTGGGATGGCTCAACGGCGGTATCGTCGGCATAATCTTAATGTGTTTCGGCGCATTCCTGCTTGGGTTTACGCTCTATTTCTTTAGAGACCCAACCCGGGTCATTGCCACCGTTCCTCAGAACACGCTGATGTCTCCGGCAGACGGGAAGGTGCTATTGATCGACGAAATTGATGAGCCCCTCTACTTCAAAGGTCCGGCGCTCAAGGTTTCAATCTTTTTGTCTCCGCTAAATGTCCATGTGAACCGTATTCCAACGGATGGGGTCATCGAATTTGACGAATATGTTTCCGGCGATTACCTAGTAGCTTGGCACGAAAAAGCCAGTGAATTGAATGAACGGAGCCAATTGGGCTTAATGACACCCTCCGGACACAAAGTATTATTCAAACAAATTGCAGGCGCGGTTGCGCGGCGAATCGTGTATCACGTAACCGTAGGCGATACCGTGAAACTTGGAGACCGATTTGGTATTGTTAAGTTTGGGTCACGGATGGACGTGATTGTACCCAGGGATTCAAACATTACCGTATCTATCGGAGATAAAGTGACGGGGGGCCTTACCGTCCTTGGACACCTTCCAGAGGTTTCTAACTAAGATTACATGCTGCGCTCGAGAAAAAAGAAGTCTAGACCTGGCCTGAAACAACGCCGTTTTCGTCAGCGATTAATTACCTACCGCGAATCGAAGGGTCCTCGGTTGCCTCGCAGAATTCCGCGCGCTGCGGTGCCGTCCTTTTTCACGTTGATGAACCTGTTTTGCGGATTTTTGTCGCTCATTCAGGTGCTCGAAGGGCGACTAGAATACGCCGGTTGGCTGATCTTATTGGCGAGTCTGTTTGATATGCTAGACGGGATGATGGCGCGCTTAACGAACGGAACGAGTCTGTTTGGAATGGAGCTAGATAGCCTCTGCGACGTCGTTTCGTTCGGAGTTGCCCCTTCTTTTTTGATATACTCTTTTGGTCTGCGCGAATTCGGGATTCCGGGAATTATTATTTCCTCGCTGCCCGCCATGGCAGGAGCCGTACGGTTGGCCAGGTTCAATGTGAACTACGAAGGCGAGAAAAAGGACACGTTTGCTGGACTTCCCATTCCAGTGTCTGCCGTCGCGATCGTAGCCATCATCCTAAATCCTGATATTTTTGCGTCAGTTACATCGGATCGAGGCGATATGTCGATCATTTTGGTCGCCGTAATCGTCCTATCAGGCTTAATGGTCTCCAATATTCCATTTGATTCAGTACCTAGGCCGTCGGTTGAATACATTCGGAAGCACACCGTTAAGTTTCTGGTCTATTTCGCCGGATTCTTGATTATGGTTGTTTTTCGGGAGATTGGGCTCCTAACTGTTCTTTCGATCTATCTGGTTGCGGGAATTGTAAGCGCCTTTACTGGATTTTTGAAAGCTGTTCGTGATTCGGAGCCACCAGAATCTGAAGCAGACGGCTTAGACGCCAAGGCAGAATCTTCTCCATCTACTAATTAAAACAGGCTCATGTTTAAGGCTAATATTACCATCACGCTTCGTTCATCCATCCTAGATCCACAGGGTAAAGCGTCGCATCATGCTCTGGGCGAACTTGGTTTTGGATCAGTGCAATCTGTCCGAATCGGCAAGTTTGTTGAAATGGAAATCAAGGCGGCGTCGAAAAGCGAAGCAATGGAAGTCGCGGAAAACGCCTGCAAAGAGCTACTTGCTAATTCTGTAATGGAAGACTTCCACGTTGAGATCTATGAACTTGTCGCTTGAAAAAGAAGTCTTAGTTGCTGAAGAACAGGAATCCAATGCCCAGGTAGATATAGATCTATTGTGGAGCGTGGACTTGTTCAACGACGAGGTGCACACCTTCGAAGAAGTCATTCATCAATTGATGAAGGCAACGAATTGCACTCGTGGTCGAGCCGAAGATCTATCCTGGACGGTGCACAGGGAAGGGAAGGCGAATGTGTTTCAGTCTGTCTTTGAAGACTGTTTGCGAGTGGCCGGAATCCTGAACGAAATTGGCTTAGCAACCCAGATTAAAGGTTGATCAGAGGCCACTGGCCCCGACTAGAGGAACCCCGCCGGCCTCGCCCGTAGCGTAAACGCCGAAAGCGGAGCCCAGAAGCGGGCGCGCGGAAGTAGCCCCGAAAGCGGAGACCCGAAAGCGGAGCCCCGAAAGCGGAAAAATATGCAGTCTTGAGGGCAATATTTGCGCTTTTTGTCCTGATTGCAATCGAATGAATGCTCCCTTGGTACGTTTTGAGGTCCTGAAAAGGCTTTGCAGGGTTTGTTTTGGGGCTCTAGCGTAAGCTGGCATAATAATTGGATTATCTCTCGGTAACGGACAAACATTGTTACCAAGAGACACTCCCATGATTATCACATCGAAACAATTCATCTCTTCTATCTGGCTCGTGATCGCTTTGATCGTGGCAACGCTTTTGGCGATTGCACTGCCAGCAACTGTTCACGCGCAGACTCTAGCAACCCAGTCTCCAGCAACTCAGTCAACGGCGACTGAAGGGTTCGCGAGTTGGTACAACATGGGTCTGCACGGCGCCAAGACGGCTTCTGGCGAACGCTATGACCACAAAGCGATGACAGCAGCCCATCCGACCTTACCATTCGATACCATGGTGAAAGTCACAAACCTGGAAAACAACCAGTTTGTAGTCGTTCGGATTAACGATCGGATGAAGTCGGGCGCAAAACACATTATTGATTTGTCGGGCGCTGCAGCTCAGAAAATCGGACTATTTGAGTCAGGAACGGCTAATGTTTCACTTATTCTGATGGACAGCCAGGAATTGGCCACCATTGCAGCCAATGACCAATCCCCAAAATCTAGCAATAAGACCGAAGTGCAAGTAATGGGCCCTCCTGTTGCGACTTCTGGCACGAAGAACGCGTCTAGTGCATCCACACCAGTTCGGACTGCTTCGGCTACAAGCTCGAAAGATCAGAACGTAGTCCAGCAGGTGAGCTCAAAAGACGGCGCCTATACGCTTCAAATCGGATCGTTCTCCACACACGCAAGGGCTAAAATACTAGCAGATCAGTATACAGAGGCTTGGATTGCCCGGATTGACGTGAATGGAGAGGTTTCATTTAGAGTTTACTTTAGCCGGTTTGACCAAGAGAAACCTGCTCGCATTGCTCAAAACGACCTTTGGACGAAAGGACAGGATAGCTTTTTGCGAAAAGTAGCCTCTTAGGACGAGCATCCCTCCACGAGACACGATATATTCGTGTCCATGGAGACATCGCCGGACACCTATCTGGTTTTAGACAAACCGGGAATTTCAGAGATAAAGATTAAGGGCTCGAGATTCTTGGCAGAAGCAATTCCTGTTTCTTCTGTTGAAGAGGCAGATGCCGCTTTGCTAGCCATCAAGAAACGCGACTACGACGCTACCCATCACTGTAGCGCCTACAGAATCGGGTCTGATGGAAACACGTTTCGCTACAATGATGACGGCGAGCCCAATTCGTCGGCCGGATTGCCCATTTATCGGCAAATCGAAGGGCGAAATCTGACGAATTCGCTTGTCGTGGTTATTAGATACTACGGTGGTACCAAACTGGGTACGGGCGGGTTAGTCCGCGCCTATGGCGAAGCCGCGTCGCTTGCCTTAGATGCGGCACAAGTGAAGGAAATTATCCCCCGAACGGCTCTTCGTTTCGTATTTGATTACGACGATACGTCACCGGCCATGCATACAATCAGCCAATTCGACGTGATTGTTCTGGAGACTTCCTATTCAGAGAGAACTTCAATGACCCTCGACATTCGATCCTCGCAAGTTGACGCGTTCAGAGCTGTATTTCTGGAGGCGCTTGGCGGACGGGGCGATGAGTTAGCCTAGCTATTGCATTTTTACGGCTTCGACGGCCAATCGATCGACCCGATTGTTTATTTCGTCGTTTGCGTGGCCTTTGACCTTGACAAACGTCACGTCGTGCCGCTTTACTTGGGTAATCAGCTCCTCCCAAAGATCTTGATTCTTGACCGGCTTCTTACCAGCAGTTTTCCAACCTCTTTTAATCCACCCTTCAATCCAGTTTTCGTTGAAGGCGTTTGCTACGTACGCGCTGTCTGTGTGCACGGCCACCTTGCACCGCTCTTTTAACACGCGAAGGGACTCTACTACCGCGGCGAGTTCCATGCGGTTATTTGTAGTAGGGGACTCTGCTCCCGTAATGACGCGTTCTTTTGAACCATACATTAAAATAGCAGCCCATCCTCCGGGCCCAGGATTGCCGCTACATGCCCCATCAGTATAAATAGTTACGTTTTTCAAGGCCATGTGTCTTTTGGGAGCCGGAATGAAGTTTGAAGCGTATACGGCGGGCTCGGACTCCAACGTATACGACGTTTGGTCAAGATACCGGTAAGATAGCGTTCTCGTGAGAGAGCTTGGATGAAAAGATTACTATGAAGTTTGTCGATTACGTAACCATTGAAATTAGAAGTGGAAAAGGGGGACCAGGATCGGTCTCATTTCGCCGAGCTAAATTTGAGCCTAAAGGAGGCCCAGATGGCGGAAATGGTGGCGAAGGTGGGTCTATTTCGCTCATTGCAGACGCTCAATTGTACACCTTGCTAGATCACCGCTACAATAGGCATCACTTTGCCGAGAACGGATCTAATGGCTCCGGTGCAAACAAATCAGGAAAAGACGGGCAAAACATTGTGTTAAGAGTGCCCGTTGGCACGATTGCCAAGGATACCGACAAGGGGGAGACCATTGGTGAGCTTCTCTCGCCGGGAGACACCCTGGAATTAGCAAAAGGAGGGAGAGGAGGCAAAGGAAACGAATTCTTTAAGTCGGCAACGCATCAAAGCCCCAGGTACGCCCAGCCGGGTGAACCAGGCGAAGAGCGCAAGATCACGTTAGAGCTGAAATTGATGGCCGACGTTGGGTTGGTAGGATTTCCCAACGCAGGCAAAAGTACGCTCGTTGCGAGCGTCTCTGCAGCACGTCCAAAGATTGCTGACTATCCGTTCACGACGCTTGTCCCAGCCTTGGGAGTCGTAGCTGTCGGAAGTTATGAAAGCTTTGTCATTGCAGACATTCCTGGAATTATCGAAGGCGCGCATGAAGGAAAGGGGCTGGGAATACAGTTTCTAAAGCATATTGAGCGAAATGCGGTGCTGCTTTTTCTCATTCCAGTGGATTCAGACGACGTCGGAGCCGAATACGATACCTTATTGGGCGAACTACAAGCTTTTGACGAGAAAATGTTGTCGAAACCTCGCATGGTTGGGTTTTCTAAAGTGGACCTTCTTCCAACTGAAGACAGGAAAAAATGGGAAACCAAAGCTCGCAAAGCAATCCCAGCTGATATTCCGACACTGGCTTTTTCGTCGGTGGCGCATGTCAAATTGGATGAATTGAAGCGTTCGTTGTGGAATCATGTGGTAGAATCGAAGTCGTTTGGTGAAAGCAACTAGAGAAGAATGGATAGCTAGAAGAAAGCTGAATTCCACTCCGGGTATTGGGTTCAGGCTTCAAAAGAGACTATATGATCAGTATGGCTCGGCGTTGAGTATTCAACGAGCCGTATTGAACCAGTCTCTTCGTGTGGAAGGAATTGGAAGTTCCAAATTGGAACGACTCGTATCCCATTTGGCAGGAGGAAACGCGGACCATTCAGCTCACGATGCATCGCTAGTTGCACGCCCCTCTAGGAAGGATACGCCTAGAGAGGAAATGAATGAATCGGAAACCGGATCTATGCTGGGATACTCAGATTCAGATTACCCCGATCTCCTTCGGCACATTTCCGATCCGCCACCCTATTTTTGGGTCAAGGGCCAAGGAGAATCGCTACAAATGCCTTGTGTTGCGGTAGTCGGCACTAGAAGAGCATCGGCTTATGGCAGAAGAACCGCGCACAGACTCGCTTTTGAATTGGCTCGCTCGGGTATTTGTGTGGTGAGTGGATTGGCATACGGCATTGACCGAGCGGCTCATGAAGGAGCATTAGATGCCGGAGGAAAGACCATTGCAGTTTTGGGCAGCGGCGTGCATCAAATTTACCCTCGCGAACATCGGGCTTTGGCTCAAAAAATCGAGAAGCAAGGATGTATCGTATCTGAATTTGAGCCCCAAACCAGACCGGAGCGTACCCATTTCCCGCAACGAAACAGGATTATTTCCGGCCTCTCAAGGGCGACTATCGTTGTAGAGGCATTTGAAAAAGCAGGGGCACTCGTAACAGCAGCCTTGTGCATCGATCAAAAAAGAGATTTGTATGCGGTGCCTGGAAGAATTGACGATGCCACCTCTTCAGGGACAAATGCTCTGTTAGAAGCATCAGCCGCCGCCGTTTTAACACGACCAGAGCAGATTATCACCGAGATGAGGTCTAGAGGCTGGCTCAGCCGCGGGGGCACCGGGGCGGAAGAGCGCGTTGAGACGCCCCCCGTATTGCCAAGGTCAAAACTCGAAAACCAAATTCTAGATTGCCTTTCAACAACACATCGCCACATTGACGAAATTGAAGCGTGCCTTGAATACCCCGACGCTTCCTTGTGGACGGCGCTCCTTCAACTAGAGTGCGACGGCCTAATCCACGCGTTGGAAGGCAATTACTATGAGCGGACCTCGGCGCTATAGCAATAATCGTCTGTTATTCGCAGCTAACGTGCGCTGGATTTCGTAGGTTCGATGGAATTTAAAATCGTGATATGAGCGAACCAGAAAAAATAGTAACGCATCTACATTTCGATGTCCCGTCCGGGTACAAAGAAAATGACAGGCTCGATGTGTACCTGACTACTTTTATCCAAAATGCGACACGAGCACGTGTTCAGAAGGGGATAAAAGATGGAAAGGTTGAGGTGAATGGCAAGGTTGTTTCAAAACCATCTTATAGCGTTCAGCCCGATGATGCCATTGTCTGTGAGATTCTCAAAGCGCCCCCGGTTGAAATCATCCCGGAAGCCATTGATCTCGACATCGTCTTTGAAGACGAGGATCTTTTGGTCGTAAATAAGGCCGCTGGAATGGTAGTTCACCCCGCGTTTGGGCATCGGACGGGTACGTTGGTCCATGCTCTGCTTCACCATGTTGGTGGGGCCGCCATCCATCTCGACTCGGATGAAGACCAGGATGAAGTGGATGAAGATGAGGATCCAGACGAAACTCAACTTTCGTCTATAAATGCCAGTCCGAGGTTTGAAGGCGACGTGGTGCTGCGCCCAGGTATTGTACACCGCTTGGACAAAGACACTAGCGGTCTTCTGGTTATTGCTAAAAACGATGTGACTCATGCGGCTTTGGCAAAGCAATTTATGAGTCGAACCACGCGAAGGCAGTATTTAGCCGTTGTTTGGGGCGTTCCGACGCCGTCCGAGGCCACCATTGATACATTTTTGGCAAGAGATCCCAAGGACAGGCGAAAGGTGGCTGTTGTCAGAGAATCCAATATTAAGTCCAAAGTGGTAGGAAAGCAGGCCATTACCCACTACGAAACGGTCGAACCGTTCGGATACTGCGCACTTTGCTCGTTTAAACTTGAAACGGGCAGGACTCACCAGATTAGAGTCCACGCTGCACACATCGGAAATCCAATTTTTGGTGATACAACATATGGCGGTGATCGAATTCGATACGGAAAGGACGAAGGACAAAGAAGGGCATTTTATCGGAATCTCTTCCAAAAACTTCCGCGTCAAGCACTTCACGCTCGATCCCTCGGGTTTAAACATCCACGAACCGGACAGGAAATGGATTTTGAAGTTGAGATGCCGGAAGACATGCAACACGTTGTGAGCCGACTTCGCAGTTTTGACCTGATCTGAATCTCTTATTAATTTGTTGTGCACAACCTGTATTCGGAGATTTAGGGCTGTTTTCTCCCTAGATTGCGACATCAGTCTACTCTTTCTTACACGTGGGAAGAGTTTGATATCAATCACGTGAACCCGGATTGAGCGACCCAAGACCTTGAATTTAATTTCTCTTCTTCAGACGAATCACGTTGCAGTCAATATTGCAGCGCCTGACAAGGACACCTTGATCGATACCCTAATTGAAATGGTATCCGACCATCCTCATGTGTTGGATGTTGATGCCGTCAAAAAAGCAGTCATGGAAAGGGAAGCCCAGATGTCGACCGGAGTTGGAAAGGGCCTAGCACTTCCTCACGCCAAAACGCCGGCCGTTAGCGGGATGATTGGCGCGCTGGTCACTACGGCCCAACCCGTCGACTTTGGGGCTCTCGACAACGAACCCGTTCGGATCGTTTTTTTATTATTGGGCAAACTGGACTCCAAATCACTACACGTCCGAATTTTAAGTCGTGTTTCACGAGTGATGAACCACGAAGAAGTCAGAAAACAGATCTTGTCCGCTAAATCTGGAGAGGAATTGTTAGCTATTTTGGGTCATTATGATGATCCAGCTACTTCCGCTTAACTACCACCCATGAGCTCTTTCAAGTCAATTCCAGGTACGTTCGACATCCTTCCAGAAGGACACACGTCGGGCGGCGATGCAATAGCTCCAAGTCGGGCTTGGCAATACGTTGAATCAACCATTCGGTCCGTCATGGCACTTTACGGTGCTGAAGAAATTCGGACGCCCATCTTGGAGCCAACCGAACTCATTGCTCGCGGTATTGGTCAGCTTACAGATATTGTTTCTAAAGAGATGTTCGCCTTCGAAAGGGGAAGTACGAATTATGTGCTTCGCCCGGAGGTAACAGCTCCAGTGATGAGGGCATATCAGCAGCATCATCTAAGTCAAAAAGGCGGCGTTCAACGACTATTTTATATCGGGCCGTGTTTTCGTGCAGAACGTCCGCAAAAAGGGCGATATCGTCAGTTTCACCAATTTGGTTTGGAACTCATAGGTTCAACAGATGCCCGAGCCGATGCCGAGACCATAGCCTGCGCTGTGGATGTTTACAAAGCGCTTGGTTTGACTGATTTCAAAGTTCGAATCAATTCTGTTGGAGATGCTTCGAGCCGGCCTCGCTATAAAGAAGCGCTGATTGCGTTCATAACGCCATTTGCGGATCAGCTGAGTGAGGTAAGCAGACAGCGCCTTGAATCAAACCCAATGCGTATTCTCGATACCAAAATTGAAAAAGAAAAAGAGCTCCTAAAAGGAGCGCCGCTGCTACGAGATTTTTTGGACGAGGCAAGTCGTGTCCACTTCGACGAAGTGAAGGCTCATTTACAATCTGTGGGCATTCCGTTCGAAGAAGATCCGTTTTTGGTTCGCGGACTAGACTACTACTCACAGACTGCTTTCGAGATAGAAAGTGACGATCTGGGCTCTCAAGGCTCACTGGCAGGCGGTGGTCGGTATGATTTACTTTCCACTGAATTGGGATCCAAGACCGTGATTCCAGCCGTCGGGTTTGCCGCGGGTATGGAACGGTTACTGATGGCGCTTGAAGCGGCTGGCAAGCTCAATGTAGAGGCAGCGCGCCCAGAAGTATTTTTGGTCGCACTAGGAGAAGCAGCGCTCGATTGGGCTTTTCACACAGCTAGAACTTTACGCAGCGCTGGCATTAGTACCGGTTATGACCTAAATGGACGCTCTATGAAGGCGCAAATGAGGGAAGCCAATCGGCAAA
The DNA here is from genome assembly GCA_013204185.1 of bacterium. Taxonomy (GTDB): domain Bacteria; phylum Bacteroidota; class Rhodothermia; order Rhodothermales; family UBA10348; genus UBA10348. The sequence continues at coordinate 31,847 of JABMOI010000061.1, read as the reverse complement.
ATTCTCGGTATGTTGTGATTGTGGGGGATGATGAATTGGCGGCTGGTGCGGCACAAGTGAAGGATATGGACCAAAGTTCGCAACGAACCGTAGACTTCGATCAACTCGCAACTCAGCTAAAAGCGTAATCAGTTTATGTATCCCAGACTGAGCGATTTATTTCAGGATCTGTTTGGATTCGATTTCCCCATCCCAATTTACTCGTTTGGGTTCATGGTCGCTGCAGGCGCCATGTTTGGTGCCTGGATTCTCCAGAAGGAATTGGACCGGATGTATGGTTCTGGCCTGATTGGCGGTGTCCGGATGCCGGAAACGACCAAAGACAAAAAAGGCCGAAAGAAGATGGTTGAAGTCAGTCCATCTTTTATCGTGGGCACCATAACCCTCATTATTATTGGGGCAGGATTCGCAGGGGCCAAAGGATTTCACATTTTAGAAAATTTGGACTCGTTTTTTCGCGCCCCAGCGAGGATGGTCTTTTCTACCGGCGGGTTTACGTTCTACGGTGGAATGATTGTGGGTGGCTTAGGCGTCGTGTACTACGTCAAAAAGAAAGGGCTTTCAGTTGGCCGAATTGCTGATGCCATGGCACCGGGTGTTATGATTGCCTACGGAATTGGAAGGATTGGATGCCAGCTTTCAGGAGATGGAGACTGGGGTATTGCCTCAGATTTGGCGGCAAAACCAGGTTGGCTTCCAACGTGGCTCTGGGCTGAGACGTATCCTAACAATATCATGGGAATAGATTTGAGCGCCACGCCGGTGTATCCAACGCCGCTTTACGAGTTTTTGGCGGCTGTTCTCATTTTTGGCATTTTATGGTCGTTCCGAAAGCATAAGCACGTAGCTGGCTGGCTCTTCTGGGTTTATATGGTGTTTAACGGTGCCGAGCGGTTTTTTATAGAAAAGATCAGGGTAAACAATCGATTTGAATGGTTTGGGCAGACTATGACCCAAGCTGAATTGATTGCGTTGGTCCTGATTGCCATTGGCGTCGTCGGAATTATTAAAACCTGGACGCCGCCGAAAACAGTGGGCAAACCAGTCGCTGAGCCTGCAAAATAGCGGGGTGGTAGGCGGCGCCTGCGTAAGGCACTGGCGCCTGTGGAAGGCATTAACCCCTGGACAGTGGCCTAGTCAAACAAGTAGGCCCCCCTTCGCCCGGACGAGAGATATTTGAGCCGTCATAAAACAGCACGGTAAAGCCATGGGATCGAAGAATGTCTGCGGTCTTAACGTTCTGTTTTTCAATAAGACAGATTCTGTTTCCAAGAGATAAGACATTGCACGCCATGGAGTTGTATTCGTCCTCAGCAATTTCGATTAGCGTAAACCCTTCCGTGATCAACCGCTCTCTGGTCACTACGGGCATGATGCGGCTGTAAACGAGTAGCTCGTTCTCGCTCACAGGGGAGATCATGGACATGAGATGTAAGACATCGCTCGGGCCGTTCCAGTGAGGCAGGAAAACGGGCTCGATATGCATAGATGGGTTTTCAATAAAGCTCCGCAGTTGAGCCAATCCCTCCAAATTGGACCGGTAGCCAATTCCAACCATTGCCAAGTTCGGCTTGAGCCACACAACATCCCCGCCCTCAAGCTTTCCCGGACCACTGATCCTTCCGGCAATAGGTAGGTTTTCACCTTGGATCCATTTACCGAGGGCGTCGGGTTCTCCCTGCCGCAGCTTTTTACCCATGTTGCAAAGAGCAAAACCAACGGGGAGCGTAACCACTGGGTCGTGTACGTACAGTGAGTCTAGATCCGTACCGTACTCAGCAGGGAGAACAGAAACGCGTACTCCGTGCGACTCCAGAGTTGAAATGAAGGCGTCAGACTCCTCACAAGCGGCCTCGAAGTTTGGGCAAACGGAATAGCTGTACTGTTTCCAGTGTTCATTTAGATAGGCTTGAGAACGAAAAGTGTGCCGGGCATGTGCTACTAAAACATGCTGCAAGGGGGCGGTCATTGAAAAACGAGTCACGGCATTGATGATAAAGTGGTTGTACCTTAGGTCGAGTACGTTAATATATTTGATGTCGGAGACAATTAGGCAGGGATGAATCCAAAAGAAAAAGACAATTCTACTCCCAGATTTATTTCGGGACGAAATCCCGTTCGCGAACAACTTGAACGAGAGGATTCAAGAGCCGAAAAGCTTTTCCTTCAAAAGGGAGCTACGGGTAAGCTTATGGGCTTACAAAAATTGGCGCACGATGTGGGGGTGCCCGTCCAATTCGTTCCAACGGGCAAACTGAATACATTGGTTCCTGGTGTGAATCACCAAGGCGCTGTGTTAGTCATTTCCTCTATTGAGTACCATGATGTCGACGACATGTTGGCGGCCATCGCACCCACCATGGACGAAGTGATCAGGAAAAAGCCAATCGTCGTGGTGCTGGACCATATTCAAGATCCGTATAACCTCGGAGCCATTATCCGCAGCTGCGTTGCTGCCGGTGCCGAAGGAGTCATTATTCCGGATCGAGGTGCGGCCCCGATTACTGCGGCAAGCATTAAAACGAGTGCTGGGACCGTATCTGAGATCCCAATAGCTCGGGTTGGCAATCTTAGCCAGCTTATTGATCAGCTAAAGGAGCGAGGCTACTGGATTGTGGGAGCTGAGGGCAGTGGAGAGACGTCCATGCTCGAAATGGACTGGGACAGACCACTTGGAATCGTAATTGGAAGCGAAGAGAAAGGAATGGGCCGCGTGGTTCGAGGTGCGTGCGACTACTTGGTTCACATCCCCATGAGAGGAAAGGCAGAATCTTTAAATGCTTCGGTGGCGGCTGGAATTCTGTTATTCCAAGCCTCACTTGGCAGACCAGAATAAATGGGCAAATAAACGCCCCCGACCAACCTATGAGGTACCACTCAAGGGTCGGTCGGGGCGCCCACCTTTCAAGCGCAACAGGTTTCCGTTGAAACGAATTGCAGCGGAATTGTTGACACCTGAAACTCAAGTGCAAGATTGTTAACGACGAACGCCATTGAGCTTGTACACAATCTTACGGATTGTATCAAACTGGAGGTATGGGTATTCATCGCGAAGCATTTCTATGGCGTCAAAAGCCGCGACGTTGTTCAAGCGCATGGTGCGAAACGACTTCCGAATTTGGTAGTCTCGCACACCTTTTTCGCTTAAAAGGTTGTTGTCGTCTAGGATGCTGAATACTTCCTCGCTGATCAGTCCTTCAAGAGGATTTTCATTGAGGTGATTGTTCGTTACCTGCATGGTCTCTTTTGTCAGATTCCTGATTTACACTTCTACCGAGCCAGTTCTCGCCACAAATGGCTTGCGTCATTCCGAGCAGAGGAGGGGCATACCTCAATCCGCAACAAAAACGTAAGGCACCGAGAAAGGCTAGCAAAGTGAAATGAGGTGAACGGTAATGCCGTCATTGCGAGCCGTTGAATCAGCCAATTGAGTCGTTTTAGCTGCTTGCTGCGAATCGGAGCGGAGGTGCCGAATCTGAACTACATCCTCAATTTATGCCGAAATCCTAGGATTTGCTGAGTATCTGAGAATACTTGAGGAGCAATAAGCGATTTTGCTCTTTTTCAGAAAGCTTAACCAGCGTTTCGACCTTCACGTCGATATCGGGATAGGTCATAAGCGCGTCTAAGGCGGCCGATTTCAAGCTAAACTCCTCAGAAGCCAACCATGATTCAATGGTTTTCTTTACCGTTTGACCTTCTGGATCAATGCGAGCGAACGCTCTAAACGCTGCAATTCGAAGCGAAATAGGGTTCTGTTCGTCAATGAGTGGTCTGATGGCCCCGAATAAATTGCGATCTTCTGAGATTCCGGTTTGAACCAAGTCCAGAGCAGTCCTTGCAACAAGTTGCCCAGATGAGGGCGTGACCAAAGCAGACTGAACTAACGACCAAGTGAGGGCTGGTCGCAGCGTAACCAACGTATTGACTGACTCGCTCAACACGGCAGCACTCGTTCCCGTGTTTGCGGCATCTAGTGCGAATTCAAACGCTTTCTCATCGTTTGGAAAGTGCGAAAGAGCACGAATTGCAGCGACCCGGACGCGTTCATCTTGGTGGCTTGCAAACCCAAGTAGCATCGAGAGCGCCGAAGATGAAGGAGCCATTTCCGCAAGCATCTCACAGGCGCTTGCTAGAACAGCAGGTTCTGATTCTTTTTGAAGAAAGCCTCGCAGGCCGAGCAGAACGGCTGGATCGGGATTCGAATTTTTGAGATGCCTAAGCGACCTGATTTTAGACACCGGCCCTACGGCGTCGCGCAACTGAGCTACTATATCGTCCTGTTTCAGCGGGGCCGAGTAGTCAAGTAGTACCGCTGCAAAAGCGTCAGGAAATACATAGCGCGGGCTAATTGTTGTCTCTATGGTTGACGTTTGCTTGCGCCGGTTCAATCGGACAACGGATGTGTTGGTGCCATCGAGCGAGGAGTATTGGAAAGCCAAATCAAACTCAAACGCATCTGGAACCAGTCCACCGTTTTGATGCTGCTCAATGGTGACTTCGGTGCTTTCGGTTGCGGAATTAAATGTAAAGTCTAGCGTCAGCTCAGGGTGTCCCGCGGAGTAAATCCATACATCAAAAAACAGCGTAAGTTGTTCTCCTGAAACAACTTCCAGCGTTTCGCGAAATACCTCTGAATCCACGACCTGGGTTTTAGCCAGCTCCATGAAACGAACAACAGACTCGTTCAAGACATCCTCGCCAAGGCGTTCAGAAAGCATTCTAAAGACCCAAGCGCCCTTGCCCTTGGAGTGCTTGTCTACCATATCGGAAGGGTGTACCCACCGATCCCATACCAAGGGCCGCCGGTAGGTTTGGGCTTCTTCTAAGTATTCGTCTCTGAGGATTTCATACATAAGACCCGCAGCGTCTTTGCCCTCGCTTTCAGAAAAAGCCTGAAGTGACATCCACAACGGTAGGGCCGTTGCCAGCCAAGAATCCGTAGGAAGAACAGAATCAAAGGTACGCTCAGTCACGCCGGCCATCACGGTGTAAATGGCATTGAATTGGTCCGTCCAGGCGTTCCGAGATACGGCAAATTCAGGCGAAGTAAGCAGTCTGGAGCCAATTCGAGTTGGCGAGGCGAGCCCTTCTGCTAAGGCCACGTCGAAACCAGAGAAATCTGATTCGATATTCAACGTGGCTAAATAGTCGACAACTACTTTTTGCGTCGCGCTAAGTGATTCTAGATACTCACTCACTCCATTTGTGTGATCAATCAGGACTGGATACTCAAAATCGCCTGGATGAGATGAGCGCGTGTCAAAAGCTAAAAATGCCGCAGAGCCCGAAAAAACAGGGCGCTTGCTGTACCCGTCTACCACTCTCTCGGGATGAGATGCCAATTCGCCGTCTGCCACCCATACGTCCCAAAACTTGGGTACGGCCACACGGAGCTGGGTCATGTAGCTGTCCAATTGATCGATAGGGGTAGGATACCATATATCTGAGCCCCTTTCTGATCCATCCCAAACTGCGATTCTTCCTTTGGGGGAAGTCCGAAAGGAGAGACCATCGCTAATCAAATATTCTATTTTGATCAGCCATTCAGATCGATTATTCGTCCCCAGTTTTCTTTCTGGCAATTGGACTGTTAAAACACCTTCTTGCTGGTGCCATTCAGGAACGTAACCGTGCATGGAAACTCTAGAAACGGCGTATCCGCTGGCATTCAACTCCAACCAATCAGAAGCCGGAGAGGGAGAGGTAACGTGTACAAAAGACATTCCCGGAACGGACCCAGATTGGGCGCTGATCGATATGGCAGTGCGAACCATTTCCACATCATACGGGCTAGATTCTTCTGATCGAATCGGGCCATCCATCAGAGGATGAGTTTGGCCGTATAACGGAGCCGCGAGCAGACACAAAAAGGATAGTATGAAAGGGCCTCGCTTAAGCATGACCGGATGTACCTGAACTCGAAGTTTTTGAAACAGAAGACAAGCTGGATCCCAAATACAAAATACCAATTGCGCCAACTAGAAGGTAGAGTAACATTTGGCCGCTGTGAGCGAGTATCGCATAGGTGGCAGCCTCTGTTTCCGGCATTGCAAAAAGCATTCCGAGTGATTGAATCGTTACAAAATGAAAGGTGCCAATTCCACCCGGCGAGGGGACTATAACACCAAGAGCGCCGATCAACATGATTCCCCAGGCACTAATCAATCCTATGTCAAAGGTCGTGTTCTGACCTAATAAAACGAATGGTAAATACGCCATCAAGCCATAACAAGCCCACATGGCAAGGGTCAAAGCCCATATTTTACCTGGTTTACCCGTATTCATTAAGCTCAACAGCCCTGACTTGAACTGCCGAATAAACTTCATGAGTCGTGACGCCGGATTCCGAGCTGCCTTTAGTATCAGGAATCCTACAACACCAGAGCAGCCTATGATTAGGACCAAGCCTCCAACGATCCATAGCGAGTCGGCATTTTGGATCAGATTAAACGTTGGGCTCGTCAACAAATGCCATAAATCAGACGTTTGGCTAGGAAACACAAATGGGATGCTCAGAAGCGCTATCCCAAAGACAACCATATCCAATAGCCGTTCAACAAATACGGTGCCTAATACAGATGAAAAGGGTATTTTTTCGCGCTGTGCTACGTTTCCCGTTCGAATAACTTCTCCCAATCTGGGACCAGCGTAATTGGCCATGTATCCAATCATGATCGAGATGAACGTATTCCACGTCGAAATGGGTCTGTTTTTATGTTGTCTATCTGGAAGAACTTCAAGAAACATCTTCCAGCGAATAGCGCGGAGCCAATGGCTTCCTAGCGTAATGAATATGAGAGGAACCATCCAACCATATTGCGCCGTCTTGAGGGCTGCCCAAACCAACTCTAAATCAACGTCTTTGAGCGCAAAAAAGAGTAAGAGACCTGCAAATCCAAAACTGCCCAATCGAACGAGCCACTTGGTAGTTACTTCTCGCATAGCATCGGCGCAGTTTCACAGGCCGTTATGTTAAGAATCAACGGCATTAGTTTCTAAGATCTATGACTTCGACGCCAGAAGGAGGGACGAAAGAAAAGGAATCACTGGAGATGACGGGGTTTAGTACAATATCATGCAGGTCGAAGACCATTCGGACATCGTTGAAATCTAGAACTTCTACGCGCGTGACGATAGAATCTGAGCTTCTGGCATCAATTTGAACGCTCTTGAATTGCACATTTTCATCTTTTGGAATGAGCGAGATCAGATCGTGATCAACGCCGTCTTTTTTCTTTTGCCCCAGTAGCGTTGCCGTGTAGTCAGAACCAATTTGTCGGAGCAAGGATGTCAGAGAAAATGAGGACTCGTCTTCAATGAAGTCATTAATGATAACCTGCTTTTCAGTCCTGTTGGATATCCAAAGCGTCTGACCATCTGTTACAATGGTTTGAGAGGAAGTCTGAATGCGATACTTAGAGCCTGAAAACACAATAGTGCCCGAAAAACGCTCGGGGGCCTCCATAAATTCCGAGGTGGTAACCTGAACGAAGGAGGCGCTCATAGCCTTTAATGACTCATACTTGGTTGCAATTTCGGCCTGCAGGTTATCTGCGGATTGCGCGCGTACGTCTAGGCTCCCCATCGTCAGTAGGGCAACGATAACCCAGTAAGAATATGTCCGCAATGATTTCAATTAAATGGCTCTGAGTAAATTTAGTACGATTGAATATCTAACTACCATCAATTGCTATGCCATGGCGGTAAACGGACAGGAAATGCATTTATTTGGCTATTGAATTCTTTAATGCGTCCACAAAGGCAGCCAAGTCATCGTGATCGTTGTACACATGAGGCGCCACCCGAATTGCTTTTCCGCGAACCGAAACGCTAACTGATTTTGAATCTAAATCTTCTTTCAGCTTCATCGGATCCATTCCCGAAGGCAGCTTAATTCCAAAGAGATGAGCCCCTCGCGAAGATTCATCATCAAGAACAAAGCCAAGGTCGCGAATGGGTTGAACCCATGGTCTGACAAGTTCCGAAAGGTATGTCTGAACACGGGCCGGCTTCCATTCTAGCAATAATTGGAGTGCAGCTTCTAGCATCGGGAGCAATATGAAATTGCTTTTTTCCCCAACGTCAAAACGGACGGCTCCAGGCTGGTACCGCTCTTCATAGTCAACCAGACTCGCAAAGTTCTCACTGTTTAATCGATTAATCCAGTTTTCTTCTAAGGGTTGTCCGCCAATTAATCGCTCACCCCAGTATGCCAAGCCGCATGAGTAGGGGCCCATCATCCATTTATAGCCGGCAACAATCAGGGCGTCGGGTTGGATGAGTCTGATATCAAAGGGAAGAGCGCCAACAGATTGAGTTCCGTCCACAATGAGGTAGGCACCAACTTCTCGTGCTCGCTGGCCAATCTTAACAAGGTCCAGAAGGGTTCCGTCTGTCCAATGAACCGTGGGAAGAGCCACTACGGCCGTGTCTGAATCAATGGACTCTAGGACGGCGTGGGTCCAGGCCACGGATTTATTGGTGGCACCGGACGCGGAAAGAGCAGGCGTCGCGATGCGCACGGTTAATTGCCGTTCTGCGGCGAGTTTTGTCCAAACATATACATTGCTTGGAAATTGTTCATGGACCAGCACAATGTTCTGACCTGGTCGAACCGTTACGTTTTTAGCCGCAATGGCTGTTCCATAGGAAACAGCAGGAAGTATAGAGATGGACGACGCATCATGGGCTGAAACTAAGTCCGCAAACAAAGATCGGACCGAGCTCGCGGTCTCAAAAAAGTCTGAAGTCGATACGAGATGAGGGTTTCGTTTACCTAAAATGCCCTTAATGCCAGCCTCCTCAACCGGAATCGGCAGAGGAGACATATAGGCGCAGTTTAGATAATGAATGGACCGGTCGAGAGAAAACCGGTGGGCTTGACAAGACAGCATAATTTCAGCGGATTATTCGCTGAAATATACGAGGTAACTATCTGTTGCGTCCGTCTCTACTAGATACTTCGACTTCGCGAACAGCCTTTTCTCGTGCTAGGCTTCTTTCGGCTTCTTGCAACGTTTCTTTGGCAGATTGCATGGTCTCATGCCATTCGTTTTTTTCGAGTTTGAGCGCCAGCTCATTGCTCCACACACTTGCTTCGATCTCGATTCTGCGTTCAAGCTCAGCAATTTCCTGATCCAAGTCAGTTTCAACACTCAGCACTATTTCCGGTGCAGCATGTCTATGTCGGATTACAAATTTCTGAAGTCCGTTGGCCCGGCCAATCGTGTAAACTTCTGCAGTCGCATCGGTTGCTCCCCAAGATTCAGAAGTGAAGTGGAGAACTCTAGATTCCTGCTCTGGCCATAAATGATGCACGATTGCAGTGATCAAATTAGCGGAGAACAGCAAAATTGCAACAATGCCAAGGCCCATTACAAGCTTGTGGCTGCGGTCTGGTGTGGTGGAAGCCATGGGAAGTCCCTCTCAATAAAACAGATTGAAGATGTAAGCGTCTTCCAGAACGACTTGTACTCAATCGACAGCATTAAAACGAGGCCAATCAAATATTATTGCCTCGCTGTTTCATCTTTTTTAAGACGAGGAATCTTTTTTCAAAGTTGCAGTCGAATAGCAGGAAAGGTCTAGTTCTTCCTTCATATTCCAACACCAGAATTGTTGGCAAGGGAACGTGTTTTCGTATAACGCTCTACCTACGATTACCGAGTCTACGCGGAATTCGCCTAGCGTGTTCAATTCAATGAGGTGAAGATGATTCCCAATGCCGCCTGAAGCCGTGATCTTAGCGCGAGTTAACCGAAGCCCCATTTCTTTGTAGGCGTCGATATTGGGGCCTTCCATGGTTCCGTCACGGGAAATGTCGGTATAGACAATTCTACGACATCCTCTTTTTTCCATATCAATAGCGAACTCAACGGCGTCGAGTCCACTTCCCTCAGTCCAGCCTTGAATCCGAGCCTCGCCATCCCTGGCGTCAATCCCAACCACGATTCGGCTGCTCCCGTATTTCTCGACGGACTCGGAAACCAGATCGGGGTTCAGAGCAGCGGCGGTCCCAATAATCACGCGGTACGCACCGGCAGCGAGGGCTGCGTCAATGTCTTCCATGGTCCGTATGCCGCCCCCAACTTGAACAGGAATATCAAGCTCCCGGCAAATATCCTGAATCACGGCACGATTGTTTTCCTGTCCACCTTTGGCAGCATCGAGGTCAACCAAGTGCAGGACTTTGGCGTTTTGAATACGCCATAGCTTGGCCATTTTGACGGGATCGTCGAAATACACCTTCTCCTTTTCGTACTCACCTTGAAGGAGTCGAACGCAGCATCCTCCGCGGAGGTCTATGGCAGGTATAACGAGGATCATAATCGTCTAAAATATTACCGCTCCAACGGTGCCTTTTCTGCTCGGTTTCCAAGATATCGTTCTCATTTGGGTTGGTTTTCGTGAGGTTTCCATATGTTCTCGGCTATATCGTGAATCAAGTCACTGCTTTATGTTGTTTATTGGCAGCCTGATTCCCTCCATACAATCCAATTTTGTCCACCATGGACTATAAAAGAATCCTAGTCACGGCAGCTCTTCCATACGCGAATGGCCCCATACACCTAGGCCACTTAGCCGGGGCATACCTCCCTGCCGACCTCTTTTGCAGATATCAGCGTCAAAAAGGCGAGGATGTTGTTTTTGTTTGTGGTTCGGATGAAATGGGAGTCGCCATCATGGTTCGCGCGCGCAAAGAGGGCGTGTCGCCACAGGACATTGTGGACCAGTACCATCCCCAAATCAAAGAGGCGTTTGAAAGATTTGGGATGAGCTTCGATTTGTATTCTAGGACAACCACGCAAACCCATGCGGAAACGAGCCAAGAGTTCTTTCGAACGCTAGCGGAAAAAGATGTCTTCACCTTGAAGACAGAAAGCCAATTGTTCGATCCGAAAGCAGGCATTTTTCTGGCCGATCGATTTGTGATTGGTACTTGTCCGACGTGTGGGAATGAAAATGCGTACGGCGATCAATGCGAGAAATGCGGGTCTACCTTAAGCCCCATGGAATTAGTCAATCCTCGTAGTACGCTCTCGGATGCGATACCCGAACTACGTGAGTCAACGCATTGGTTCTTACCGTTGGGAGACTTTCAGGGCAGATTGGAAGATTGGATTGCCACGCACCCAGAATGGAAGCCCAATGTGCTGGGCCAAGTGAAAAGCTGGCTCCAAGATGGACTCAGAGAACGAGCCATCACACGCGACGTGCCGTGGGGCGTACCCGTTCCTGAAGATGTCGCGGCTTCAAAGGGAATAGATGCTTCTGGAAAAGTGATTTACGTGTGGTTTGATGCGCCAATCGGGTATATATCTGCGACCAAAGAGTGGGCCCAATCAGTTGGACGGCCAGAAGCGTGGAAAGACTACTGGCAGGATGCAGAAACGAGGCTGGTCCACTTTATCGGAAAAGACAACATCGTCTTTCATTGCTTAATGTTTCCGGCCATGTTGATGGCTCATGGGGGGTATGTTCTTCCCGAAAACGTTCCAGCAAACGAGTTTCTAAATATTGAAGGGGACAAACTATCTACGAGCAGAAACTGGGCCGTTTGGCTTCATGAGTACCTCGAAGACTTCGATCCCGACTTATTGCGGTATGCCTTGGCAACGATGCTGCCGGAAACAAAAGACGCTGATTTTAACTGGAATGAATTCCAAGCCCGCGTTAACTCCGAGTTAGCCGATGTGCTTGGCAATTTTGTGAACCGGACCTTGACCTTTGCTGCCAGATTTGCTGATGGAAAGTTGCCTCCGCTAATCAAACCTTCTCCAATTGATATCAATGCGCTAAATGCCATTGCGACATTTCCAGAACGAATTGGATCAGCCTACGACCGCTACAAGAACAGAGAAGCTGTCTTTGAGACCATGGCGCTTGCCCGCCTTGGGAATAAGTATTTCAACGACAGTGAACCGTGGCACTCGCGGAAGTCGGATCCGCAGCAATGTGCTAACACCATTCATGTTTCCCTTCAAATCTGCGCCTCCTTGGCTGTTTTAATGGATCCGGTGCTCCCGCACTCAGCGGCTGAGCTAAGAAACATGTTGAAAATGGGAGACATACGAAGCGGAACACCGAGCGGAAGTAAAGACGGAATAGGATGGGACGATGCAGCACAACCTCTTTTGCAAGAGGGACATGTGCTAGGTGAATCGAACATTCTGTTTTCCAAGATTGAAGACGACGTAATCGAAGTTCAAAAGGCCAAACTTGGCTCTAAAGAATCCTCAACCCCTACAGAAATGCCTTATCCTCCGGTCAAAGACCTGATCACCTACGACGATTTTGCCAAATTAGACTTCAGAATGGGGACCGTATTGACAGCGGAAGCTATTCCAAAGTCCAAGAAACTGGTTCGCCTTGAGATCGATCTGGGTTTTGAAAAAAGGCAGATTTTAGCTGGAGCCGCAGAGCATTTCGAGCCTGCCGACCTCGTAGGACAGCGGGTTGCCATTGTGGCGAACCTTGCGCCTCGCAAGATGATGGGGATGGAAAGCGAGGGGATGGTTCTTATGGCCGAATCGAGAGACGGTCAGCTAGCCATCATGCAATCTAGTGGCGAAGACGGAGCTATTATTAAGTAGCGCGCCCGCCCTGGGGCTTCGAGGTGTTTCTGGGCGCCTTTTCTTCCGCTATTCGTATCGAATGGCGTCTACCGGATTCAAACGGGCGGCGCTATAGGCTGGATAGGTTCCAAAGATGACCCCTACAGCCGCGGCGGTCAAGGCAATTACAATCAACGTAGTCACGCTGAATCCTGCTTGAAATGGCAGATCAAGCTAAATGTTGATCGCAATACCGTAGGCTGCCCGGGTTGCTTCCATAACCGCTTCCGAAAGAGTCGGATGTGGGTGGATGGATTCCATGATTTCGTGCGCTGTTGTCTCAAGCGTACGAGCTGTCACGGCCTCTGCAATCATTTCAGTTGCATCATATCCGATGATATGGCAACCTAGAAACTCTCCGTATTTGGCATCAAAGATCACTTTGACAAAGCCTTCGTTGTGCCCCATTGCCGAGGCTTTGCCGCTGGCTGTGAACGGGAATTTACCAACTTTAAGCTCATACCCAGCCTCTTTTGCAGCAGCTTCGGTATAGCCTACTGAAGCGATCTGAGGCTGGCAATACGTACATCCAGGGATGTTCTGCTTGTTCATAGCATGAACCGGTTCACCCGCAATTTTCTCAACGCACATTACGCCTTCGTGGCTAGCTTTGTGAGCGAGCCAAGGTGGTCCAGCCACATCTCCAATTGCGTAGACACCTGGCACATTTGTGCGGCAGAACTCATCGATAACAATGGCTCCACGGTCTGTCTTAACTCCGGCTTTTTCCAAGCCGATGTCTTCAATATTTCCGACAACACCGACGGCAGACAACACCTGGTCTGCTTCAATGGTCACTGATCCTTTTTTGGTTTCAACAACCACGGAAAGCGACTTACCAGAGGTCTTAACCTCTTTTACCATCGACCCAGTCATCACGTTAATGCCGTGCTTTTTGAATACGCGACCTAGTTCGCGGCTCACATCGGCATCTTCAACTGGAACAAGGCGATCCTGAAGCTCGATCAGTGTTACTTCAGTTCCCATGTTGTGGTAGAAGTAAGCAAACTCTACACCAATGGCTCCGGCTCCACAGATTACCAATCGTTTCGGTTGAGTGGTTTGCAAGAGAGCTTCTTTTGACGAAATGATTTTCTTGCCGTCAAATGGAAGGGAGGGAAGTTCACGCGGTCTAGCTCCCGTGGCAACAATAATGTGCTTTGCGCTAACCGTCTTTTTCTCGCCGACCTTGTTACCGTCCATATCTTCGGAAGGCTCAATGTCCACATTTCCATCACCAGCAAGACGAGCATGGCCGAACAGAACATCAATTTTGTTCTTGTTCATCAGATACTGAACGCCTTTGTTCATTTTATCTGCAACGCCGCGGCTCCTGCCGACCACTTTTTCAAATTCAGCGACGATTTTTCCGGTCGAAGACAGGCCATACTCATCCAGATGACGCGAGTACTCCATGAGCTCGGCACTTTTCAAAAGCGCTTTGGTCGGAATACAGCCAATATTGAGGCAAACGCCGCCAAGTTTATTTTTTTCAACGACGGCCGTCTTTAAGCCTAGTTGAGTGGCGCGAATAGCCGATTCATAGCCGCCAGGGCCAGTCCCGATAATTAAAACGTCGTAAGTTGCGGATGCCATAATGGTTCAGGCGAGGGTTAGCTTCAACAAAATTCGGAAGTCTTAAAAATACGGCGAATCTCTTTTCTAGCTATTGAGAGCAAGTGAATACGCAATTCGGGAGGCAAGAAAACCTTAGCTACGAGAAAAGCGAGACTCTACGTCTGTAATTTTCTGGACTCGTTTTGCGTGCCTTCCGCCTTCAAAGTCCGTTTCCAAGAAGGTTGTAACGATCCGCTTGACGACTTCAATTCCCATTGAACGGCTTCCTAGGGTAAGTATATTCGCATTGTTATGTGCCCTTGCGTTCCAAGCCGCAAACTCATTGTAGGCACAAGCAGCTCGGATTCCAGGGACTTTATTGCACACCATGCTTGAACCGACTCCAACGCCATCGATCATAATACCGATACCCGCTTTCCCTTCCGCGACCGTTCGGGATACGGCATAGGCGAAATCTGGGTAGTCACACGATTTCGTTGAATCGGTACCCAGGTCCAAAACGATGCGTCCTTTTTCTTGCAGGAAGGAGATCAAGTCAGACTTCATTTCAAAACCGCCGTGGTCAGAGCCAATACAGATTATGCCGTTTGGTGTCTCGGTTTCAAGGGTTTGGGGACTGGATTCTGCTCCAAACTGGATGGTTACGCCTAGAGAACGTGCAGAGTCCGTTGCTAGGGGAGTAACTAGCGCATTTGGGGGAGCTAGGACTACGTTTTTCCCGGCTCTTACCGCGTCTTGGATGTGTCGTTCTGTGATTACTGTGCGTCCGCTCATACCTCAAGCTACGGCTCAAGCCGGACTACCTGCAACCGCGAAATTATCGGCGCAACCATTGAATAGGATTCTGAGGGACGCCATTTTTGAAAACGGCAAAAAAGACAGACTCGCCTCTTGGCTCCATGTCCGTTCCAGAGCGACCGAGTAGCTGCCCCGTTTCTATGGTATCGCCTTGTGAAACGTAGATCAGGGAGAAATTACCATACACTGTGTGGTAGTCGCCGTGTTCTATAATAATAAAGCGCCCCATGTCTGGAATGATGTCAATGGTGCTCACTTGTCCTGCAAACACGGAATTAACTTCTGTGCTAGGAGGTGTCTTTATCAAGATCCCAGGATTTGGAGTTTTGGTTCCGTACTGAGGATGGACAATATCACCAAATGGTTCAATCACAGATCCAATAGAAGGCCAATCTAATTGTCCTCGCGCAGCGGCGAAAGATCCGGTAAGTAGCGACGGCGAAATAGCCGTTGGCGAGGCCGGAAGTGCCTTTCTCGAATTTGACGTCAGATAGGACCGGATTAATTCAATCAGTTGCTGTTCCATCGTCCTTTTTTCAGCCAAACTTTCTGATCTTGAGTCTTTCTCCGTTTTGATTCGGGAGAGTTCTTCCCCTACCGTCGCCCGAAGTTTGTCGAGTTTCTCCTGTTCTCGGTCAATATTTACAAGTGTCATTTCGGATTCGACCAGCTTTTGCTGCATAGTCGAACGTTTTTCTTGCAAATCCAGTGTTGAAAGCTGAATCTCGGCCAATTTGTCTTTCCTTTTAAGGGTAAAACGCCTCAGGTAGTTGATGCGAACTAGCATCTGATTAATAGAAGAGGCAGACAAAATAAGAGCCGCATCGTGTTGCCTTCCATATCGGTAGGCGTGAGTGGCACGAGCTTGATATTCAGTTTTAACGAGGTCAAGGTCCCTGTTTAGTGCGGAAATGGAGGTTTGAAGAGAGTCCCGCTCTGTTTTAAGCTGCTCTACTCGTTTAGAATAGTTACGCATCAGTTCCTCGCGTAGAGATAACTGGCGATTTAGGTCGGAAAGCCTGCTGCGCGAGGCTTTTTCCTCGTTCTCCGTTTCGGCTAGGGCGCGTTCTTCGGCCGCAATTTCATTTCTCAACTGCTCTAATTTGAGCTCCGTAGACGATTTTCCGCCCGCCGTTTGCTGAGCAACGGCGGGTGTACTTGGCGAGGCAAGCACAAGCAACAGACTTATGAAAACGATATGAAAGCGCATTATGGCGTGAGATCTTTCCATTGAGTATCGGCACGAACTCCTAAATCAAAATGGAGACGTCCCGGATTTTTGTCCATTTTTTGCAGGGATATCGATAGACGCGTGTCACTGCTTGGCTCAACATAGATCATGCGTGAGGGGAGCAATACCCCGTCTTTTTCGGAGAAATCTAGGTACCAACGCTGCTCGATTACGACGCCGGTCAAATCGCGCAGTTGAACGTGCTCAATTCTCCAGATCGTGGGGTCAATCGTATATCGAATGGTCCCGTCTGGCGAGTGGAGATAGTATCTCGACGATTCAGTCTGAATTTCCCAGTCGATAGCAGGGTCTATTGCCACAAAACCGGTGATTTGCTCAACCAAATCGAGTCCCATCACGGAGCCTGGCAGAATGGACTTCATTTTACTGGCGCTGCTTCGATAGACCGTATTTTGAATCCGATCGTAGGTAAAGGCAGAATCGGGTGTGATGAGGACGCGAGCTCCTTCTATTCCCAGCGGAAATTTGATCCGCACAAACAAGGAGTCAAAGTGGGAGGCATCTGCAACGGCGGTAAAGGTGCCGTCCATCTCCGGAGACGCTACCGCGATTTGGGCTTGAATTCTGACTTTCTGTAATTCCTTGGGATACTCAGGTACCAGAGCCAATATTTCGGCGACTGAATGATTGGGGAATGAACCGAGAGTCTCGTCTGCAGAGCGGCTTGAATTCGTTGATGCGCATCCAACCAGCATGCCCGATCCCATAGCCGCAAGAAGCAGAAGTAGCCACGAAGTTATTCTAACAGAATATGGTTTGGTGGTTCGCATCAGTTTGATTGACCCAGAAAGGTTTGAATCTCTTTAAACAACACGGAATTCGGATCAAGGTTTTCGAGTGCCTTGGTCGCTTTTTCAATTGCCTCGGATTGCCGATTCGACTTTCTAAGAGCTCGCGCGTGTTGAAATAGAAGCGGGGCGTATCCGGGAAACAAGAGCCCACCATCTTCCGCCAAGAAAATCGCCTCTGGAGTTTGGTTCAGTTCGATAAGCGACCGAACCGCCAAGACCCACATATCGAGCTTCCTTGGGTCAGCTTCAATCTGGGCTTGAGCCAATGTTGCAGCTTGCTCGAACTGCCCGTCTGAAAACAACCGATTTGCCTCGCCCTGTGGATCCGTCTCTGCGAGGTCCGAAGGCTCATTCGCATTCGATGTCTGGCCTTGATCCGTAGCAGCCTGCGTAGACAACACATTCAAGGTGGAAGCTGCCTGTTCAAAATCCGGATCAGAAAACGCCAAGGCTCGAAGTAGATCGCGCGCTTGTTCGAGTTCTCCATTCTGGACGAGGATTTTCGAAAGTTCAAACACGTCTTCCGGATCAGATGTCAACTCTGAAATTTGAGAGGCTGCGCGAGTCGCTTCTGATAGAGAGCCCGCAGACATAAAGATGGGTAATGCTATGCGAAGCATGGTTTCGTTTTGAGGGAATGCCAAGAGTCCTTGCTGCGCGCTCGCGAGCGCTTCGACCGTCATGCCTAAATCATTCAACAAGAGAATGTTTGAGATCCGGGGTTCGAGATCAGTGGGATTGAGCGTCACCAACTTAGTTGAATAACGCACCGCGTTGATTGCGTCACCGGCTTCTTTAAATAAAAACAGAGCCAGCTTATTCAATTCTACGTTGTCCGGTTCTAACGCAAGCGCTTTTTCAGCATAAAATGTGGCTAGCGATAGGTCCCCAACGGCAAATTGGGCGTCAGCCATCGAAGAGAGCAACGCTGTATTGTCTGGATTTACGCTAAGTCCTTCTGCAAACAACGTAGCGGCTTTGTCTGGGAATCCGATTCTCAGTTGTGTCAGGCCACGGATCAAAATCGTTTTTGCATGCACCTCTTTTTGAGCGTCGGACTGAAACGCTTGAGAAAAGCGAGGAAAAACTCCGCAGGCAGTGAGAATCAAAATCACTGCAAAAAGCCGCCTAGCGAGGCTGTAGGTCTGTAGACCCAAATAAAAGGTTAGAGGAAGTCGAGATCTCATTCCTCAAAAACGGCGCCGATTGGTGCAAGTTTCGTCTTTTAGTTGCTCATCAGTAGTTGTTTCTTACACCTTGCCTTTTTACCCTAGTTATCCGGTTATATGGAGTAGGCGGACAGTACAGACCTCAACACCAAGGAATTATGGGTCAGCAGGACATAAAGACGCAACACGATTCAGCCGCGATCCGCCGGTTTACTCGGCACATCATGCAGGACATGCGTGCACTGGATTTCATGTTGGAACAGAATATGTTCGAGACGGAGGTTCAGCGCATTGGAGCCGAGCAAGAACTTTTTTTAGTCGACGGACAGTTTCAGCCTTCTCCCTTGGCAGAAGAAGTTCTTGCGCTAAGTGACAACGAACGCTTGGTAAATGAACTAACGCGTTTCAATTTAGAAATCAACCTGGATCCCATAGAGCTGACCGGTTCATGTTTTCGCGAAATGCAAAAAAGCTTGGACGATCTCGTGGCCTATGCCCGGGGTCTTTCTGGTGAGGTAGGCGCTAAAATTGTACTTGCAGGGATCCTTCCAACCATCCATGCTTGGGATTTACGGCTGGATAACATGGCTCCTAAGCCACGATATTTCAAGTTGAACGACACAATTATGTCGTTGAAAGGCGGAAAGGCTCAATATCACATTCGAGGGGTGGACGAGCTCTTTTTTCAGCATGACAACATCATGGTTGAAGGCTGCAACACGAGCTTTCAGATTCATTTCCAAGCAACACCCGATACGTTTGCTCACTATTACAATATCGCACAACTGGTGTCTGGTCCTGTACTTGCAGCCGCCGCAAACTCGCCGATTCTCTTCGGAAAACGGTTGTGGAGAGAAACGCGCATTGCGCTATTTCAACAAGCAGTGGATACGCGAAGTAGCAACTTGTACTTAAGGGACATGAGTCCACGAGTCCATTTTGGAACGGAATGGGTGAACGAGTCCGTTACAGAAATATTCAAGGAGGATATTGCTCGCTTCCGTGTGATCATGACATGCGATTACGAAGACCCGTTTGAAATGCTTGAACGAGGCGAGGTCCCAAAACTAAAAGCGCTTCAACTTCACAACGGAACCGTGTATCGGTGGAATCGGGCTTGTTACGGAATTAGCGGGCATCAGCCCCATTTGCGCATCGAAAATCGATACATTCCGTCCGGCCCGTCCACAATAGATGAAGTGGCCAATGCCGCGTTTTGGGCTGGACTCATGCAGGGAATTGCGCTTCATCACAAGGATATTCGGCCTTTGATGGATTTCGACGATGCTAAAAGCAATTTTATTGGCTCAGCTCGGCGTGGTTTGGCTTCTGAAATAGACTGGATCGATGGGAAACGCTGGTCTGCGGATAAATTAATTGTTGAGCAACTCATCGATATTTCCCGCGAAGGGCTTCAGGCCAGAAAGGTCGACGAAGAGGATATTGAAACATACTTGGGCGTGATAGATGCACGTGTCAAATCAAAAATGACAGGCGCTCAATGGCAACTCAGTTCGTTGGCAAGTATGAAACGAGCGGGAGGAAATTCGAGAGCCGAACGCTTAGACTCCCTTGTTGAGGGGATGATTTCCCGTCAAAAATCAGGTAAACCGGGGCATGAATGGAGCCTCGCAGCCGTAAAGCCCAAAGCCGTAAACACAATTCATGGCACGCGAGTCGAGCACTTTATGTCGACGGACTTGTTCACAGTTAGGGAAGATGAATTGGTCGATTTTGTTGCCATTCTTATGAGCTGGCGGCACATCCGCCATATATTGGTCGAAGATGACGAACATCGCTTGGTGGGACTTGTCACGCACCGATCCATTCTCAAGGCGCTAACCGATTTGCCCCATACAGGGCACGATGAAGACCTTTCGGTGGGAGAAATTATGGTGCGTAATCCCATTTCCGTTTCTCCGGAAATAGCGACCATTGACGCAATTCGCATCATGAGAGAGCACAATATTGGAGCGCTCCCGGTTGTTCTTAACGGCCAGTTGGTTGGAATTATTACCGAAACTGATTTCAATTTACTCGCGGCGAGGCTCTTTGAGGATAGCGCAAGCTCTGGGACCTAATGCCTTGCAGATCCTAAGCGCCGCACGCTTCTTTTAACGTCTGTTTTTCGGACGATGTTAGTTCAAGCCAATGACGACCAGATATGGCCGCCTCAAGGGCGTAGATAAGGTTCATGGAGACGGGAGTCCCTTTGTCCCTTAAAATCCGGTAGATCAAAG
Organism: bacterium; assembly: GCA_013204185.1. Classification (GTDB taxonomy): domain Bacteria; phylum Bacteroidota; class Rhodothermia; order Rhodothermales; family UBA10348; genus UBA10348. The sequence continues at coordinate 11,402 of JABMOI010000061.1, read as the reverse complement.
CTGGACTCAGCGTGCGAATATCGCCGGCAGTAAACACATCAATCTGGGCCAGCATACGTTCTGATGCGGGTCCGAGGTTTTTCAATTTGATAATGGGTGTCTGGTCTGGAGGCATCATAGGATTATTTTGGAGAACGCTTCGTTTGATTTGAGGGAATCATGTAGATTGATGGACTAAACCTAACGCGTATCCTTCTGTTATGAAACGTCTTTTTACCTTGGCACTAGTTGCCGTTCTGTTTTCCCATCCCGGTCTTTGCAAACAAGCAGACAGTGGACAGGATATTGCCGCCCAGTATCAGTCTGCAGCGGATCAAATCATTGACGCTGCGCTGGCAGACAGCGCGGCTTGGAACAGATTGGCGTATCTGACAGATACGTTTGGACCACGTTTTTCAGGTTCAGACAATCTAGAAACGGCCATCGATTGGATTTTGGAGGCGATGAAGGCAGACGGCCTCGAAAACGTTCGAGGCGAAAAAGTAATGGTTCCTCATTGGGTTCGCGGGGAGGAGTCGCTCGTGTTACTCGCTCCTCACCACAGAAAATTGCAGATTTTGGGTTTAGGAGGGACCGTAGGAACGGGTCCTAACGGGGTAACTGGGGAGGTGTTTGTCGTAAGCTCCTATGATGACCTAGAGGCGAATAAGGCTAAAGCGAAGGGAAAAATCGTGCTATGGAACGTTCCATTTACATCGTATGGTGCCACGGTTAGTTATCGGGGAAACGGAGCAATCAAAGCTGCAGAAGCGGGTGCAATTGCAAGCCTGGTCCGCTCAGTCACTCCCAACTCGTTGTACACCCCTCACACGGGAAACTCTAGCTATGCAGACGGAGTCCCTAAAATTCCGCACGCGGCCGTTACAGTTGAAGACGCGCTCATGATGCAGCGCATGCAAGATCGGGGTCACACAATTTCCGTGACGCTCAAGTTGGATGATGTGTGGCTACCCGACTCTGAGTCGAGAAATGTCGTTGGGGAATTAGTAGGAAGTGAATTTCCAGACGAAGTCATCGTTTTTGGAGGTCACATTGATTCGTGGGATGTGGGAACCGGCGCAATGGACGATGCTGGAGGCTGTGTTGCAGCTTGGGAGGCGCTTCGTTTGATGAAAAAACTAGGTTTGCGTCCCAAAAGAACGATTCGTGTGGTTATGTGGACCAACGAAGAGAATGGTATGCGCGGCGGAAATGCGTACAAAGATGCCCACATCGATGAATTGGATAATCACATATTGGCTATGGAGTCGGACGGTGGCGTGTTTGCTCCCATTGGATTTGGATTTTCAGGAAGTGAGGCGGCTTTTGACATCATAACTCAAGTTGGCGGCCTGTTGAAAAGCATTGACTCTGGCGTAATCACAAAAGGTGGAGGGGGCGCAGATATTGGCCCTATCATGCAGGAGGGGGTTCCTGGAATGGGACTAAACGTCGATGGAACGAAGTATTTCTGGTACCACCATACCAATGCGGATTACGTAGATAAGTTGGATCCAGTAGAAGTGGCCAAATCTGTGGCTACCATGGGAGTTATGGCATTCGTTGTTGCCGATATGGATCAGCGTCTGCCACGATAGTTCGTAGAAATTAGAGCACTAAAAAAGAGCGGGGCGGGCCATGTAATGGCCCGCCCCGCTTTCTTATACATCAATCTCGAATAACTTAATTACTCAACTTCTGGCTCCCAGAACTGCTGGTAAGGAATCTGAGTCACGACCAATTCAGCCACAAGGCCATCTTGAATGCGGACGGCCAATCCAAGGTCACGATAGAATCGGTATCCAGCGGAGAAGTCAACTACCAGCCTTTTTTCCCAATTGGAACCCAAAATGCGGTCCAAGTCTGCAATTGGCATTCCAACACTCAACGTATAGGATTTAGCACCAAGACCAGATTCTTGAACAGTCAGTTTAGGAGAAGAAGTGCCATACATCTGGACACTCAATACTTCCTGGGTTGCAAAAATAGACGTACCTGCGAGGTAGAAAGAGTAGTCATGTAAATCGGTATTTTCGATTACCGGCGAATCCAAATACGCAGCAGAGTCACCGCCACGACGTGTCATGTCATTGATAAACTCATCCACCGGTTGTCCCAGCGTTACCTGTGTACCGTTTTCGAAGGTGATTCCACTCAAGGTGCGGAACGTCGTCACATGACTTTTCTGGTAACTTGAAACAGTGTTTGGCGTGCGGCCAATGGCTTTACATGCAAGAACATACTGATTGTAAGCAAGCTGCCACCAGTTAGAGGAGGGGCTTTGACCAGAGAGGTAGGCATGGAAATAATCTGCAGCGCCCGTTTGAGCTTCAGCGTTGTTGACTTTTGAAAGGATCAGCGCCGTGTTGTAGTAGAGGCCAGCTTCTAGTTCGCCCCGAACTACGCGATCTGGACTTCCTGCGAAACCGGACACCATATTGAGTTCCGTTTCTGCCGCAATCATATGATTAAAGGAATCCTGCAGTAGGCCCTCAGCCATTTCCGCGACACCCGCATTAATGAATATGGCTGCTTTCGCCCGGCTATCCATGGACGGATCGTTTTGAGCCAAAGCTACCGCTTCCAGCAAATACTGCTTGGCTTGTGCCTTGTCGCCACCGTTAGGCTGCACTAGGTATGCAATACCAAGATTGGCTTTGGCTTCAGCCATGGAGGGATTCAAACGAAGTGCCGATTGTAGCGAAGTTGTAGCCTGGAACCACAGCCCTGTGTTAATCCCACGCATAGCTGGCTCCATAGACTCAGGACGTCTAGTGAACGCTCCGACCACAATCTGGCCAACGCCAAACGCCTGGATATCGGCTGGCTCAAGTTGGTCAAGGTAGTCCATGAGCTGAGCGTATCCCAAGTTGGCTTGTGCCTCATAGCTGTCTGGGAACTGAGCTACAACGCTTCGAAATAGATTGGTAGCAACAGCATACTGCTCGCTAGCCAGCATAGAGACGCCTGTTTTGAAGGCCATCATTGACCGCCACAGACCCACTCTGTCCTCATCAATGAAGGTAAGGCGTTCTTCCCACGAAGGATGCGAATAGCCAAGACCTTCGAAAGATGAGTAGCTCAAATCGAGGTCAATAAACTTATAAAATGCATTTAGCATTTTTTCCAAGCTATAACCTGCGGCCAATCCGTACTGAGTCCCACGAATGTCAGAGATAATTTCTTGCTGCCTTCCGAACGCGTAAAAACCAACTTCAGACTCTGCCATCAAACGGTATGCATAAGGAGTGGTGTGGCCTGACGTTATATGACCCATTTCATGGCCCATAATCAATGCCAACCGACTCTCGTCTCCCTGAACCACATCATCTAATATCTTCTTAGTGAAGTGAACATGAGGCTTCGTAGAGCCTTCAGGCGCCGTGCAGTCATGCGGCATGCCTTCATCGATATCGCCACCACAAGCATGTGCGAATGCGTTGAGCATCGGATTTCCGTTTTCGTCCTTCTGGTCGTGAATGTATAAGTCTGGCGGCCAGGTATGAAGCGAATGCTCGAGCGTGATCACGGAAGCCAGCTTGTTCGCGACCCGTTCTGCCATCTGACAGTCCGACGCTGAAATTGAGCTATCACAGTACGTTTTTACGGACGTTGTAGAAGGCGCTTGTGCTACCACATTCTGTGGAAGAACTAAAAGCACCAGCAGGGCGATGAATGAGCCCATTCGTTGTTTAATGTTCATTGTTTTTCGATGATGATTCAGTATAAAACAGAAAGTAGGTGGTTGTATTAGGGATTATCAATGCTTCTGACGGTGATTTTTTCCAAAGACCAGTTCAGCGGCACGGGTTGTCTAATGCTTCTCGTGCTGCCCCCAAGCCCAAACAAGAGCTTGGAGAGGTCCGTTTGTTCACCGTCAGGAGTTGAACGGGTGCGAACACCCGAAAAAGTTAGAATATCAGGCTGAGGCAGTGCTTCAGCGCTCGAGAGGAGAAAGAACGAATCTACTCCAACGGGGGCTGTAACATTAAATAAGGCTCCTTGAGATGGAATGGTCATCTCTAAAGGAAGACTGGTGAAAAAGTTGATGTCATTTTCAACATTTCCATCCTGAGCTGTCGGATACAAAAGCGTGCCGTTGCCATCTCGATCGAGAGCGAATACGTATAGGTATCGCTTGCCAACATTTGTAATTACGGCATTCATTTGAGCATCCTGAATCCGACTGGAGGTCGTTTTTAGAACCAGGTTGTATTGTTCTCCCAAAGTCAAAGAATCACCTTGAACGCGCATTTCGCCTGTTTTAGTATTTTTAAATCCTGCAATTTCATAAGGGAAGGCCTTGTCCCCTGGGGGACTTTGCAAGTTGATCCAACTCCAGATTACATCTAGCTTACCAAGATCGGTTGTTAACAAACTGGCTGAAATCAAACGGCTTAAAGTCACTAGTCTCCAATCTGTTCGGGGCGGTGCAGGGGAGTTGGATTCCGCCTGAGTAGACTCCCTCAGTATCCAAGCATACTTGAATTCGCCGCCGCTCCAAATACCCGCTAGCAGGTATTCTGCATCAGAAAAGGATTCGATGAGAGCCGTTTCTCTACCAGCCGTCGCCAAATCCTCTTGTAAGCGGTCGCCGAACGAGTCAAACGGAGGATATGAAATAAACAAAACTACAGAAGAACCATCTGCTGGCTCAACCAATGCCGCCTTGACCTTCTTGGCCGAAGGGCTTGGTCCAAGATCAACTTCTTCGCCTGAAGAGGTGAGCAAGTGCCACACGGTATCGAAATACAGGATATGATTCGGAACCTGTTCGGTTGGATCTAGAATGGGGTTCAACGAGTCCCAGTCTGTTGCTAATGCTTCTAATGTTGCATAATCCAACGTTGCCGGAGGCACGTGGACTCGTAAGGGCGAAGAGGCAGAGGGCACAAACTTGTCGATGGTCAGGGCCTCTCCGGCGGTCGGCATGGGCGCGCCTTCCAGGGCCACCGCGATTGACTGAGACATTCCAAGATTTTGTTCTACAACGTACCGCGCGCCAGCATCTGATATCAATTCGGTGCCTTCGCGTATTCCGGTTGCAAGACCGCCTTGCAAAAAGATGTCTTTATCGTCAATAGATGCTACCAAAACCTGATGTGGATTGGATTCTGAAGAAGCACCCCCGAATAGAGGTTGACTCATCCTGTCTTCATTTCCAACAATTACGGGCTCTTGCTTCATGCCCTTGGATTTCATCAGGGCACGCAACTGGAGAAAAACTGAATTGGCCGACGCGCTTCCTTGTCCTGAAAGCAAGGCCTGTCCAAGCGCCCAACTAAACGCCCCTCTGTGTTTTCCATCTGCGTCGAGCAGTTCACTGGCAAGTTCATCGTCCTGAGCGGCAGACAAAACGAGTGCGCCGCGATCTTCAGGCCGCGGAGGATTGCTATCGTCCGAGACTACAAGCGGGCTCGGAGCTAGGTAACGAGTCTGTCCTCCGGGAATTCCTCGGGTAATCGAGCCGCTGTGGCAGCTGTCAAAGATCAGAGTCACCAAGGCACCCCGATCAAGAATTGCATTAAAGGCGTCTCGTAGCTCCTTGTCGCGAATGTCAGGTGCGCCACTCGTAACGTCGTAAGGGACGATGGTTTCGTCTAAGCCATCTGCTTCCCGACTCGCCGTGTTTTTCATTTGTGACCCGTGGCCTGCGTAGTAGAACAGGACCACATCGCCGGGCTGTGACTCCGCAGCTAAACGTTCGATAGAAGAGAAGATGGCTGATCTTGTCGCGTCTTGATTGCGAAGCAGTTCTATACTATCAAAACCTAACCTCGTCTGCAAAATAGCTGAAATGGCCTCAACGTCGTTCACGGCGCCCTCTAAGTTTTTCCACTTTCTGAGCGCGAAGTTTTCAGAGGATGCAGCAGGCGTATAGTCGTTAATCCCGACTAACAGCGCTCTTTTTTTCTGAGCGTGTCCCTCGTGAGGTGTAAATAGGACACCAAATACGATAAGTAAGACCAGTATTCTGGACATGAATTTCAATTGCAGGTTATCTCCAATCTCCCATAACCACAAAAGGGGCCCAGTAGAAAGGATCTGAGTAGGACTCCTCAGAAGAGAGCGAAAGCTGTGCCAATTGCAAAGCTTTCGCCGTTCCCATCGTTTCAAGGTTCTGATAGAATCGCTGCATTAGGATAGATGTTGCCACGTCGTCGACTTCCCACAACGATGCAATAACGCTAGGAACGTGTTCCAAAAAGGCATTGGCAGGGCTAATAGGCCATCCGTTTGATATATCGTCGTTGACGGCTGTTTCGCAGGCGGACAGTGTAACGAGGCGATAGGAGTCTAGACCTACAATACTCCAAATTTCGGCGATCGTCAGGTGACCATCCTCCGAATTGGAATCGCCTTTGGCCAAAGTAAGGAATGAATTCTCAAAATCGTTGTAATCGAGCGTTCCGTGTGTAGCCAAATGGAGGACGTTAAAATCAGTGGAAACGTTCTTTACGCGGCTTTCAGTCGCTTCTTCCCTTAAGAAAACCTGCGTGTCTGGTTTGATGTCGGCAATTTCGGTTACTTCACGTTCCGACCATTCGAGCGACTCATCGGCATTCCCAAAAGCCACAATGCGTAGTTCTTGCTTGATGTTTTCGTTCGAAAAAATGCCCAGGTTGCTGGTGTAATAGATGGTGTGCTCATCAACGAGAGCCTTTTTGCCATTTTCCGGATCTGAAAGCACTTGAAACGGCAGTTTGTGAAGCGAACCGCTCGGTATGACCGCAATCATTTCCTTTCCTGCGATGGCATCTTCGATGGGTTCAACGAGAAGCCGGTAGAGGTCGGTAAGCGCGGCTTGAATATCAATCTTGGGGTCTCGCCGGCCAGCCGCCGAGCCCGCTTTCCGAGTCAATCCACTGCCAGGCGCCTTGAGTCCGGAATGAACTTCGTTTACCAACAAGTTTACATCGCTTGCAACGATATCCACGGCAACGGCAATGACAGTATCTGTGTTGGCTACAAAGATGAACGTACCAGAATTGCCTACCAAATAGGCCACGACGGCTGTGTTTTCAGGAATGTTGCCTTTGACTTTAGATAGGTCCTTTGGATTAACGCTATCGCTAAGATGCACGGCAAGCTCGGGAAACGAGCGAATGGTCTGGTTCACAAATCGAACATAATCCTGTTCGGCGATATTCCGCTTGCGCTCGAGGCTTTCAATGAGGTCTGCTTGCCTGTCTTGAGAGGACTTAGACTTCTGAACCGAAATCTGTTTGTCGATGGCCTCAAGCTCCGCCTTTTGCTCCCGCTCTTGTTGCAACGCGGTGGTTTTTTCTGGATCGGCAAATTCAATTTGAAGCGAAGCCAAGCTTTTCCTTAACGCCTCATTGTTGCTGCGTTCGATATAGGACAAGGCCAATTCAATCTTACCTTCTTCTACGAGCAATCGAATCAGCTTTTCGTAGACTTCGCTGCGGCCGTCGGACTTGGAATACAACTCCTTCGCACTGTCCCCAAAGGCCAGCCTCCCAGATAGCTGTTCGATCGTGATCGTTGACTGGGTAAAGCTTTGAATAGCCTCTTCTTTTTGCCCCAGGTGCTGATACACGTTTCCGAGCGCATCCAGCGTTTGCCAAAGGGTACGCGTATCCGCAACCTCTCTTGAGATGCGAGCGCTTTCGTTTAGCGAAGCAATGGCGTCCTCATACGACCCCATCGAGTCATACAGTTTGCCAAGCCACAATTCGGCCGAGGCCAAATTTCCGGGATCGCCAATTCTCTGGGCGATTTCCTTGGATGAAAGTAGCATTTCAAGTGCTTGTTCAGGCTTTTGTTGTCTAAACAAAGACTCGCCTAGTAGCACGCGCATACTTGAACGGCTCGGTTCGACCCCAATTTTATCTGACAACGCTTGGCCATCCAATAGCCATTTATCGCCCAGCTCAAACTGACCCATTTTCATGTAGGAGGCGCCAATGTTTCCTAAAAGAATGGCAGTAAAGTTGTCTTCGATTTTGGCCTCCTTTTGGATTCGATAAGCTTCTTCGAAGAAAGGCAGAGATCCTGCATAGTCGCCTTGATGGTAGTAAATCGTACCCGTGTTGTTGATGGGCGTTGCCCGTGCCAGATCGCTGTCCGTGCTAGCCCACAAGCTGTCTGCGATGCTGTAGTGCGTTACGGCTAATTGATTGGTGCCCATGACGTTGTAGGCATTACCAATGATCACATTGGCCGACGCCATACCCCAAGGGTTTGAAACATCTTCAGCAATCCTCAGGCTTTGCATTCCGAGTTGAAGTGCTTTGGTTGGCTGCCCGATGGTGACTTCTAAACCTCCGAGCGAATTCAAGGCGCTCGCAACATCCAACCGGCTATTCGCTTCTTCAGCCAATGTTTTAGCGGCCTCGTATTCTGAACGAGATTCGTCAAAACGCCCGAGAACGAGAAAAACCGAGCCTCTTCGGAGGTGGGTGTTAACGAGGTCATCTGTATCGCTAAAGAGGTTTAATGCCTCAGTGTAGTGTTCTAAGGCAGCGACTGAGTTTCCGGTATCCTCCTCAATATTGCCTAAACCTCTGTAGCAATAAGCCAAGTCGTAACTGCTTTCTTGAAGCTTGGCAAGATCGATGGCTTCTGCATATAAAGACTGAGCCTTTTCGTAATCTCGGTCGTGAAAGTGGGAGATGTTTCCGAGGTTGGCAAGCGCTTTGATTAGGCCTGAATAGTCACGTAATTCGCGGCGTAGTTCCGCGCTTTGCTCATAGTACTTTTTGGCCTCATCAAACTTGCGGTCGCTGAAATACGCTCCGGCGACATCGTTTAAACTGGTGGCCGTTTCAAAAGCGAGTAAAAGCTCTTGCCGAATCTCAAGCGCCTTCAGATGAGTCTGAGCAGCCTTAGCATAGTCTTCGACACTGATATACATATCCCCGAGCGTCTCCAAGACATCGGCAGCGCCCGATCGATTTCCGACCTGGTCGTACAGGCTGGAGGCTGTATCGAAGGCGGAGATAGCGTTCAGAGGGTCTCCTGCTTCCTTGTACAGGTCGCCCAGTTTAAGCCAAGAATACGCTTGCCCAGACACGAAACCAGCTTGCTCTCGGATCGCGATAGCGGCGTGATGAGCCACGATGGCTTCGTCGAATCGTTTTAGCCTCCAAAGAGACTGCCCAGATTGCGACTTTGAATAGCCAGCATCTTTTAAATTACCGGATAGAACATGCAAATCGTATGCCCGCTCGAATGCGTCAAGAGCATCTTGATCCTTCCCCTGAACGGAATGAGCATATCCCATTTCGTCGAGCGCATCGGCTTTCCCCTCGTCGTCGCCCATGGCTTGGGAGGCATCAAAAGAAAGTCGGTACTGCTCAATGGCTTTGTCGTACTTGTCGGACTTGAGGAAGGCTTTGCCAATTTGATTCAGCGTGTACGTGTGACTTCGTTGGCTAGAGAGCGATCCTTCTAAGACGTAGAGCGAATCGGCCGTTTGAAACGATGCAATCGCGTCCTCTAACTGACCCAAATTCAACAGACTTGTCCCTTTCCCATAGGATGAAGAGGCGAGACTGGCACGTAAATTATTATCTGTATCCTCCTGCATCAGGCGCAGTTTTAGTGAGATTGCTTCATTGAAAAGCGAGTCTGCTTCGGCGTATCGATCCAAGTCATTGAGCTTGTTTCCAAGGTTGTTAACCGCCATTCCTTTTCCCGCGATGTCATTCGTTTCTTCGAATGCTTGGATTGCTTTTTGGTATAGATTGACAGCTGTATCCAGTTCTTCCGCGGAAGCGGCAATATCTGCCCGAGAGAAGAGCATATATCCGTACATGTTGTTGTCCCCAAGGTGAGACGCAACCAGCGCCACGACGTCGCTTAGCGCAATGGCTTCTTCAAGCTTGTTTTCATCCCCCAAGGCTTCAGCTTGGTTATTCCAGTTCGAAGTAAAAATACCGTCTGTTAGTTCATCGCTGTATTCAGCTAGGAGGGAGTCAAATGCAGGCGTATCCATCGCAGCCAACAGCATGTCGCGCAGTTCCACTTGCCCTGGGGGAGCCGCATTAATGAGCCAGGTTGCATACGTTTCGTTGATCTTCCACGTCCCACCCAAGTATTTTCCAGGGTAAGACGTAACAAAACCAAGGAAAGCGTGAATGTTTTCGTACGTAGTAGACTCCAAGGCATCTACCAACTTCATCCCTGCAAATCTGCCCCCTTCAATCAATAGATCCCATTGAGGATTGTCCGGGATCTGGGGACGAATGTCGGCGCCCGTCTCACGCACTTGCTCAGCCATCACGGTTTCCAATTCAATTTCGAGCTCAGGGCTATCGGATTGAAGAATTTGGCCTCGATTGAAAATGGGCTGGTCGAAATTGTCATAAAACTCTACTGAGTTTCGGACGAAATCAAAAAACACGCTTCGGTAGTCTAAGATTGGGATATCGGTTGCCAGCTCAACGACGTCATTTTCGTACAAATAGCCATCTGTAGTGGAAGAATCTGTTAGGACTACCGCAATCCATGAAAGCGAGTCAGTGACTTCGAAAGCCTGCGCTCTTCCGAGTTCGTCGGCTGCAGACCCTTCCCGCCCGCCATTGTTGAATACTGATCTAACAACCCCAGTCGAGCCATCAAAAAGGCCGTCTTTTGAGGACTCGAGGATGTAGGCAAGAATACCTTGCTCGCCTGGGTAGACACCGCGCACTCGATACATCATCAGGCGCCGCTCAGTGGGAACCAATTCGGTCGTATTGGATTCTTGTCCGAAGACCAATCCAATTGGGAGGCACACTGCAAGCCCGAGGAGGCAAGCAAATAGTTTGTTCTTCATGATGTTGGCAGGGCGAGGTAGGGTAAACGCAGTATACAAAGGAGGTAAGCAGATTTTCATCCCATCCTACAATTGCTGTTCCATTTTATTTACGACGATATAGGGCCCAATCTGTTAAGTACCTCGCGAACTCGTCGATAAAACCTATATTGAGACTTAATATTTGGAACCGACCGAAACATGAAAACGCTCTATATTTTCCTTGTTCTGCTCATTTTTAGTATCGCTATTTCCTCGCAATCTGTTGCGCAGGAACATGTTACGGTAACTGCGAGGGAAGGAGACGGGATCTATAGTTTGCTTCGGCAAAACGGTATCGCACCTACGCCGTCTGCTGTTTCAGAATTTAAATCAATGAATGAGCGGGCCCTAGGCGGAAAAGATGTCCTTTTAGTAGGACGCACCTACAAGGTAGCGTCTACTTCAAAAGTCTACCCTATTTTCGGTTCGACGTACGAACGAGTTCCAGTATTGACAGATCGGCTTGAAGGCCATGTCTACTACATTGTAGGAGGGCACGGCGGTCCGGATCCTGGGACAATCGGCGAATTTGAAGGTAAGCTGCTTCCGGAAGATGAAATCGCTTACGACACTTCGCTTCGTTTGGCTAGAAACCTCATTCAGGAAGGCGCTTCTGTAT
>JABMOI010000060.1 GCA_013204185.1 bacterium | reverse complement strand
GTGCGGCGCAAACCGTATTCAGTTGTGCTGTTAGATGAGATCGAAAAAGCCCATGCAGAAGTGTTTAACGTCCTTCTGCAAGTCCTGGACGATGGCCGCTTAACGGACAATAAAGGTCGCGTGATCGATTTCAAGAACACCATCATCATCATGACATCCAACTTGGGAAGCGAGGTCATTCAAGCCCGAATGGACGCCAAAAAGGGCGCCCTAACCGCGAAGGATGAAACAGATCTGCAGGCCGAGTTGATGGTATTTCTCAAACAGCGACTACGCCCTGAGTTTCTAAACCGAATCGACGAAATCGTAACCTTTCATCCACTTGGCAGAGCAGAAATTCGCCGGATCGTGGATATTCAGTTTGAACGGGTTCGAAAAATGGCGTTGGCAAGCAATTTCCTAGAAGTTGAATTGACCGATGCTGGGAAAGACTACGTTGCCGAAGTAGGTTTCGACCCAGTATTTGGAGCCAGGCCCTTAAAACGGGTCATTCAGAGGGAAATCACCAACAAGCTCGCCGAAGAAGTGCTTTCAGGATGGCTTGAACCTGGGGATACCATTGTAATCGATACGGCGAAGAAAGGGGAAGGCCTTGTGTTTGAAACCGTGTCGTCAAAAGGGACAAAGAACTAACAGGGAGCTAGTTCTGCGCTCGATCAATCAGGTTGTCAATCTGAGCTAGCTCTTCCTTGAATTCGCTCGGAGTTTGACCAAAGACGGACCTCGCGCGCTCCAACTGGATGGCAGCCGCTTCCATTGAATTAAGCTCTACGTAGCACGCGCCGAGCATCAGTTGTGCGCTTGCTATGTCGGTGTCCTTTTCGCCCCAGTCCTCGATAAACGAAGTTATCAACTCCTCTAATAGCCTCGAAGCAGACAAAAACTCGTTGTCAAGCATCTGAAGCCGAGCCAGACTTTGAGCAATCGAGAAGGTAGTCGTGCTAAACGAAGGAGCGGATACTTGCGCAATTAAGTAGGCTTCTGCGAATGCTTGCTTCGCCTCTCGGGGGCGGGACGTCTGCTCGTAAAAGCGTCCAAGAATATTGAGATCGCGCGCGACAAACCAGGATTCGGAGCCAAAAATCTTCGCGTGCACGTTTTTCGAATCGACGAAATACTGTTCGGCCTCCTGCAACTGACCTTTTTTGAACAGAACGCGAGCCAGCCAATTCATTGTGTTCGCTACTGGGTCGCTCTCAGGGCCATAGATTCTACTCCTAGAGGCAAGCGCATCCCGAAGTAGTGTCTCGGCCTCGACGTACCGTTCAAGGTCGTACAGCGTCGTGCCATAGCCGTATGCGATGGATGCATAAAACGGATGGTTGGTCGAAAGGGAGCGCTCTGCCATTTCACGCGCCTGTTTGAATGTCGCTTCTGCCAATTCAAAGTCTCCTTGTTCTGCGTAGGCATTCCCTACGTTGGCAAGCGTTTCGATAATGTCTTTATGATCGGTTGGTAAAAGCTCCCGGCGAACATCCAAGGCCCGATTCCAAAGAGCCATGACGGAGTCTTCAGGATACGCCCTCGAATTGTACATGGCCGCTGCTAGGTCATTGAGCGACTCCGCCGTTCGAACATCCCGTTCACCAAATAGGACCATCCGGATGTCAAGAGACCGTTGCAGCAAGGCTATGGCAGTCGTTTCCTCTCCAATTTCGTCCTCGAGGTATCCCAGACCATAAAAACTCTGTGCTAAACCGGAGGTTATTCCATCGCCAGCGAGCTGCTGCTCAATTTCAAGCGATCGTTCCAAGAGCGGCCTAGCCTCATCAAAGTACCCGAGCTCCGCAGAAACCAGCCCAATGGTGTATAACAATTCGCTCTGCACGGCAGGTTGGTCGGTGAGCCGCTCTAAAATGTTTTCCGATCCTCGGCGCAACAGGTCGTGAGCCGTTGGTTCTATTCCAGAATTAAATTCAGGATTAGCTTGCTCAAATAAATCTAGCAGGTAGTCGCGAACCTGGCCCGCCTTTTTGGCCTCTATTTCTATTTGGTCTCGTTGCTGCGCCGTAATGGCCGCATATCGAATCGAAATCCCGGTGATCACGAGTAGCGCAAGCACTGCAATCGAGCCAGCCGCAACACCCAGCTTGTTTCGCTGAACAAATCGAGTGGCTCGGTACCTAAATGTATCCGCCTGAGCCGATACGGGACGCCCAGCACGATAATTTTGAAGATCCTTTAGTAACTGATCTGCCGATTGGTACCTGCGGTCAATCTCTTTCCTGAGCGCCATCAACACGATGCGGTCCAAATCTCCGGTCAGTTGTTTTCGGAGCCGCTCGAGTGGTGTGCCCCGTTGCCTGGAAACAGAACTGGGGCTCACCGAGGATTGGGGAAGCGTTTCTGTCTTACCAATCATGGTGGACGGCTTTTCGGGCGCCTGTTCCAGAATGATTTTTTCTATTTCTCCCTTAGCTCGGGTTTCAAAGGAGAAAGGACGATGCCCCGTGAGCAGTTCATACAACAAAATGCCCAACTGGTACACGTCTGAAGCCGTTGTCACAGCCTCGCCCCGCACTTGCTCCGGCGAAGCATACTCCGGCGTCATGACCCGGACTTCAGTTTTGGTCATCGGGACGGTATATCCCGCCATATCGGGATTCAGAAACTTTGCGATTCCGAAATCCAATAACTTTACCGTGCCGTCCTCGGTAACAAGGATGTTACCCGGCTTTAGGTCGCGATGTACAATTAGGTTTTGATGCGCATAGTGCACGGCCGAAGCCACTTTCTCGAACAGTTCGAGGCGCTCCTTGAGCGAAAGCTTGTGTTCGTCGCAATACACGTCGATGGGCTTGCCGTCCACATAGTCCATTACGAAGTAAGCCTGACCATCATCCGTAGACCCACCATCTAAGAGGCGAGCAATATTGGGATGGGTTAAGCTGGCCAGGATGCGACGCTCGGTGCGAAACCGGACGCGAATATCTTCCGAGTCCATGCCTCGGCGAATAATCTTGAGGGCAACGTACCGCTTAAATGCCTGGTCGTCGCGAACGGCAAGGTAGACCTGCCCCATACCTCCGCGCCCCAGTTGGCGGACAATTTGATACGGTCCCACCTTCGTCAAGGCTTCGGGCTCAGATTCATTTTCTTCAACGGTGCGCGCCATTTTGGCAAGCACACCTTCCAATTGCGACCGGCTATCGGCTGCCTCCATAAACTCAGACGATTCGTCACTAGCCGCGAGCAGTTTTAATACCTGTTCAGCCAAATCCACATCGTCTTTGGCCTCCTTGCGTACCAAATCCTCACGCTCTGAAGCCGATACCTCTAGCGCTAGGTCCATCAACGCCTCAATCTTCCTCCACCGATCAGGGCTGATTTTTTTCATATTCGGCTTTTTTCATATTCGGCTTTCTTGAAGTCTGCGAAGCTGGACCAGCTAAATGGACCAAGGACGCGTTTCGCGCTATCGAATCCTACTCTTGCTGCAAGGCAATGTACAGAAACGACTTGGCCTTTAACCATTCGCGATCGATCGTACGCGATGAAACGTCAAGAAGCGCCGCAGTTTCCTCGATAGACATCCCGCCAAAAAACCGACACTCGACAATGGTGGCTAGGCGCGGGTTTAGTTCTTCGAGTTGCTTGAGGGCAGTGTCCAGGTCCAAAATATCGATGTTTCCACGGCTATCACTAATGATGGAGGCATCAATCTCAGTATGATGCGCACCGCCGCCTCGTTTTTCTGCATTTATCTTTCTGGCATAGTCTACCAGAATCTGCCGCATGGCACGTGCGGTAACGGAGAAAAAGTGAACCCGGTCATTCCATCCGTTTTCATCTCGGTCAAACAGCTTCAAGTACGCTTCGTGGACGAGGCCGGTGGTGTTCAGGGTTTCGCCTGGGCTTCTAAACTTGAGTTGTCTACGCGCCATTGCGTGCAGCTCATCGTAGACGAGTGCAAACAAGCGGTCACCGGCAAGATTATCTCCTTCTCGGTGAGCCGAAATTAGCTGTGTAACCATTCCCTCAGTGGACATGGATTCTACCAATTTCTGGGTGGGCGGAACCGCTAACAGAGTAAGCAATCACGATGAAAAAAGGAATCCAATTGCTGAAATGGTTTTGGTAGCTCTAAACGGAGAAACTAGCGTCTTCTGTCGGCTCACCTTGTCAAAAATGGGACTACGGATATTCCAATTACAAATGACAGCAATACAAGTTGGACACGTTCGTCTTCGCAATAACGGACAACCATTCTCTTTTCCAGCTCAATAAATCGACTATCACATTGCGAGACAACGCCTTAGACGCGGCCATTTTGAACCTGTTTCTTGTTGATAACTCGATTTGCAAAACGGCTATAAACGCGGTTTATTGGACATTGCCCATATGTTTTTAACCGCACAAGACTTCCCATAGCGATCCATGTATCTAAGTAAACTTGAACTCCACGGGTTCAAGAGTTTTGCCGACAGAACAGTAGTCGATTTTTCTCCCGGAGTCACGGTCGTTGTAGGACCGAATGGCTGCGGGAAATCAAATATTGTGGATGCTGTCCGATGGGTTATCGGGGAGCAGCGCGCACGCATCTTGCGGTCAGATAAGATGGACAGCGTCATTTTTAACGGCACGTCGAAGCGTCGCTCGTTGGGAATGTCCGAGGTTCTACTCACCATTGAAAACACCAGGGGCATTCTGCCTACGGAGTACAGTGAAGTAACCATTGGCCGCAGGCTTTTCAGATCAGGCGAATCCGAGTACTTGCTGAACGGCGTTCAATGCCGTCTCAAGGACATCACGGATTTGTTTATGGACACGGGAATGGGCGCAGGAGCCTATTCTGTGATCGAATTGAAAATGATCGAGGAAATCCTCTCGGACAACGCCGCCGACAGGCGCCATTTGTTTGAAGAGGCTGCCGGGATCACCAAGTACAAGATTCGCCGCGGGCAGACCCTCAGAAAATTGAAGGGCACCCAAGCAGACCTCGATCGCGTTCGAGACCTGACGGATGAACTAGATAAACGCGTCAAAAGCCTGGAGCGTCAAGCCCACAAAGCCGGTAAATTCAAAAAGTATGAGACCCGTCTGCATGAGCTAGAGCTTATGCTGGCTGGAATGGAATACCGAAGCCTAGCCGATGAAGCGACTGAAGTAAAAAAAGGAATTGTTCAGTTCTCGGACGCAGCAGCCGGTTTGTCTGCCAAGCTGGTTTCAGAAGAAGCTGGGTATGAAGCGTTTCGCGCGGATCATATCAACAGAGAAAAGTTGGTGGTTGAGGCTCAAACTCGCCTCGCCGACCACATGGAAATGCTCAGAGCCCTCGAATCGGATCTCCGGGTTGGCACCGAGCGGCTTTCCACCATTTCTAGGGACATGGCTCGGTTGGAAGAAGAGCGCGCGGCGGCCACGGGCCAGCGCGAGACCTTATCTGAGCTCTTGCTTCGCTCTGAAAAGGAAATGGCTGAAGTGCTGCCTGCTGCGGAAAAAGCGGAAGGTGAATTAACGGACGCCAAGCGCATCAAGGACGAAGCGCAGACGTCCCAACAAAAACATCAGGTAATGCTTCACAATCTTCGACTTGAAGAACGTGATGCGTTTAACTCAAAAACAGATCGCCAGCGCCTAATTGACCGTCTTACGAGTCGGATTGAAATCTCGGTAGCGGATCTGCTGGCGGCGAAAACTTCTCTTGGATCGCTGGGCGAAGCGAATATTGAATTAGACAAACGGTACAAGGCGGCCGAGTCAGAATATCAGACGGCTTTAGCTGCTCGCGACGGAGCGAAAGCAGCGTTGACGGCCGCAGAAATGAAACAGGCCGACTGGTCCACCGCGCTCGAAAAAGCACGTGGCGAAATGCGCGCTGCAGAGCGGCTCCACGATTCGGCTACTGCTGAAAGCTCGTTGCTTGAAGGATTGCTGGCCGGATACGACGATTTTGCAGAACCTGTTCAATTTTTGGCTACGTCCAAGGAATGGTCTTCTGCGGACATGCTAACCGTGGCAGACGTCCTGAGCTGCGACGATGCGCATCGGATCGCCATCGATTCCGCCCTCGGAGAATTTGCATCCTGTATCGTTGTTGAAACGGAGAATGAAGCGAGAGCTGCCATTAAAAGCCTTCGTTCACATGAAAAAGGAAGAGCAACGTTTTTAGTGTTGGAAAGGCTGGCCGTCATTGCCGCGCCCAAGTCTGATCCTTCGTTTGCGCCGCTAGGCAAGCTTGTTCGGCCTATCGACCCAGCCTATGCTTCCCTCATTCCGCTTTTGTTTTCAGGCTGCTATCTCGTCGATTCGCTCGACGGCTTGCCTGCAACCATTCCTGGCCGCATGTTGACAACCACTGGCGAATGGAGCGCTCCTAATGGAACGATTCACGCCGGAAGTCGGGCTACGGGAAGCAGTCCGGCCTCGGCACGCCTCGGCCGCCGTGAACAGTTGGACGCCGCCCGTATTCGCCTGAGTGAAACAGAGGCCGCTGCTCAGAAAGCCGCCAAAGCGTACCACGTTATTCGCGAAGAACTAGAGGCCATTCCGCTTAGGGCGCTCAAATCGGATTTCGATCGGTTAGCTCAGGCGTATTCAGTAAGCGAAAAGGCGTTGTCTCGCACGGCGTACGAGAGAGAAACGCTGAAGGATCGCGACAAAGAAATTGGGGACCGAATTGACAGGCTCACCACGCAAAAAGAAGGTGCCGACGTCGAATTGGCAGCGGCTACCAAAGATCTAAAGTCGTTTACTGTGCGCGTTGCGGAGCTGCAAAATAAGCGCGCCGACGCGGAAGCCGCTTTTACAGGAATTGAAGAGGCCAGTCGCAAAGCATTCAGCTTGTTCAACGAAGCTAACATTACAGCAGTCCAAACGCGTAACCGGCTAGACAACTTAAAGCGCGACGTATTGCGCACCCGGGAGGACATTTCTCGGCTCGAGCAGCGTGCTGCAGACCGAATTGAGGTTGTCAAACGTTTGAATGAGCAGCGCACGACGCTTGAAAAACGATGCACTGAGCTTCAAACTGGAATTGCTGAAAAACAAGAAGCCAAAGGGGAGCTGGACGGGGCCGTTTCGACCGCGAAAGACAGCTTGATGGAGACCAAAGTTGCTATTTCTGAAATGGAAATGCGGCTTCGCGAGCTTCGCCGTGAGCGCGAAGGGGCCATGAAAGAGGAATCAACTCGTGCGGTTCGGAAAGCAGAGTTAGAGACCCGCCTTGAAGACCTTATCGCCAGCATTGCCGAAGATTTCGAGGTAGACCTAACTACCTACACGTTTGATGTGCCTGAAGGATTTAACAGGCATCAAGCGAAAGAAGAAGTCCAGACACTTCGTACAAAAATTCGGCATTTAGGACCCGTCAATGCGCTTGCGCTGGATTCCTTTGAAGAAGAGCGGGATAGACTGGAGTTTATGAGGACGCAGCTCCAAGACCTTGAACAGGCTGAAGCGACGCTCATGACCACCATCGATGAGATAAACACGACAGCGTGTGAGCGATTTGACGTCACCTTCGGGGCCATTCGCACCAACTTCCAGCGGCTGTTCGTCGAACTGTTTGGGGAAGACGCTTCTGCCGATATCATGCTTCAGGACGACTCCGATCCTCTGGAATCAGACGTCATGATCATGGCCAAGCCCAAAGGCAAAAAGCCTAGTGTGTTGGCGCAGCTTTCCGGGGGCGAAAAGACCCTCACAGCCATCGCGCTTCTGTTTGCCATCTACCTGGTCAAACCGAGCCCATTCTGTATTCTGGACGAAGTGGACGCGCCACTCGACGATGCGAACGTAGACCGTTTCATGCATCTGATCCGCACGTTCTCAAAATCGACGCAGTTCGTCCTCGTAACGCACAACAAGCGTACGATGGAAGCGGCAGACCGTATGTATGGCATCACCATGCAGGAGCAGGGCGTTTCAAAACTCGTTGGCGTCAAGTTTGAAGAAGGGAAAGACGACCTAGTCCAAGTGGCCTAGCCTTCCTTCGTTTCGCAGGTCGAAACGCCGAAGGGGATGTACAAACCGCACGTCCCAACTGCGCTCGTGAGCAAGAATATCACCGCCACGGCTACAGCCACTGTTGCTAGCGTGCCAGTCAACACATTAGTGAAGTAGAGAGCTGCAAGAACGATGGCTACAACTACACGGACAATACGGTCCATTGAACCCATATTCTTTTTCATAAGACGTCTCGATAAGGTTAAAAAAGAAAATCAATTGCGTAAACCACGAGCGTGATAACGCTGAGGCATATGAAACAAACCAATATCAATTTGCCAGCTTTATGCATCTGAATCAGACTTGCCCAGCTACGTGACTAGTTCCGCAATTTGACTACATTAGTGACCTACCGGATCAAATGCAATTAGGTCCCCCCATCCACTTATGCTGGGTTTGATGATATGTCACGTTCCTTCCGCGCTTCGCTTTTCGTTGTTTGCCTCTTTTTACTCTCAACGAGCGGCTGCTCCGAACAAACCGCTGTCTCAGATCCAACCATCGAAGACGTTTTCAATCGCACCGAAGCGCGCATTCC
>JABMOI010000059.1 GCA_013204185.1 bacterium | reverse complement strand
TCGGTCAAATCCAATGATCTGAGCCTAATTCACGGCGGTGCCGTTCAGAATTCTGCTAAAACCAGAGTCGACGCCCGCCCAGCCTTGAAATCAAAACTTCGTGGTCGCGCTACGTCGAGTGCTCCAAGCCGGCCTGTTTCTAACCCACAGGTGTCCGTATGAGGGATCCCATTTCGCATACGAAAATTGATTCGACTGAATCAATGGTAAACCGACCTGCAGGTAGGGGACAACCCCAGGCCAACTTAATGGTACCTGGTTCTATTCCAATTCAGTTAGTCAAGCCGTCTGAAATGCCTCCAGGCAGAACAGACGACGTCTCGCATGCATCTCGGCACATAGGATCCAGCAATGTTCAGGGACCATCATCCCATCAAAATCGAAAAACGCTTCCAAAGAGAAAGGGTCGGGTCGAAGGAAATTCGATTCGCAATACAATTCAGAGCATGTCGAAACCCGACCGTGCTTGGGTTCCCCCTACCCCTTCTGTGTCCTCCCGCGTCTTTTTGATCGGATGGATATTCATTCTGATGGGTTACGGGATCATTGGCAGAGGTTTTGCAAACCTGGGTTTTGCCCCAGTCTACATCGGGGAAGTTGTCCTTTCCATCGGCCTAATTGCCCTTGTGAGCTCGCGTTCACTTGGGCGACTATTTGCATATCCCGTCTCCAAGATTCTTTTGGCCTTTTTAATCTGGAGCTTGATGATGACACTTCCCCATATACCCCAATATGGAGTGTTTGCCCTTCGAGATGGCGTTTTATGGGGTTATTCAGTGTTCGGCCTCATCGTTGCATCCATTATTGTGTCCTCGCCCCCTGTTTTTCGATGGATTCTGCTGCGGTACAGAACGTTTAGTATCGTTTTTTTGGCTCTCGCCTGGTTGATGTTCGTCATCATGACGTCACAAGTTGCCAAAGGCTTTAAACTACCCGGTTCTTCCATTGATTTCTTTGAATCCAAAGGCGGTGACCTGTTGGTTCACTTGTCTGGAATAGCGGCTTTTATTGCGGTTGGAATGAGCCGTAATCGCCTTGTTTTCGTCCCGTTACTGCTTTTCAACTTAGGAATTTTATTGATCAGCAAGCGGGCCGGCATGTTGGCTTTTGGCGCGGCTTTCGGGTTGTTATTGTTGCTCAATCCTCCAAAAATGAAGCTTTCAGCAATCGTTTTTGCCTGTACGCTTTCTATTACGGCCGTCCTTCTAATTAACCCCAAGGTAGACCTAGGGTACGGCCGGGTTATCTCGGTGGAGCAACTGACAGACAACGTCGTGTCGACTTTCGATAATTCAGCATCCTCAAAGCTCGAAACAACAAAGTCTTGGCGGTTGGATTGGTGGTCTGATATCATTGGATACACGTTTGGCGGCAAGTACTTCCTTTTTGGTAAGGGATATGGGATTAACCTAGCCAATGACGACGGGTATCAAGTATTGGGTGATGATGCCCTCCGAAGTCCACACAACGCCCACATGAACATCCTTGCGAGGTCAGGTGTCATTGGGTTCGGACTTTGGCTAGCGGTCCATTTAACGTGGTTCTTCACGCTGTTGAAGTACTGCTTGGAAGCGCGCAGGCGTTCAATGCACAATTGGCACGGCATATTCTCCTTTCTACTGGCCTATTGGCTGGCCTTCATGGTCAATGCTTCGTTTGATGTGTTCCTTGAGGGTCCTATGGGCGGAATCTGGCTTTGGAGTGTGATTGGCTTCGGAATTGGTGCGGTCCACCTCTATAAAACACAACCAGAAATGGGGCTAGACCAAATTCCTGTCGTGATTCGACGACATGTCCTAAGCCGCGAAGGTGCCAAAGGATGAGCCTGAGCCACAGACATATTTTGGGGATGAAGGTTAACTCAGGTACGTATGCGACATGTACCGAGCAAATCGCGGAGTGGGCTAGGGCCAAAGAGTCGAGATATGTTTGCGTGGCAAACGTCCATATGACTATGGAGACGGTTGATTCTCAAGAGTTTAGCCAGGTAGTGAACCGAGCAGACCTAGTAACATCCGATGGCATGCCGCTTGTGTGGATGCTAAAACATCTTGGATTGCCAGAATCTGAACGAGTGTATGGTCCTGAACTGGTACTCCGTGTTTGCGAAATGGCAGAACGTGAGGGTTTGAATATCGGTTTGTACGGGGGTACTGAAGAAAGTCTCGCCTCGTTCAAGTCCTTTCTATCGGTTCAATTCCCAAAACTAAACGTGTCCTATTCGTGGGCTCCTCCATTTCGCCCGTTGACGGATGAAGAGGATAAAGAGGTCGTTCGTGAAGTGGCCTCCTCGGATACTAATATTTTGTTTGTAGGCATTGGCTGCCCAAAACAAGAACGGTGGATGGCTGCCCACAAGTCGTCTATACGAGCTGTTCAACTTGGGGTTGGAGCCGCGTTCGATTTCCACAGTGGTACCATTCGTCAGGCTCCAAAGTGGATGGGGAATGCGGGATTAGAGTGGCTATTTCGGCTATCTATGGAGCCTAAGCGGCTTTGGCGTCGGTATGTAGTTCATAATCCTAGATTTATCGTGGGCGCTTTGCTACAGGTTGTCAAAACTAAAATGTGGCCCGTGGTCGCGATTTTGTTACTGCCTTGGATACTAGCAAGTACGCTGGCGCCGGAATCGACACAGAGAACTTATTGGGTCAGCCAGCACAACCCCGCTGCAAACGATTCAAACCCAGGCACTAGGGAGCTACCATTTAAATCGATTTCGACTCCCATCGGAATGGATTTATTACAGCCGGGCGACTCCCTTCTGATTGAGTCTGGCATTTACAGAGAGGAAATCAGGCCGCGGCGAGGTGGAGCAGGGCCGAATGGTCGGTTGTTCATTGGAGCAGCCGAAGGTCACCATGTAGTGGTTTCTGGGGCTGATGTCTTTGGCCACGCAACTCCCTATTCCGATTCTCTATGGGTTGTCAATGACTATTTCCCATTGGGCTTCTACGGGAGTGACACCACCTACGAGCGAGAACTAGTTGTTGCGGATGGAAAGACACTCAAGCCAGTGTTTCAATTCTCGGACCTTCACAGCGGCTCTTTTTTCGTCGAACGACGGAGCGAAACGGATGCTCGAATATTTATTCAGCCTGAGTTCGTTCAGAACGCGCAATCGGGACCCATGATTGAAATATCCAAGCGTGGTTCATTGTTCAAACCGGGCAGTGAATGGACCGGTTGTGGAGATGAGAACGCCCCTGGGTGGTTCTATTTAAGGAACATCACATTTATTCACGCCGCAAATCAAGCTCAAGCTGGAGCGGTTTGCTTGGGCACCGAAGGAAGTGTGTTGGACTCTGTTCGAGTAGAATGGACCAATGGTGTTGGAATTCAGGTTTTGGGGCGAAATCATGAGATATTTGATTCCAAATCAAACCATAACGGACAAGCAGGAATCAACGGAACGTGTCGTAACTGCCTTTTGCAAGGAAATGAGACATCCTACAACAACCGAGTTGGACACGATCCATTTTGGGAGTCAGGTGGCGGAAAGTGGATTGGTTCTCAAGGTCTCACCATTCGGTACCATACCTCCATCGGGAATGAAGGGCCAGGTATTTGGTTTGACGGGGACAACTATGATGTTCACGTCTCTTATTCCACATTCGAAAACAATTTGGTCGCTGGTGTTATGGTCGAATTGAGGAGTGAAAAGGTGGTGATAGAAAACGTCTCCATTAAAGGGACCAGGCGATACGGATGGACCGGTTCAGGTATTCTAATTCAAGCGGCTGGTAATGTCTCTGTAGAAAAAAGTGAGATCTCAGGCAATGAAGGTGCTGGCATTTGGGTCCGAGCCGATGAGCGATTTGAAGGCGGCTACAACCGTTTTTTAGGCAATTCTTTTTCTAACAACGGGCTAAAAGAAGGTGTAGACAAAGCCGATATCCAAATAGAGGCTCGAGACATGATTCACTTGTGCTCCAACCAGATACGTACACCGGAATTTGAAGATGGATCAACGTCCATTCACTTCGAGATCGCGAAACCCTATGAAGTAATTGAAGGAAAGGAGGCCAGCCAATATGCCTGTTTGGTTCAATACTAGTTCTCTTCAGACCGACTAAACGAGTCTCAAAAAAGAAACTCAACCTCTCGAAATTGCCTGTTTGGACCTTTTAGAGTACATCTATCAAGATATGTTGAGATTGGTACGATAACTGCTGTAAAGTCCTTGATCACCCGGACCCACTAAAAGACGCCTAAATGGAACTGATTGTTAATAGAGCATCCAGAAAGAAAATTGGGACAGACTGCCTCCTTGAAAACATGGAGATTTCTGACCATATGATTGGTGAAACCGTTCGGGCCCATCGCTCTCACGGTCATCATGTTTCTGCATTAACATTTGAATATCGCAGGTTTTACAATGCTGCCGCATTGATTTTGGGCGACATTTTCGCCTTGACTGCTGCTCTATTTATAACCGGATCACTCCGGCTTGCGTTTTTGGGTGAACCGCTCACTCATTGGTGGATCGAATTTATCGTCCCAATATGGCTAATCGTTGCTGTTGGTTTTAAGCTCTATCCAGGCTGGGGTCTGGGGGCTGTTGAAGAGCTACGGCGTCAAACGCTCAGTTTAGGAATTGTTTTTTCCTTATCCGTGATCCTGCTTTTTTGGTTGCAACTTGGAACAGTGACCAGCCGGTTCGCGATGACGGTGGCCTTTGTGTTGGCACTGTTTATCGTTCCCGGGATTCGAAAGGTGGTGAAATCCCTCCTTATTCGGTCTGGGCAATATGGGCTTCCCGTCGTCATCTACGGAGCAGAGCAGGAAGGGCGAGATCTAGTTCGCCATCTTGATGCAGAAAAAGGGCTTGGGTACAAGCCAATTGCATTCTTAGACGACCACCCATCATACTGGGGTGCTAGTATCAAGGGCATTCCCGTGTTGGGAGACACAAATTTGGTTCTTCCCGAAGCACAAGTTGCCATCCTAGCTATGAACAGTGTTGAACCTGAGTACAGGCAGCATTTGCTTGAAGGCCCCCTCTCCTACTATCGAAATGTGATTATCATACCCGATTTGAGAGAATTGCCCTCGCTTTGGGTTGGTACAGTTGATATGGGCGGGACGCTTGGGTTGAAGATCTCTATGAACCTGGCCGACCCCATCGCAAGGTTTACAAAACGCACCTTCGACCTTGTCTCTACGATCTTGACCTCCATCTTTTGGGTTCCCCTTGTTGGAGTGATCGCATCGCTGATCTGGCTAGGAGATCGGAAAAACCCTTTTTTCCTCCAGACTCGCATTGGACATCGAGGTCAGGAATTTAAAACTTGGAAATTCCGCACAATGGTTACCAACGCAGAGGATGTGCTGGCAGATGCAATGGCCGCAGATCCTGAACTTAGAGCGGAATGGGAGAAAGATTTCAAGCTGAAAAAAGACCCACGAATTACGGCTTTGGGGCACTTTTTGAGAAAATTCTCCCTGGACGAAATACCTCAGTTGATCAACGTGTTTCTAGGCCAAATGTCATTAGCCGGTCCCCGTCCGCTCCCTGCCTATCACGACGATGAGCTAGAACCTCGAATCCGAGCGATGCGTCGTAGGGTTCGCCCTGGAATGACGGGTATGTGGCAGGTGTCTGGTAGATCGGACGCTGGTACTGTTGGGATGGAATTGTTCGACTCCTACTATGTCAGAAACTGGTCTATTTGGCTGGATATCGTCATTTTGGTTCGCACGATTAGCGCGGTTCTTCGGTCTTCAGGCGCATACTGAGCATTCAAAACCAAATGCCCTCCTCCACGTAGTAGATAGAGTCTGATAACTCAGACAGAATATCCTGATTTGGAGAGGCCGAGCAAAATCGGTTCTGGGCAAAACCAGACCCGCGCAAAATCTTTTTGGCGCAAAATCGCTTTTGTGCAAGAACGGTTTCTCTGCTATCTTAAGGGATGTGTCTAAATACCTTCTGACAAAGCCGTCGTACTGACCGTGCGAATTTAACTACATGAAGAAAAACGATAGCGCTTCTGCGCGTTCTTGGTCTGTTGACTGGACCAATACCCTATTTCTCCTTGGTTATCATCTTCTGCTCTTTGCCCTCCTCCCTGTCTATTTAGTACAGCAATCTCCATCAGCTTCACTGATTTGGTGGACGGTAGGTTTGGCAGCAGCATGCCTTTTGGCTATCACGATGGGCTATCACAGGCTCTATGCACACAAAACCTTTACGACTCACCCGGTTGTAGAGAGCATTCTCGTGTTTTTTGGAACGCTTGCTACCGAAGGAAGCATTTTTTCTTGGTCTCATGACCACCGTATCCATCATAAGCACGTAGATACGGAGTTAGATCCTTACAGCGCCCCAGACGGATTTTGGCATTCTCATATGCTATGGATGCTAAAGAAAAGACCACCGATCAATCCTCGCGTGATCCATGACTTGGTCAAACGCCCGGCCCTCCAGTTTCACCATGATCACTATGCGTACTTCATGGTTGCTGCGAATGCACTTGGGGTTGGCTTCCTTTGGGCGGTTACAGGAGACTTATTTGGCGCATTCGTGATTGGAACCTTGCTTCGGATGTTCGTGGTTCATCATTGTACTTGGTTCATTAATTCACTTGCTCACATGTGGGGTGCTCAGC
This sequence comes from bacterium, assembly GCA_013204185.1. Taxonomy (GTDB): domain Bacteria; phylum Bacteroidota; class Rhodothermia; order Rhodothermales; family UBA10348; genus UBA10348. The sequence goes on along the minus strand of JABMOI010000059.1, from coordinate 3,401 downwards.
CATACTCAACCGAGCATACGGCCGTAAACAACTTCATCCTTTCGTTCTTAACGTTCGGAGAAGGCTACCATAACTATCACCACACCTTCGCTGGCGACTATAGAAATGGCGTTCGTTGGTATCAGTTCGATCCGCCTAAGTATTTCATTTGGGCCCTGAGCAAAGTCGGTCTGGCAACAAATCTGAAAACCGTGAACAAGATTACGATTAAACGTAACCTCGTAGCGGCAGATCGTCATTTGATGGTTGAACGGCTACAGTCTCTCAACATTCACTTTGATAGAGAAGCCTGGATTGCTCGTATTGAAGAAGCAGCCGCTTCGTTGACCGAAAATCTCAACGGGTTAAAAACTGCTTCTGATCGTTATCAGAAGTTGAAAGCTCAGAAAGACGAAGAAGTCGTAATTCTAAGAGCACGAATTAAAGAGGTCAAAGCAACCGTTTCGCATGAAATGGCGGAATGGAAAAAAATGTGCCACCTCATTCTAGAATCTTCGGAATCGAAACTAGCTCTTTCTATCACTTAGTCGTTCAGTTCTGGAGTTTCTTCCACCTCGGAACGCTCCCCGACTTCTAGCTGCCTCGGCACTGTTTCAATGGGCAACAATTCGTCTAACTGCCCAGACGAATTGTTGCCCATTTCTTTGAACTTACGCGCTGAGACTAAAACGCGGCTTTCCATGGAAGCAACCGCCTTGTTGTAGCTAGAAACCGCTGACGTGAGTCCCCTTCCCATTTTCGAAACGTGGTCGGCCATCGTGCAAAGCCGCTCAAACAGTTCTTGTCCAAGTCTAGATATTTTCTGCGCATTCTCGGCAATGCTTTCCTGCCGCCAGCCGTACGCCACCGCCCTCAGTAGGGCTATCAGTGTTGTCGGTGTGGCTATGATCACGTTATTATCCACTCCGAACTCAATAAGCGATGGGTCGTGGTTGAGAGCTGCATAGAAAAAGGATTCACCGGGTAAGAAGAGAACGACCATGTCAGGTGTCGTGTCAAACTGATCTTGGTACGACTTTGCGGACAGCTGACGAACGTGTGTTCGTATTTGATCTGCGTGTTTAGCCAACAACACATCTCGTTCGTGTTCTTCTGATTTTTCTATTGCTTCCAAATAGGCAGAAAGGGGCGCCTTCGCATCCACGACGATAATCTTGTCACCTGGAAGGCGAACCACCATATCTGGTCTTAGGCGTCCATTATCTGTGTTCACGGTGTGCTGCTCTTCAAAGTCACAATGGTCCAGCAAGCCTGCCATTTCCACGACTCGCTTCAGCTGAATCTCGCCCCATCTCCCTCGCACAGATGGCTTCCGAAGCGCATTGACCAGGTTATTGGCTTCTTTGCGAATAGCTAGCTGCGCTTCAGACAGCCCCCTTACTTGTTCGGTAAGCCCTGAATAAGCCTTAATGCGTAGCTTTTCAACTTCTTGGACATGTTCGCTGACTTCCTTTAGCGTTTTGGAAAGCGGATCGACCAATTGCTGCATTTGGTGCGAACGTTTTTCTTCTCGCGCATCGGCCTCCGAAATCATCTGCTTTACCTGTGTTTTGGCCAGTTCCAAAAAGGTCAGGTTGTTTTTGTCTAGCGCCTTTCTAGACAATGAATCAAACTGATTCATCAATTCAGTTTGAGACTTTACTAGATCATCGCGTTTTTCTTCCCAAGCTTTGACTTCCTGTTCTCGTTTCGCATCTAGCGCAGCATACGATTCCCGTAACGCGGAATGGGCTTCTCGGAGGGAGTTCAATCCCTCCTCGGCCGAGCTTCTTTGCAGTTCAACTTCTGCAATACGCGCTTTCAAACCAGAATGCTTGGAAAGTTGAATCAAATACATCACAACTGCTCCGATTGCGAAGCCAGTTCCGATCCACAGGAAATTGTCCATTAGTCTCCTCCTCTTTCATTCCTGTTGCCAATATGAATTGATTTACCCAAATGAGTAGACCATAGGTAGGCGTCAATTCTAGTAGCTTCAAATATCTGCGCCCAAGCATTGAGATATGACTTCAACTGATGTGAGTGCCGTTCGGTGAGGCCCGCTTCATCTACATGATCCGTTTTGTAGTCCACAATGACCCAGGTTGTACCGACTAAATAGGCAAGATCCACGACACCGCTTATAATTTTCATTTCACCGCCAGTTTGGTCGGAGATGGTAAATGGGACTTCAGTTAGCACTCTTGATGCCATCTGAATGTCGGGCCACAGCGTAGACTTAAAGAAGGAGACGGCTGCATCTGATCCTAACTGAATGAGATTGGACACATTTGAATCTCGAAATCGATCTTCAAGGATCTTGGCTGCCCAACTAGATACATCGTGTTCTCCCCATTCCGTTTTCCGCTTCGCAACCAAAGATTCGAATATCGCATGCATGGCCGAACCATACTCCAATCCTAGACTTCGGCTTCGATCTGATTGCGTTGCACTGAAAAGGTCTTGTTCAACCTGAGTCGGGAGCGTCCTTTCATGATCGGAATCGCTCGGCCGCTCAAAAACCCAAGACGGTTGAGACAGCATGGCTATTTGGTCCTGTAGCGCGGTTTTTGACCACTTTAACTCCGGCAGCGAAGTCTGAGTAGGCTGCTTTAATCCGTTAAACTTCCATTCTGAAGCGTGAAAAACGGGATGTACTTGAACGGACTGAATTTCGATGGGAAATGAATCCGACACATTTCCACTGAGAGAGAGAGCGAGGGCGTCCCAGGTCCCCGTTTTGGGCTCTTCGTTCGTACACACGACCAATTGCTTTTCAGCCCGCGTACAAGCAACGTAGATAAGCCGCTCATTTTCCGCCTCATCAAACTGACGTTCAAGCTCAACCGCAGACTCCCACCCAAACGGTTCTATTTCTTCAATTTTATCGAAGCCCGTTGGCCTAAATACCGGCACCTTTCCAACCACGCGTGGCCCGTCTCTAAACGTGTGAATCTTAGCCCTTTTTAAGCCAGATCCTCCGACATCAGCTAAAAACACAACGGCCGCCTGAAGCCCTTTGGCTTGATGAATTGTCATAATGCGGACGCAATTCCCAAACGGTAGACTTTCGGAAAACGATTCGAGCTTCAGTTCGCCACTTCGGTACAGGCTGAACTCCTCAGAACACTGACCAAACGAATAACCCTTTGTCTCCCAAGACTTGAAGAGTTCTAACACCCTATGCATCATCCCAGAAACCATTTCAGCATTTTCTTGACTCCGCAAGAGTCCTTCAATCCCCGACAATGCTAAAACCTGCTCAAGAGCTTGATGTGGAGGCAACTCTGTAAAATACTTCCGAATACTTCTCAGTTGGCATGCAGCCATCGCAAGATGAGAAGATGGACGTTCAGTCTTCAAGTCGCCCAGCAACTCATGCAAGGCACCACCTTGCTGTACAAAATCATAAAGGTCTTGAT
>JABMOI010000058.1 GCA_013204185.1 bacterium | reverse complement strand
TGTCTACTATTCCGGTGACCAAACTCGCTGCCTTTCAGATTAACATGGTTGGTTCGGACGGGGTTGGGAACCAGGATGAGCCAGACGATACATGAAAAAGATTAAGGAGCTGGAATAGGCCCAAGAGAGAATCAAACGTGAAGCGTAAGTCCTTGAGTTTTCAGTCTTCAGATTCAGAATGAAGTTAGATCGCTTGTCTTGGTTGTTTGGGACAACCAAGCGTACTAGAATCACAACTTGCTCCCGCAACATATTCGGTCATGTGCGAAATCCCAAACTTCTCGTGAGTTGACGGGCAAAAATAGGGTGCTTTTACAATTTGATATGGAATATTGGTCGCACTCCATTATCGATAGTAGAAGTTCGAAGCCCGTCCAAAAGCTCCAAGAACCAACGATGGGTCCCTCCAATCAATTCCGCTAAATTTGACGGGACAAACAGCTTCGTAGGCCTCTTGGTAGTCAAGTCCAGAAAGTCCTGCAGCGAACCAACCATAAGCAGTCTCATAAGCAACGGTTGAGAAATAGTAGCTGAAGTCGATTTCCTCAATTTCTGCAGTTGCACCTTGGCTTGCTCGTTTTACTCTAGACCTCAGGCCGGCTACATCCACTAACGGTACCGCGGATACCGTTCTCCACTTTGATTCTAATAAAGGAAGCACATTCCCAGTTTGAATCTTTTGTCTTTGATTCTGAATTAGGCCCCACCCTTCGCTGAAGTCACCCACGGATCCATTGAGAGGCGTATCAAACGAATCTATGAACTTGTCCCATAGCACTTCTATCGTGAGGCCTTCATATACCAAGTTCTTGGCAACCTTTTCAGGATACTCCGAAGCACGATAACGGGCTCTCCATTCCGCCAATCGCTGTAATTTGGCAGCTGATATTTGTTCAATTAAGAAGCTCATGTTCATCTTTCCTCCGTTTTGTATCTAGTTATGATTGTCATAAACGTGAGTATGGTATTAATTCAGAATGTATGGGTACATTCCCTACAATGGGATTGGTGAAGTTTACCACCCAAAATCCAACTTGAGACGTGAAATTACTGACTATGAACGCGATTAAAAGCGATAGAAATCTGTAACGTCGAATTAATAAAATTTCAGCATGGTAACCGGCCGAGAAATGTATCGAGTTGAGAGTGCTTGTCGACTCATCGTCAAAGGAGCCCATTCCTTGAATACGGTATTGGTTGCCGATTATGGCCTTCCCGAATATGCAAGCGGAAGCTACTTGGAACTTTTTGGATTCGCATCTAGCCTGTATGAGTTTTCTTCGATGCCATATTTTGATGCCAGTGATCCTGTCTTAATAGCGATTCAGTCCATAGGGAAAGGAATTGAAGAGGGAGGAGAATGGGCAGACATAACGAGTCTGACTGACGTGTTTGGTTCCAGCCTCGGACAATTCAGGTCACTTTTGGAGCTGCCCAACGCTTACAACTCTGAACCAGGGAAAAGGGCAGAGTATATCAGATCGGTGAGATCGAATTATATTTCAATATTTGACGTTGCGTTCAGTACTTACGCCAACAATTTCCAACACGCGAATGTGTTGAATAAGATCGCACAGGATTCATCGCAAATGCTCTCCACGCGACTTTATGGATACAGAACGATATCCGAGGATTTTTACAAAAATCAATATGCGTTTTTTCAGAGCGTAATCGAGAATCAATACCAGACCGAGCAACGAATCTTTGACTAGTGGAAGTAGGCCCGTAAGACAAGTCCACTCCCTGCAATAGCTAACTTTCTGCCAATCTTCTGAACTTTGCGCCCGAATTCATAGTCATTGACCGTACGTACGATCTTAAGAACTAGTTTTTTCTAATATGAGCCATTGATTCATCTGCTAAATGTTTTTATCCGGGTTCGAGTGTGGGCAGCTCGAAAGATGAGTTATTCAAATGTGCACGCCGAGCGCTGCAAGCGCAGAATTAGCCCACTGAGCTCTGGCTTCGGCCCAAACGCTGACGTTAACGGCAATGCCCGAGACTCTGTACAGTTGGTTTGGAAGAAAGCTGATGTAGGCTGGGTTATTGCCCAACCTACCGGGGCACCAGGCGCCAAAGTGAGGCGGCAGATCATGGATTGCCATTTCCATGTTGTTGAGCTTTAGGCACACTTGGTACAGATGGTTTTTGTCAGTCAGTTGGTGCGGCATTTGCAGAATGCAAAATAACCCCGCTCCCAACTCAGGGTGTGGTTGGTCTGCCATTAGCTGAAATAAGGCAGTCATTTGGTCGCCGAAGACCGCACTCACTGCGCCTTCGCTGAGGCCAAATTCGGCCGTAAAGCCCATATCACCGCTAGAACACACAGAAATTCGTGAGAGAAGGTCTTCTACGTTTTTGAAGTCCCTTTCGACCCACTTGGAGTCGCTGACAGGTGGCAATTCTTCCTTTTGAATGGACCGTCGGATCCCTCCCAAAATAGCCTCTGTACCAGCAATCGCAGTATACACCAAAAGAGGTAGGTGTAGCGTACGCCAGGAGTTCTCGGCTTCGTAAATCGTAAGTCTGGAGCCTATAAAAATGTTGCCACGATCTGTATAAAGTGATCCAAGGGCTGCAAAGGCATTAATATCCGAAGTAACTTCGGCCTCCTTTCCTTGGAATAAACTCAAGACAGCACGTGGCAGCTCGGTAATTAAACGTACTACCGCGCGCATTGGCCCATTTTCAGACTCTGGTGATTGGGGTGATATTACCTCAATCTTAATTCTGTAATGCTCATGCTGAGCCGTCAGAATATTGCCTTTCAAGCTTGCTTTAATCGATGTGGCTTGCAGCATTAACAATACTTCTCCGAGCGGCACGCCGAGCGGGTTTGAGTCGTTTTTTTTATTCCAGAACATTAGATAAACGTCATTAAGCTTTTAAGTAAGATATAGTGAGGACCCGCGACGCGCACTGTCGGACACGTTCCTTCCTCATTCTCGGAACTTGTTTGGCGCGTTTTCACTTCCCACAAGCTTAAATTAGATTCAATATGGTCTGGTTACAATCTTTATTACAAAACCGTGTTTGTGAGTGGGCAAGCTCCAAAGATGAGCGCTTCAAACAAACACTCTTACCCGAAATAGTGCTTGAACGTCACTGTGTATTTTTTCATAATCTCTAAATCGAACGCAAATAGTTTCAAACCATTTCGATTTTAATGCCAGTACCAAGCTCGTTGAGTCTGTATTGCAGAGCCGCAAGGGCAGTTGGGGAAGAAACCAAAACAGCCAGAACGTCGCGTCCTGGACTGTCCCCATCAATGAACATGATGTATCCAAGAATCTGTTCGATTTCAATATCATCAAGTAAGAGACTTTGTTGACCTAAATCCAAAAACTCAAGCATACAATAGGCTGAACCGGAAGCAGCCTCTCGTCGAGCACCGTTTTCTACCCAGTGATCATGTACTTGATTCGGATCTGCTTCTTCGTCCCATTCTGACTCAGGAAGATCATATTCGACATCGTAATCCTCCAAAGTCATCTCTACATATTCTTCAACAAACTCCCGCCAGGTCATTGAAGGTGGACCAGTAGGAGCATCGGGATCTTCCAAGTATATTTTTCCGGAGCAATTTGATGCCTCAATCCGTTTGGTGTAATTCGCGTTGTGAAGAAGAAGTGCCTCACCTGTCCGACGATAATGTGCTTGAGCTGCCTTCCCAAACCAATCGGGGATCGATGGAGTTACGAAATAGCTCATTTTTTCAAGGGTGCGTTTAACGGTCGTGAGATTCACGCCAAGCTATGTCCCGCTGTCTGAAAAGCAAATGCTTCTAAAGTCTTCGACAATAAGAACGAGCCAAGGTATCCGTTAAGAAACCCAATAAATGCTTAAGTCCTTCGCCACATACCTGGCTTTTTACAGGCCCTTTTTTACCCCGCTAACATTTTCTTCGGCTTTCTAAGTCAAGAAACACAGTCGATTCCAATAAACGCATTTCGGTAAT
>JABMOI010000057.1 GCA_013204185.1 bacterium | reverse complement strand
GAAGTTCGCTGGAAGTCTATCGGGATTGGTAGTCAAAACGTAAAAGTCCCATATCTGCAATCAACAACACCTAGTAGGAATGAATCTGATTCTTCGCCTTTGGATCAATTAGGTTGGCGATGAACTCAATGTAGTTGGGTTTTGGGGCGACAGTTACCAATACAAAGCAGTCGGGGCGGCAGGCTTTGCCTGCCGCCCCGACCAAAGAACATTGAAACTGGACCTCAAAATTAGCGAAGCTGCACTGATCCTGTGGGGAAACTGCTAGCGTTGTTATTCATGGAGAACACCGTGTGGTCTGCCGCTGAGGCTGGAATAGGACCAACTAAAGGCTTCAACGTGAAGGGCGCAGGATCTGAATCCGGATATGGTTCAATAGAGATCACAGCTGTTCCACCGCTTAGATCAGTTGGAAAACTGAGTCCTGAAGGCGCATTGACAAGAAAATCTTCGCCAGGAAACGGTGGTCCGCCCTGTGTGCCAGAGAAACCGTCAAACCCGTCGACGCCTGAGACCGAATCAAATGTACCGGTAGTTACGGGCGTACCAGAGATAACAACCCATCCTTCGTATTTCCAACCTGCAGGAAGTGAAGGCAGATCTAGGCCAGCAACTACCGACGCGCCAGTCGGATTAAGCCACCAGATTCCGCTGTTTTCATTGGTGTTACTTCCGTTCGTGGGCGTAGCCAGAATATACTCTCCGGTTGAAGCCGTGAACGATCCACCGAGCGAAGAGCCGTGCGCTGTGGACAGCGAAGCCGAGTCTCCAGATATATCGCCGCCTAGATACTTGGTGGTAGAGGGAATAGAATCCGTATCGCCCGAAGGTTCGATAGTAAGTACAAAAGCCGCGGCTGCATTTACGTCAGCTTCCAGCTCAAACAACCCGCTACCTATTGCAGACCCACGTAGGTCTACCAAAGATCCAGAAGCAGAGATATTGAACTTGCCGGTTGATACTGGAGCTCCGTCAATGATGAGCCACCCTTCATAATGAAAACCGTTGGTCAGCGGCTCAACACCAGACAAATTCAAGGTGAACCCTTCCTGGCTGGATCCAGAATCACTGTCACAGGCTGCAAGAGAAATTGAACTCACAAGGAGCGCGAGGACAAGAATGCGATTGGAGAAAATACTCATTTTGAGAAATACCGTTTTGTTAGAGATCGAATTGGAATCAATAACCTCAGTTTACCCTCCGTATCTCACGGCAGAATCACGGTAACCTAAAAACGATATAACATCGAACTAATACGCATTCCCTACCACAGGGGAGCTGACTGGTAGCAGAAAACTGAACGAGGTGCCTACATTCAATTTGCTGCTCACGGAGAGAGTACTGTTGTGCAACTCAATGATCTTTTTAGTGATTGCCAAGCCTAGACCCGTGCCACCCGAAATCGGATTTCGGCTTTTGTCGACCTGATAAAAACGATCAAAAATGAACGGCAAATCCGTGTCAGAGATGCCTCTTCCGGAGTCTGCAATTTTTAACTCCACGCTGCCAGGACCCCACTTTGACTCGACCCGCACTTGCCCTCCTTTGGGCGTGTATTTGATCGCATTCTCAACCAGATTGGTCAAGGCTCTTTCAACCAACCCAATGTCTCCAAAAGCCAATGATGGATCTTCCTCCAATGAAAACACTAATTCAACACCTGCACTTTTCGCCTTAGGTTGAAACTGATGGACCACATCCTGAATCAAATCGCCCACCGAAAAGGGTTCTGGATTGAGCGTCACCTGATTGGCATCCAGTTTGGACAACTCAAAAAGCGCTTCAACCAGTCTATTCAAACGGTCAGTCCCCGCGAGACCGGTTTCCACATAAGATAAAATCTGCTCCCGAGTTAGGTCGTCCGCCTTCATCAATATGGTTTCCAGATGTCCTCTCACCGAGGATAATGGACTTCGCAGGTCATGCGATATGTTGGCAACCAATTCGCGCCTGAGGGAGTCTGTGCTTTCGAGGCGCTTAATGTTATCCTCAATCGTATCCGCCATGGTATCGACGGTACGGGCCAGAGACGCAATTTCATCGGCTCCTGTTAATTGGATTCGATTCGAATAATCGCCTCGTCCGAACGATTGCACACCATCAACAATTTTCTGAATGCGCTTCGTTATCACGCCGAACAGGATGAGGCCTACTACCATCGTGAATAGTAAAACCAAACCGACGTTAAGAACCAATGACTTTAGGATATAGCTATCCTGAATCATGGCGGAAGTCGTATCAAACTGATCACTCCCCAACACGATATACAGATAACAACCCTGTTCGCCCATAATCTCAAGAGGTGCGACAGAAAACGGCTTCATTCCCGTTTCGCTCAGCGGATCCTGTCCCCAAATTGGGTACTTGTCTCCCCTTAAAAACCGGTCCAGTGGCTCAGTATCCATGGCCCGCATGATGGGCTCTCGACCAGAGGGAACGAATAAGGCTTTTATCATCCCCGTGTTTCCCAATAGATAGATATCAATCTTGGGGTTAATCCCAATGAAGTATTCGATCTGCTTCTGGATGGCTTCGGTATCGATGCTATCGATCAAAAAGGGTTGAAAATCAGCGGCGAGGCTGGCAGCGAGGTCCATATTCAGCTTTTGCTCGGTCTCATCTACAAACCGGTTGGCTGAGCGAATACTGCTCCATCCTATTACGATGGTCATCGCAACAATTAGGACCAGAAAAACGACGGATAGTCGAACGTAAAGACTTTTCATAGTGATGCACCCGTGGCGCTACTTGATTCTGCAAAACGGTATCCCATTCCTCGCTTAGTCAGAATATATTCAGGGTGGGCGGGGTCCTTCTCTAATTTGCCTCGGAGGCGGTTGATGTGCGAATTCACGGTATGGCTGTATCCATCATACTGGTAGCCCCAAACTAGATCCAACAGTTCCTGACGCGAGTATGTCCGTCCCGGATTGCGTGAGAGTAGAACGAGCAGCTCCCATTCTTTGGCTGTTAAATCTAGCAATACCCCTTTCAATAGGGCTTTCCGCGACTTCAAATCGATCAGGAGATCACCGTGGGATATTTCACTATCCTCCTGCGATTCGGCCGAAGCGGTTATTGTACTGCGCCGTAGAAGCGCCTTCACTCGGGCAATCAGCTCTCGAAAACTGAAAGGTTTGGTTAAGTAGTCATCAGCCCCCAATTCCAGTCCCAACACCTTATCAATTTCCTCGCTCTTTGCCGTCAACATCAATATGGGCAGGCTGGCGTTTTCTTTTCTGATCTGCTTACAGACTTCCATTCCGTCCAGTAAGGGCAGCATGATGTCGAGAACAACCAAATCAAAAGAGCCTGAAAGTGCCATTCTAAGACCATTTTGACCATCGCCAACATGAGTCACATCGTAATTCTGGTCAGAAATGTGCAATTCCAGAAGTGCGGCGATCTCTGGATCGTCTTCTATTATCAACACATGGGGGCGGACTTCGGACATCGCAAAAATTGGCTTTGATTAAGACTGAGAATGAGGGTAAGTATACCTGTAGTACGTGGTTGTTACATCACGGCAAGATCACAATTATGGTTGAGACATCCTCGGGGTACCAACGCGTTTCACTCAACCGGCTGGATAAGTTGGTTCGAAACAGTTACGTTCTGTTGGGTGAGCCCTGGCTAGCCACCTCTCTCAACACCAAAAGCTCAGCAGCATGAGTCGTCCATCTTTCCCATCTTTAGATCCAGCTTCAATCGTTAGCACGCGAGATGCTGTTCATTCGTATGCCCAGATTCTGGGTAGTTGGAGGCACTCCTGTTTGCCGCGACGAAAGCATTGGTGGCAACTGGCCATTCTTCCTTCCATTGAAGGGTTGACGACTGGCATGATTCAATCTAGCATCGATTTTAAGCTAGACTTGGACTTGGCTACCAATTGTCTTCGCGGATCAGTGGTTGGTGGTTCGGTATTCAGCGAACCCCTGAATGGGCGCCCTCCTAGTGAATTGGCCGCCATTACTAGAGAGTTCTTGCTAGCCAATGGTCTTGATCCAACTCATGCTCCGCCCGTCAAGGAAGTAGATCATTCAACTGTTGGAACGCCTTCTTACTCGACGGATGTTGCGGAATCTCTAGCCCACGTATTTCGCTCCGTTAGTGGGGCGATGAATACGTTTAGAAGCGATATTCGAGAAGAGACAAGCCCTATTCAAATTTGGCCCCACCACTTTGACCTTGCTATGATGTGGCTTCCTGGAGAAAAAATTGCCGGCCAAGATCCCATGGATGAAGAGGCGTCGGACAAGCAGATGAACTTTGGTTTTACTTTCGGAGACCAGTCTATTTCAGAACCTTATTTTTACATCACCTCTTATCCACTTCCGGAGGTTCTACCAAACGTCAAGTTACCCGGAGGTGCCACCTGGCACACACATGGGTTTAGTGGAGTTGTGGTTCGATACAGCTCACTAAAAGACGTCCAGGACCCCGGGAGCTACTTAATTAAGTTGTGGGACCAGTTGCTTAAAGTTGGTCAACGGGAAATGAAGACGAACAAATCCTCGTAGATAGAACGTCGCACATGCTTCGGTACGCAACGACTACCGACGAAACCATCGCATATCTGCATTCGCTGGGGCGTTGGATGCTATGTGGTCCGCCGCAATTCGGACGAATTCCTTGGTGCTCATGTCTTCTCCGGGATTGTTAGGGGAGTAGCCGGTCCAGCAGTGAGGTTTGCGCCTTCCATATTGGATTTCGGTCTCAATTTTGGGCTGGGCTTCTTTGTTTAGAAACTCATCCAGCAAATAGACCGGGTTGTCCAGGTAATAGGAATCCATATCTCCAACGGCAATGTGCATCTTGCCATCCAGCTTGCCTGACAACGTCTCCCAATTCGACTGAAGATGTTGGTTGATATCGAAATTCGACCGCCAATAAGCAGCTGTTTCTTTATTGATATCGCCGGTTATAGGGTCCCAGATGGGCTGCGGATATCCATTTGCTCCCACAGGACCAAAGACGGCTTCCCAAACGGCCCACTGGCCTCCAGAGCGCGTATTAGATCCGGTTGCCAATTCGAGGTGGTTTTCTTGGCGAACGGTGGAGCGAATATTGCCATCGAAGTTTCGAGCATTGGGCCGCTCGACGTTGTGCCATTCGTTCTTGGTGAAGTATGCATTTTCATCATCATACACATTCACAATTTGGTGATAGTTAAAATCTAGAGGATCAGGACACCATCCCCACGACCCGCCCCAGAAATCAGGTTGGAAAACTTGCATGGCAATGGCTTCCCAGCCACCCGTAGAACCACCGGCTACGATCCTGGCCCAAGATTCGGGTATCATCCGAAACTGTGACTCTAGATACGGCACTAGTTCCTGTGTGATTGCATCACCGTATGGACCCAGGTTCTCAGAGTTGACGGAATAAGAGGTGTCGTAGAATGGATTGGCATCTCGAAAGGTTACGGCGAACATTTTGGGGGAGCTGGAGGAGCGCCAGTATTCTGAAAGGCCGGCCCCGCGTCCCCTACCTTCCCCTTCATCCGAATACCCCAACGGAGAGCTGCCTCCGGGGAAATGACCTTGCATGTACATGACGGGGTAGCTTTGGCTCGATTCGTCATACCCCTCTGGTAGTAACACGTTGGCGCCCACGTACATATCACGCCCCCAGAAATCAGAAAGAAGGGTGCTGCGGATCTTGACAAACTTAACGCGATCCGTGTCTGGAGGGTTGCCCTGCTGCAAACTTCCGCCGGCTGGGACAGGGTTGTCTGGAGGGATGATGGCGCTTAGTTCAAGCTGGTAGTGCCGGCCTTTTGCAGGATCAATCTCCATGTTGACGACCGTGCTGATAGCATTGCCCGGTGCGCGCCACTGATTCTGACCAGCCCCGGAATTAAGATGAATGGAAACGGTATGCCCATCAGAACGCTCAAATTTTGTGTACACACTGAGAACTGCTTGCGCGAAATAGCTTCCTGCAGGTAGTTCAGAGAGTGATTCGAATGGGTACCCACGCACGTCTGCATCGTCGGCCTTAAGCTCAATGATATCTCCGGCTTTTAGGCCCTCTACATCAATTCCCCAAAACGGAACACCGCTTACACCCGTTTGAAGTCGGGGCTCGCGACTGTCGTCGCGTGATATGACAACAAAAAGTCTACCGTGAACAGGAGTATCCAGCCCGAGAGACTCAATGGCAGCAATGGCGTCTTCTGACACCTTAACCTGAAAACTCGTTGTATTCGAGCTGGGGCCTTGGCAACCAGAAGAAACGAGTACAATAAACAGAAAGATTGTTGCTGGAATGCGTGTCATGGGTTACTCCCTTATCAATTTGATGGAAGCGTCCGCAAACCGCTGGCCCAATAACGTGTAGCCTTCAACAGACATGTGCAGGTCGTTCTCGATTTCTTTTCCCTGCTCGTTCACTCCATCGTTCAAATCATCGGTATCCACCCAAGCACCCTTTGGGTAGGTCTCGGCGGTTTGAACCAGGACGTCTCGAATCATGGTCCAGTGAGGGTACCGACCGTTATCCATGTCGAAATCAGACAACCGGCCGACCACCATGTGAATGTCGTCGCGGCCCAGGTCCTGTTTTAGTTGATCCATGAGTCCGATCAGGCTAGCTGCGTACACCGTGCCGTGCGATTCACGTGCATCTCGTTCGCCTTGCATCCACACAAACGTGACGGAGGCTAGCTTTTGGCCCGCGATGGCAGAATCTACCTTGGCCATCAAGCGGTCGTATAGATCGCCGTTGGCCGGGGGCGCCTCACCTTCGGCGGGTTTCCAGTTTTTGTACCAACGCCTAATGGGTTCTCCTCCCCATGCGTCCTTTACAACAATCACATTTTCTGCTCCAAACTCGGCCTGCACAGTGGGAGTGAAGGAGTCTTCCGGATTAAGCATAGCCATGTTGGACTGGCCCGAGAGGATAAACAGATGAGTACCTGGGTCCTGTCCGCAGGCTAGTACGAAAAGGGATAAGAGAAATACATATCGAAAAGCTTTCATGGGTATCACAAAAAGTGTGGGGGATGCCTTTAATAAGGCATCCCCCACCAAAGATCAAAACATTCGAGCCGCATGCTTTGAAATATCTTATTTTCATTATTGACCAAATGGTCAAGTATATGTATATTGCATCGATAGGAAGTAAGTAAAAGCATTTATAAACCATGGCTCGACCCAGAGAATTTGATCGTGAAGCGGCTCTTCAGCGAGCGATCGATATGTTCAGGCTGAAGGGTTACGAAGGTACCTCCATGAAGGACCTTCTCGACACCATGGAAATTGGTCGCCAGAGTCTGTATGACACGTTTGGGGACAAACACGCCCTCTTTTTGGAATGCCTGAAGCACTACGCGAAGAAAGGTAGAGAATCGTCTCTGGGGCCGTTACTAGATGCGGATGGCGGTTTAAAAGCGATCGAACATTATTTCAAAAAGACGGCAACCATGATGTGCAAGGTGCCCCACAGATCCTGTCTAGTAATCAACACGGCAATCGAGTTATCGGAATCCGATTCGGAAGAAGGCCAAATTGTGAACCAGTTCATTTTGCAGTTACACGGCGCATTTTCTGAAGCACTTCGTGTGGCCAAAAACAAGGGAGAAGCCAGCTTCGCTGATCTTGATGCAACAGCCTGGAATTTTACCAACAGCGCAATGGGTTTCGGTCCGATGAGTAGGGCTGGTATTCCAGCTGCGGCTCTACAATCTGCAGCGGATCAGTTGATCGCTTCCATCAAAACGCACTAAGTTTTTTTTAATCATTAATAGACCAATTGGTCCAAAACAAATGCAACCACATAAATCAACCTCTTTCGATACCAAAACGGTTCTTATCACGGGTTCAAATTCTGGACTTGGATTTGAAGCGGCACGTCAATTTGCCGCGGCAGG
>JABMOI010000056.1 GCA_013204185.1 bacterium | reverse complement strand
ACATTGCTGGATCCTATGTGCCGAGATGCATGCGAGACGTCGTCTGTTCTGCCTGGAGGCATTTCAGACGGCTTAACCAACTGAATGGGAATAGAACCAGGTACCATCAAGTTGGCCTGGGGCTGTTCACTGCCTGCTGGTCGTTTTGCCACAGATTCAGTCGAATCAATTTTCGTATGAGAAATGGGATCCCTCATACGGACACCTGTGGGGTAGAAACCGGCCGGTTTGGAGCGCTCGACGTAGTGCTACTGCGAAGTATTGATCTCAAAGCTGGGGGGGCGTCGACCCTAGTTTCAACAGAATCCTGAACAGCACCGCCGTGAATTAGGCTCAGATCGTTGGATTTGACCGACATTGAAAAACGTTCTTGTACACGTTGTTTCCCATGTTGTCCTAAGCGCATCCCTAAGTTCGGCTCTGACTCCAAACGCGACATGAAGCTGGCCATTTCATTCAAAGCTTGCTCGTAATCCTCGGTGGAAGCCAAAAACCCACTCGAATCAGACACAAATAGAGAAGGACCGCCCACATTTAAACAGATTACAGGATTTCCGGCAGCCATCATTTCTAAACACACGTAGCCACCAGACTCATGCATACTGGGATGAACCAATGCATGTGCTGAAATCATCAAGTCGAAAAGCTCGTTTCGAGGCATGGAAGCAATGAAATCAACCTGGTTTTGGATACCAAGCTTCTGAACGAGAGCAACCAAATTCGCCTTGAAGGGCCCAGATCCAACGATGAGATACCGCGCGTTTGGAAGGTTTGCTCTCGAAAAGGCTTCTAATCCAAGCTGAAATCCTTTCCATTCGAGGAGGCGCCCCACGCTTATAAATGTGAGTCGATCTTGCTTGATCACTTCTTTTTGAAGCGTCTGCTGGTCTTTTTCCGAAAGGGCTGCCGAATTCATGATTTGAATCGACTCAGCTCCCATCAATTTCATTCTTTTGGCGGATTCAGCGGTATTTGCAAGCGCAATATGACTCCGTTTCGCATTATTCTGAGCCAGAGTCATCGATTCGCCAATGCTCCGCATCATATCTCGAAGCGCCTCAAACGCGCGCCCTTTCAAGGAAAATCTAGTCAAAAGTGCTGCAGGAATCGATTCGCCACCTCCAACTGGGCCCCAAATGAACGGAATATCTAAGCTGGAAAGGGGAGAGGGCATCCAGTACCTGGCATAGGTCACGTGCTGTGAGGACGTAAATTGATATGCGCGATGCAGGTCTTTGACCTGGCGCCTTGCCTTCAATAACCAAGCGAAATACCCAAGGTCAACGCCAATCTTTCCTAAGTGGCCAAGCAGATTGGTCCAAACAGGAGAGAGGTCGCACGAAACAAACGTCGGCCTGAGTTCATCGGGTATGGACTCGGCCTTCGCTTCAGACAACGTTCTTTCCGTGCTTCGCGTCAACACCACAACTTGGTGATCTCGAGATGCCAGTTGAACAGCGGTATCCCACCCAACAGATTCTTCCGAACCACGATCTGGAGAGCATGCATAGGCGCACAGCAGTACCCGGCTAATGTGTTTATCCTGGCTACTCATGGGCGGTCAACTCCTCCAAGTGACGAAGTACATCTTGACCAATCGCTCCCCATCTGAAGTGCGATATTGCGTATTCCCGAGCCTTTAGTCCTTGCTTTTTCCAATCAGGGCGGCTCGCTATCGCTCGCCGCATTCCCGCTTCGATAGACTCTTTGGTAGGCTCTACAACAATGCCGAGTTCGTTTGCACGAATGACGGGAGCCAAACCGCCCACGTCTGTCATAACAATAGGACGCGCAGCTACCATGGCTTCAACTGCCGCAACAGGGAAGCCCTCAAAACGAGAGGGTAGTATGAACACATCGTATTGAGACATGATGTCAATTGGGTTGGATGAGTAATCCGGCGGTACAAAATGCACCACGGACTCAAGCCTCATCTTGACCACTTCTGCTTCAAGGGATTGCAAATCACCGCAGTCGGGGCCTTGGATAAAGACTTCAATAGAGTGATCGGCCGAAATCCTAGAAACTGCAGTAAGCAACATGTCTAGTCCTTTTGTTCGCGCTTCGATGCGACCAAAAAAGTGAAATTGGACGGGCCCCGTGTCTGACCATGTCATTTCTGGGGTGGCGTCGAGAATGGAGTCAAGGACTCCGTTCGGCGACGAAAAAGATGGCGTGGGAACGCCAAGAAACCGTAGCCTATCGCGCTGCCGCTCGTCCAATAGATGGACCCCTACAGCCATTCTGAGCGACCACTTCTCTATTAAATTCCAATAGACCCACTTCGTAATTCTGTTTTTTGCAAAAAGGCGTTCAGATAGTTCAAGATGGGGCGCAACGACATATGGCTGCCTAAACATGTTGAAAAAGAGTGCCAAAACATTGTTCTTAACGCTGAAAATGCTATTCAGAACAGAAATGCTTTTACCAGACTGATTTCTCACAAAGGCGGCAAGTGCCCAGAATGAAGGGAAAAACTCGACCGTGTAACCATAACGAGTGTCTACCGCACCTCGTTTCCCAATAGCCAATACCTTTAGCGCAGGTGCGTCAGTTGCTGAGGACATGCCTTCAGCTAATCCATGAACCGCCTTGTGGATACCATTAGAGAGCGTCGCGAGGTCTTCTGGAAAGTCCGACACCACAAAAAAGACGTTCTCAAGCTTACAAGATTCGCTTTTCCGGGCGTTATCATTCTTGATGTCCTCGGCCAGGTTTTGACTGCCAGTTGCGGCAGCCCAAATTCGCTTAAAGACCCATTTCCCCTTAACCTGATAGTAAAGCGTTCGGGCAAATGAACCGCCGCTCATCCGGTAGTCCGCTCGCTCCCACGTACGGCTTCGAAGTTCATCTGAGAAATCAATAGATGAACGATCAACAAGCAGCCCTAGGAATCGTCCAACTTGGGTGAGACACTTGCGAGATACGCTTCTGGACGCTCTAGAGCACTCATAGACCGTGCTTCCGATCAGCTCGGCATAGAGAGACTCGGTAGTGTAATGGACAATGCCATCGAGCTGCTCAGAACCGTTGCCAAAGTCTAAGAAGGTGATCTTGTTTGGTTCTCCAACAAAAATGTGATCCAGCGTGCAGTCCGGTTGGAGCATCTTCTCAGATGAATTAAGAATACTTAGTCCTTCTGAAACGAGGTCTGCCCATTCCTTTAACTCGATATCCGTGTACTGCATGTGCATTAAATGCCACAGCAGGGAAGAGCCGGGAACGAACTCCATATAAATGGAATCACCGCTTTGAGATAGCCCCATAGGGTTGGGCACTGAAATTCGATCGTGTCGACGTGTTCGTTCTTGCGCGTCACGAAGGTTAGTCAGTTCGCGCTCAGCTTTAACCCGTGCGTCTTCGATAGATGAGCGATCAAACTTTTTTACAACTCGAAATTCTTCCTCGTCGAAGTACACGCTGGCTTCAGATCCGCGACCTACAAGTTTCCACGATATGTTGTTGTGGTTACTCATGGCAACAGGGATGAGAGATTGAGGCTTTGTTCTTTGGCCGGCTTGACCAATGAGAACGTCAAATACACTCCGAGCAATACATGGAGTACAATTCTAGAAAGAGGTGCACCAACCACACCAAACCAAGTCACAAAACCGATGCTGACCGTAACAAAGACAGCCAACGAGATAATCTGCGAGTACATGATGGGGCGGTTGTTTTCCGTAGCCATTAAGCCAAGGCGAGCAAAGTTGGCAGCAAAACCAATCAGCCTGCCGAATGCCGAAATAGAAAGAATTAGGGCGAAAAGCTCAGTAACGTATCGTTCATCAAAAAAGACGTCTAAGAGCCAATACGATCCAATACTAATTCCCAAGACCAATAGGGCGTAGGGAATGCAAAGCAACAAGGCTTGCTTCTTGAGCCACTGAACCATGGCTGGGTGCCCCTCTGCTTGTAAAACTTGGGCTGCTTTGACCGGCAAATAGTTCGAAACCGAGAGGTCAAGAGGGTTCAATAGGTTGGTGACATAAGTTGCAGCTCGGTAACCCGCGACAAGAGGAGACCCAAGCAGAGCCCCAACAATCCATGT
>JABMOI010000055.1 GCA_013204185.1 bacterium | reverse complement strand
GGATGAAACGACCGCTCCCAATGTTAATTCGAACCTTTCCGCCATAGCGCACGAGGTCCATTTTGCGCACTGGAAGGCCATTCAGATCTGTTACGGCGTCTGCCGGCAGCAACACATCGGGCGAAAATACGTCGCTGCTAAAATTGGAATAGTCCGTTTTAAAGCCGTTTCCGAGCACATACGTGCCGTTTAGCTCAAGGAATTTCCCAAAACCAAAGCCAAGTTCTCCGCCGTACATGAGGCCGTCTTTAAGACCTGCATCATCAGAAAAGAAGATGTATTTGCCGGTTGGCGACAGCGTGTAGCTAATGCCTTGGACCTGAGCCTCTGCTTTATTTGGCAAAAAGGCCGATCCCAATATCAGGATCGAGAAGGCAATCGCTGAAAAACGCGACTTTGATATCATTGAAATCATTCTTGGTGGGGTACTCATAAACGTTCTCCTCCGGAGAGGTTTTTCCTGGCAGTATGGCATCCAGCATTCATAAAATTATGATGTTGGAACGCGCGCGCTCCATACGTTAGGGACGCGCAGAGTTCCGTAGGGCGAGATGAACTCACAATGAACCCCATTATCGAACTCACAGCACTCTTTAAGCCGCTTGCTTTACGATGGGAGTCACGGGATTCCGCCGCCAGAATGAAGAGTTCGTTAGAAGTTCGTACTAAGCTCCAATAGGTATGGGCTTATGCGGTTTAAGACGGGCCGAGGAGCGATGTGGACGATTTTAGTCCAAGGTTTTTCTGTACCGGAGCATAGCCACAATGCTGACGACAATGGCAATGGTTCCCATGGCGAATATGGGCGTTTGGACTTCGGGCAAGGTGGCGCCTTTGAGCATCACACCGCGAACTAACCGCAAGAAGTGCGTGAGCGGCAGGGCCTCGCCAATGTGCTGTGCCCACGATGGCATACCGCGAAACGGAAACATGAACCCGGAGAGCAGCATGGAGGGCAAAAAGAAGAAGAACGTGAGCTGCATTGCCTGCATTTGAGTCTTTGCGATGGTCGAAAAGGTAAACCCAATGGCCAGATTCGCCACCACAAACACGGCTACGCCAAAGAGCAGCACCCAGCGCTGACCCACGAAAGGAACGCCAAATAAGACGCGCGACGCGAGCAATATGACCCCTGTCTGGATGATTCCCACCATGACGTACGGCGTGATTTTGCCAATCATGACTTCCAATGGCTGCGCGGGCATGGCCAAGAGGTTTTCAATCGTTCCGCGCTCGGCTTCCCGCGTCATGGCAATAGACGTGATCATGACGAGGGTCAAGGTTAGAATCACGCCTAAGAGGCCCGGCACAATGTTATAGGAGGTGATGCCTTCAGGATTATAAAGGGCATGCACCACGACTTGGTACGGATCGGGCTTGGGTTTGAGGTAGGATAGCGAGCCGTTGAATTCGTTTCGGAGCGCACTTCGGATGATGGCGCCGGCTCTCGCAATGGCATTTGAGGACGCTGAAGGGTCCGATGCATCGGCCTCAATCAAGATTTGCGGGACTTCGCCCCGAACGAGCTGCTCGGTAAATCCAGCAGGGATGGTCACAACAAAGGCCACTTCCCCACTTGCCATCATTCGCTGGCTCTCGCTGGGGTCCGACGTTTGAGATATGATGTCGTAATACCCCGAGGTCTCCAGCGCTTGCAAAATGCTACGGACAATGTGCGTCTGTTCTTCGACGTGAACGGCCGTTGGCAAGTGCTTTGGGTCGGTGTTAATGGCATACCCAAAGAGTATGAGCTGCATGATGGGGATTCCGAACATCATCCCGAAGGTGAGGCGGTCGCGCCTCATCTGGATAAATTCCTTGACCCAAACCGCCCAAATACGCCCGGAAAAAGCTTTTAGATTAATCATGATGCCTCCGCGTGTCTTCGCCAGAGCTTTTCATGAGGGCGATGAAGGAGTCTTCGAGGCTCGGCCGCACCTCGGTCCACTCCATGCCGTCCATGGTGGCTTTTTTGAGCGTGCCTTCGAGCAGTTCTCTGTTCATGCCGCTCACGTGCAGCGCGCTTCCGAAGTAGGCTACGTGCTCTACGCCCGGCTTGCCTTCGACAGCAGAAGCCATTTTACGAACGAATTCGCCTTTGGCCGTGTAGGTAATGAGTCCGGAGCGGTCAATAATGTCCGAAACGGTGCCTTTGGTTATCATTTTTCCATTGGCGAGGTACGCTATTTTGTCGCACCGTTCGGCTTCGTCCATATAGTGGGTCGAGACCAGTACGGTCATGCCGTTGGTGGAAAGCCGGTGGATCTCGTTCCAGAAGTCGCGCCGCGCCTGAGGGTCTACGCCGGCTGTTGGCTCGTCTAGTAGCAGGAGTTCTGGGCCGTGCATGGTTACGGCGGCAAGGGCAAGGCGCTGCTTCCAACCACCTGAAAGGGCATCGGCAACTTGGTGTTGGCGGTGCTCTAGCCCAAGGTTTTCGAGCGTTTCATCCACTTTTTGCTTCATGGATGGGATTTGGTAGAGCCGCGCCACAAATTCGAGGTTCTCACGGATGGTGAGGTCTCCCCAAAAGGAGAATTTCTGGGTCATGTAGCCGGTTCGAATCTTGATGTGTCGCGATTCTTTCTCGATGTCGTACCCGAGGCAAGTGCCTTCGCCAGATGTGGTCTTGAGTAGGCCACAGATCATGCGAATGGTGGTGGTTTTACCTGACCCGTTTGGGCCCAAGAAACCCCATACTTGACCGTATGGCATTTGTATGTCGACCCCATTCACTGCGACTTTGGGACCGAACTTCTTGACCAGATTGCGGACGTCTATGGCGAGTCCTTCTTTCATTTAAGCGTCACGTCCACAGGCAAACCAGGTCTGAGGCTAACTCCTTGGGGCAGATGGGCTTCCACCATGAATACGAGTTTCTGCCGGGCATCTTTGCTATAGATAACGGGCGGCGTGAATTCGGCTTCTTTGGCTATGAAGCTGACGGTGGCCGATACGGCTTCTCCGATTCCGTCTGGCTTGAACTGTACGGTTTGACCCAGTTGTATGGTCGAAACGAGTTCTTGGGAGACGAAGAAGCGCACTTTGATGTTATCGGGAGGCAAGATGGCGAGCACGGGCGCGCCGGTGCTTACAAATTCTCCCTGCCTGTGAAATACCATTTCGACGGCGCCAGGTACGGTTGCTCTGACAATCCGGCGGTTAAGTTTCCATTCGGTTTGGCGAAGCGCGGCAATGGCGCTTGCCTCAGTTGCTTCTGCTGCTGTTTTGGCTGCGTCTCTCCCACCAAGCTTTGCAACGGTTATGGCTTCTTCAGCAGAGCGAACGCTCGCCTTGGCTCTGGTTAGGGCTGCGATAAGGGCGTCGCCTTCGGCTGCTGCTAGTATTTCTTTTTCGACGAGTGGGTATTTACGGTCGTACTCGGCTTGGGCGAGCGTGAGCTGGGCTTTAGCTTCTTGTAGTTTGGCGTCTAGGGCTGCGAGTTCTTCAGGGCGGGCGCCGGTATAGAGGTTTTCTGCCTGTGCACGTGCCTGGGCGGTGCGCCCTCTGGCCTCTTCGTACATGAGGGTTTCGAGCTCGTTTTCTAGGGCGAAGAGGGTGTCTCCGCGGCTTACAATATCGCCCAGCTCAAATGTGGTGGAGGTTATGAGTCCGGTTTGTGGCGAGCTTATATAGATGTATTCGCCTTCTACATAGCCGATGATGGCGTTTCCGTCTTCAGCCGTTTTGCAGCCCCAGGTTCCTATCAATGCTACTGCAAGAAGGCAGTTTCTAAGCAAGGCTGAACTCATATTTTTCTTCATCCGTCGCGACAATGCGTTTTTGAACGTTAGAGTGCCCCAATCTAGTTGACGTTACACGGCTTGTCTAGCTGTGGGTTCGATTTTTGTAAGAAAGGTGGTGTGCTAGCTCCTAGTATGGGGTATGTCGAAATGGTCTTTTGAGCCTATTGCGACTTGCGGGAAGAATGGGGATGCTTGGAGGGATATCACTAGTTATCATGCTTTGGGACCAGAATGATTTTCTTTTCGTTATCTTGAATCAGGCCACAACCTTTAAGAAGACTATGACCCAGGCTGCACATTCAATCTTGAAAAATGCTCTTTCGCTAAGTGAAAGTGACCGAGCCCTTCTTGCCGGCGTTCTGCTTGAAAGCCTGGAATCAGATCATGATGTTGATGTAGAAAAGGCTTGGCTCGAAGAGGTCAATCGAAGGGTTGCTGACCTGGATGCGGGGTCAGCCACAACAATCCCATTGGAACAGGTCATTTCACAGCTGAGACAGAGTATTAGTGGCACCGCCGGACGTTAGATTTCATCCAGAAGCTCTTTCTGAGCTAGATCGCTCTGTCCTGTGGTATGCTGAGAGAAGCCAATTGGTAGCTACTACTTTTCTTGACGAGGTATCGGCAGCCATTCGAAATATCCAGCGCTTTCCTGATGCCTCTCATACGTACAGTCAGAGTTGCAGGAAACATGTTCTAAAGCGATTCCCCTTTTCAATTGTTTATCGACAACGGATCGGAGTAATCGAAATAATTGCAGTTCCACATCATCGTCAAAAGCCCGGGTATTGGGACAACCGTTAGAAGTGCGCATGATAACAAGCGCAT
>JABMOI010000054.1 GCA_013204185.1 bacterium | reverse complement strand
CATATAAAGGCTTGTCAACTCTGAACACATGCGTGTCCCCAACGGCGAGAACAACTTGGCCGTCGAACGTTTGAGTCTCCGATTGCAACACTTCGCTGAGTTGATTCACCCCTCGATCAACGTTAAAGCATGCGGGACAAAGAGATCCAACGATAGCCGGGTTTCCTGAAACGGGCCACGGATCTACCTGAGTCGCGATGAAAACGCCTTTGCTTTTTGACTCCTTCGCTCTTTCAAATGCCTTCGCAATCCACTGGGCTGCTGCTTCCTCGCGCCTTGTCGCGTCTACGGAATCAGGAGACGCTCTCGTAATGGCCACTAGATGAACGGTAGCGAACACAACGCCACCCTTTTCCCACATCTGGTTTTCCACGAACTCAGCATATTCTGGGCTATCCGCCTGCGAATAAACGGCCATGGGGCTGCCAGCCGAAGACGAATGTGGGTCGGCGTAATACAGCTTTCTCAGGAAGTCTAACCGTTCACTGGGCTCCCAACCGCCGGCGTTCTCCTGAGAACAATCGTACCAATCGTTATCGCCGGGGGTGAAGAAAAACGGCTTTTGAAAGGTGTTAAACAGATCAAACCGCCCAGTTAAGATGCTGTCCGCGCACGAATCGCCTCCAGCTTTTGTGTCACCGACATGAACAACCCACTCAAGCCCAGCATCCGCATTGATGTCCTGAATCAAGGATTCCACGAGGGGTAAGCTGGCGTCGCTGTAGGGCATGTCTCCCATGATGGCGAACTCAAAGACAGTTTCAGGATCGGGCGGAGCGGCACAGGAAGTCACAAAGCATAACAGGCAAACCGCGCCTAAAAATTTGATTGAATCCGTTAACATTAAAACCTTCGATATGAAAATTGCTCGTTTCGGATGTTCGAAACCAGCCTTGTGTCTTGAGTAGTAACTAGGCCACTAGACTGAGAAATCTCGAAAGTGCCGTTTGCCCTTTTGAGCTTTCTCGTGTTCGAGTGAACTGAGAATATTTTCATCCAGCATCATTTCTGTTCGACAAATCGAAGACAGGAATGAGTTTCTGATGTGTTCATCGACTTTAACAACATCCTCGATGTAGTTCACGTCAACATTAATACATACAGCACCTACCAAACCATATTTTTCTCGGTAAATCGGGATGGTCGTACACTTGAACTTCCTTGAGCCAATATTTAGTTCGTAGTTCAGTTTATTCTGATTAGCCAGCTTTCGCGTCTTTAAATCCAGTACAAGGTTGGTCGCCGGAGAATCGATGTTTCTACCGGTTACATTGTTCTTGATATGGTAGAGAGCCTTCCCAGGATTGGATAGATTATGTAGCAAAATCTCCATGCCGGTATCTGGAAAACTGTCGCCAATCAGATCCACAATGCGCTTGTAGTTTTCCAAGTAACCGGTGGTCTCGTCGAGCAACTCCTTTCCATTGTACTTGCGAAACAAGGCCTCCCACGCCTTCTTTTCATTTCCACTGAGGATGTTTTCAATATTGTGCTGCCTTCCAATGAGCACAAGCTGCCCGGCAGCAACAGGGTTGGACTTTGATAAAAAGTGTTTGACCGCTGCATTGAATTGGGCGATGTCAAAATGAAGTCGTTGGTTTGCATCCAGACTGAACGGATAAAACTCGTACTCCTCAAGATTCTTCCCGAGAAGGCTTTGACGCTCACGATACTTCCCAAACAAATACCCTAGGCCCAAGAAAATGAGCGAAGCAACAATATTTATGGCGATGTCTGAAAGCATACGTTTTCAAGATTCGAGTCTGAGATTCCGTTGGCATAATACCCAGGCAACCTGTGCATTCCACTTGCTGAAGCGTGTTGCCCCCGCGCGGGATGAGCATGGCCTCAAAACTGAAAGTAGCCCTTTCAATCGGGCTCTGCTAGTCTTTCGATTCGAATCTTGTCCTTGCCACGCCGACCCTGGCAATGAAAGGGGCAACCTG
The DNA here is from genome assembly GCA_013204185.1 of bacterium. Classification (GTDB taxonomy): domain Bacteria; phylum Bacteroidota; class Rhodothermia; order Rhodothermales; family UBA10348; genus UBA10348. The sequence continues at coordinate 3,616 of JABMOI010000054.1, read as the reverse complement.
TCAGGGCTCGTGCCGTAGCCTTCTTAAGTCGGATCATTACAAATTAGCCATCGATATCACCTTGCTCCTCAGACATCTTCCGAAACATCTACTCTTAATCATTCTAATCGCGGGATGTGCCACCTCTCCGCAAGAACCGCAAGATCCATTGCATACCAAATCAAGAATAGACAGCCTTATTAACCCCTTGATTCAAACCGGACAATTGAACGGTATCTCTGTTGGGGTCATCAAGGATGGCGTAGTGGGATCCGTTTCAACCTTCGGCTGGCGAAATGTGGAGAATGATCTACCACTAACTGAATCGAGCGTGATGTATGGCGCATCGCTCACCAAAACGGCCGTAGCCTTTGTAGTGATGCAGCTTGTGGATGAGGGGCTCCTCGACCTAGATGAATCGATCGAGTCGTTGCTCCCAAAACCACTTCCCATGTATGAGGATTACGGAGATCTCGAAGGGGATGATCGGTGGAAAGAGTTGACGATGAGAACGTTGCTAACGCATACCACGGGGTTTGCCAATTTTCGTTGGTTGTCCGATGATGGAAAATTGCGCTTCTACCGCGACCCCGGAAGCAAATATGGATATTCTGGCGAAGGGTTTTATATCCTTCAACTTGTGCTTGAGGAAGGGTTGAATTTGGATCTTGGCCTCGAAATGCAGCGCCGAGTCTTCGACCGATTCGGGATGCCAAATACCAGCATGTCTTGGCGGCCTGATTTTGCGGAACACCTTGCCGATGGATACAGAAATGATGGGTCGTTTGAGCCGCACGATGAACGCTCGAGCGTAAGCGCTGCCGGATCGATGGACACAACGCCACGTGATCAAGCAAACATGTGGGCCGGGATTGTCCGAGGTGAAGGATTGAGTGACGCCGCCCGAAATGAACTGGTACGACCTCAATTTCCGATTTTGTCTCTGCACCAATTCCCTTCGTTGATGGACGAAATTGGAGAAGACAACGAGCGCATCAACCTATCGGCAGGCTTGGGCCTCGTTACATTTGAGGGCCGTTCGGGCCCTGCTTGGTTTAAAGGCGGCCACAACGAATGGACGGGGAATTTTGTGGTGTGCCTAGAAGAGGGTAAACGATGTGTCGTTCTGATGGCCAACGATGTACGGGCGGAGCGCTTCTTTCCTCAAATAGTGGAGGCCATCCTAGGCGAAACAGACATTCCTTGGAATTGGGAATACGATTGGTTTGAAGGGTCTCGGTAAAAGCTAGCGAGGTACGCTTTGCAGCGTATCCGCAACGCATATTTTGAGGAAGATGTCTCTTTCAATAGTTTGGGGCGCACCCGATCCGTTTTTTTTGCGTAGGCGCCCTCTCCCATTCATCGGAAGAATGAACTAATGAAAGTATTTAACGAGAAAGAGACAGCTGAAATTCTTAAGCTGGCTGCTCAGGGCTCGCAAAAGGAAATTGAAAACCAAGGACCTGGATTAACTCAAGTCGAATTAGAGGACATCGCTAAAGATGCTGGAATTGACCCTTCGGAGATCACGAAGGCGATCAAAACAATTGAATTGAACCGTGAATCTGGCGATCAATCCTTTTGGGGAGGACCGTTTACGTTTTCAGAGCAGGTTGTAATTGACCATGAAATAACGGCTGTAGAGTGGGAAAACATGCTCGTCCCGATCCGCGCCTTCTTTCAATCAAAGGGAGAAGTCTATTCGAGAGAAGCGGTTCATGAGTGGAGTTCTCCTCGGGGGACTTCCAATTCAGCTCACATCACAGCGCTGAAAGAGAACCGGAAAACGAAGGTCAGCATCAATTGGAATGGCCCGCTCACGGCCCTTCCTTACTACCTACCTATGCCCATCGTGGGCATCGCATCATTGTTGTTCGCCTCTGGGTTCTTGGAGCTAGGTGCCGTTCCTGGATGGTCTTTTGTGGCGCTTTCCGTGGGCCTCACGTTTGTGGCAGGTCGAAAAGCGCTGCGCAAGCAGATGAAAACGGGGTTTGCCAAACTTCGAGATTTGGCAGCTACCCTTGAAGGGTTTTCTACCGCAGCGAAAGAAACAGGAGCATTGGAAACCGAACACGAGTCTACTGCTGAGCTCACGCCTAGCGCTCCAGAGCCCTTGCTAACGCTGGACGATGAACCCAATGTCACGGGCAGTGCGGCTCGTAATGCGTTGCGCACCAGGGAGTAACGGCCACACATCCTGAATCACGCAACTGCCCCGGGATCAGCTTCCAACCGGCTGCTCAGAGAGTTCGCGCATCACAACGTACCAAAACTCTAGGGCGTCAAAGAATCCGCGAACGGGTACGCGCTCGTTCAGGCCGTGCTCGAATCGATCGCTATCCCTCATAAAAAGGCCCATGACCCCGTACGTGGGAATTCCTGCTCGACGAATGTATTTACCGTCTGTACCATACGGCGCCTGATAGGGCACAATGGCTGTACCGGGGCGGATGCGCTGCACACCAGCCTTCACCGCACCCATAACGTCCTCTCTGATTTCGGATGCTGGGCTAGACTGTGGATCACCTAAAACGGCGACGTGGATTTCTGGATTGTCCACGACCCTTCTTAGTTCAGCTTCAATGGTTGCCACTTCGACGCCCGGAAAAATGCGGCAATTGACCGATACCGTGGCGGACTGCGGTAACGCATTTGGAGCATGCCCTCCGCGCAGTAGTGTCGGGATGCACGTTGTACGCGTCACTCCCACTTCGGCTGGCTCGTTCCACAAGACTTCTGCAGCAGCCTCATCCGTTGGGTCTTCAGCCAATCGCTTCATAGCCTCCCCAACTTAGCCTCCCCGAATTTCTCCTACGGCTCGAAAGTACATCCTTGTGGCTTCGTTGACCTGCACGGGTAAACGAAATTTCTCCAGCCGCTGCAAGGCTGCTGCCAATTCGTAAATGGCGTTATCCGTCCGAGGTGTAGACGAGTGTCCTCCCGGATTTGTAACGGTGATCTCGAATGTGGCGGCGGTTTTTTCCGCCGTTTGTACGAGAAAGCTTTCGGGTTCATTTTCTTCGTTCAAAATGCCACCACCCGCATCGGCATTCAGCGCGAATTCTGCATCGGTTAGCTCGCGATATTCGTTTACCATGGCGCGGGTTGTAATCATGCCCGATTCTTCGTCCCCCGTAAAGCCAACAATCAGGTCACGACTCGGCACAAACCCTTCATTTTTCAAGCGGATAAAGGTTGACGTGAGCTGAGCAACCCCGAATTTGTCGTCCGACGAACCGCGGCCGAAAAAGAAGCCGTCTTCTTCGATCAGCGTGAACGGGCTTCGCTCCCAATCTTCTGGCCGAGCATCCACCACGTCTACGTGCCCGGTAAAGAGAACGGGTCTAAGCCCCGACGAACCGTCGCCGCGGTACCTAACCACAAGGATACTAGATTCTTCACCGTTAGCTATCGGCATTCGGATAAGGTTGATATCGCCTTCTTCGAACCCTGCCGCGCGAAACTGCTCGGCCAACATCTCCATAGCAGCCGGTACTTCTCCGTGACCTGCCGAAGATCGAAACGCCACGAGCTGCCCATAAATGTCCAGCGCACGCGTCTGATATAGCTCAGGGTAGTCTTCGCTTCGATCCTGCGCTTTGAGCGCGCCGGCAGAGCCAATCGCGCATATTAAGAT
>JABMOI010000053.1 GCA_013204185.1 bacterium | reverse complement strand
GTGTTGATCTGGGTGGAAGCGAGTTCTCACGAAAATCGATGCCGGCAGCCAGTGCAGCCTCAATGCCTGTCGCTGATCAGGCATCGTCCGGAAATCAACCTGTCTGGATGTGGCCCGCCATCGTCGTTGTGGTGGCTCTAATTTCCGGTCTGGGCGCGTGGTTCTCGAAAACTGCGCCCGATGAAATCACTGGTCCGACGATTAGGACCAAAGTGGATCTAGGTGCGAATTATGGAACGTCGGCCGGGATCACCATTTCTCCTTCGGGGCGGTTGTTGGCTATTTCAGAAAATTTCCAGCAAGTGCGGGTCATGAACCTGGAAACGGGAGAGGACTGGGTTATCCCGGAGAGTGACCGTGTCGCGTCAATGACATTCAATGCGGATGAGACATGGCTTTTGTTGGAGCGACCTAGAACGATTGACCGTGTCCAAGTACGGCGGAGCAAGCCTGTCGAATTTCTGGATACGGGATCCCGTTGGGCATCACCCAATTGGACGCCCGACAATGCGGTGCTATACGAGGATCAAGGAGCCCTCATGGTGAAATCCCTGAGCGGGGGGGAGCCTCAGGTATTTGTAGCTCGCGATTCCCTACGAGCCTACGACGACCCGTTCTTGACGAAAGACGGGAAGTATGTATTGGCACAATTGGTATTGTTGGCTGATGAGCGTCAACTCATGACAGTGTTTTCGTATCCGGAAGGCCAATGGATGGGTGACTTGGACATTGTGGGAGAACTGCCAAGGTACATCGACACCGGACACATCGTGTACGATTCGGATGGTGGTATCATGGCTGTAGCAGCCGATCTTGATCCGCCCGCGTTGTTTGGTGCTCCCGTTCCTCTTTTTGAGGAGGCTGCTACGACTCGTATGTCGCTAACTCAAGACGGGCATCTTTTTCTTGGATATGGCCCCACGGCTAACAATGCAGTCGATTTCAAGTTCGGTACGTACGCGTTGGGCGGGGCATTTAGTGAAAGCCCAGTTGAGGCGAGGGCGTACGATAATTTTGCCGTGGCCCCGACATCCCCGCTCCGAGTCGCGGTCGAGGTGGCCGCAGAAGAAGGCGGCGAATCGCTATGGGTCCTGAATCTTGAGAGTGGGGTTCCTCGCAGGCTGACTTTCGGGGACGTTGGAGACGATCCTTGGTGGCATCCCTCAGGTGACTCGATCTTGTATGTCACTCGGGAAAACACAGGGGAAGGCAAGCTCATTCTCAAATCCTCTGATGGTTCTGGGGATCCGAGGGAGGTATACAAGCATCCGAATCGGACTGGCTATCCGAGTGCAACGAAGGACTTCGGGACTATAGCTTTCGTGTCATATGAAGCGGACGCAGATATTTGGCTGCTTGACGTTGCAACAGCCGAAACCAAAGCTCTAGTGAAAGAAGAAGGAAATCAGACACGACCTCAAATTTCTCCCAATGGTCAATTCGTCGTCTTTCAGGGAAATCAGGTTGGAGGAGAGAACCGCATTTATATGCAGGCCGTCAATGGTCCCGCCAGGTACGGACTTTCGGAGCGGCTCGCAGGGAACCCTTCATGGTCGCCGGACGGACGCTCTGTATATTTTCAGTCGATGGATGGCGTTTACAGAGTCGAGGTTTCAACAGACGATGGTCGCGTCGACATCTCAAACCCGGAAAGAATCGATACGGAGCGACGCCATAACGTCGTTCCGCTACCAGATGGATCAGGACTGGTTGTTCTGGATCGAGAAGGTGACAATGATGACAACAGCTCCTCGGCCGAACGGACTCGCTTCGTTGATGTCCGCTTTAACTGGAAGCAGGAGTTGAACCGTCTCGTTCCACGGCCTGAAGGACAATAGGCGTTGCAGTTCGCGATTTTTCGCCCGATCATGGGTCTCTAATCTTTCAGAAATATGATGATCGGCAGCACACTATCTCATTATCAGATCGAATCCGAGCTAGGCCGCGGCGGCATGGGCATCGTTTACCGGGCGCAAGACACGAAGCTGGATCGCACGGTTGCAATCAAGGTTTTGCCATCTGCGGCTCTTGCCTCGGACGATGACCGCGCTCGCTTCTACCGCGAGGCCAAGGCGGCTGCCCAGCTACATCATCCTCACATTGCCAGCATTTTTGAGATTGACGAGTCCTCGGCCGATGGGGGGGAATCGCATCCGTTTATTGTGATGGAGTTCATTGAGGGCGAGACGCTGGATGCACGGATTCAAAAAGGTCCGCTGAAGCTGGATGAAGCCGTTCGCATCGCGGGTGAAATTGCATCCGGATTAGAGGCCGCCCACGAAAAGGGTATCGTGCACCGGGATATTAAGTCGGCAAATGTGATGCTCACGGCTAAGGGCTCGGCCAAAATCCTTGATTTCGGCCTCGCCCAGACCGCCCACTCCACCAAACTAACCAGGATGGGCTCAACGCTCGGCACCGTAGCCTACATGAGCCCGGAGCAGGCGCGGGGTGAGGAAGTGGACCACCGGACAGACATCTGGGCGCTTGGAGCCGTGCTCCACGAAATGATTGCTGGACGAAACGCATTTCCCGGAGACTATGAGCAGGCCGTCGTCTATTCCATTCTGAACGAAGACCCGGAGCCGCTCACCGCGCTTAGGGCTGATGTGCCCATGGCCATCGATTGGATCGTTTCGAAATGCCTCGCGAAAAAAGCCGACGCTCGCTACCAGTCCGTGAATGAGTTGATTGTGGATCTGAAAAACGTGGATCTCTCCGGATCTGCTCGGTCTCGAATCAGCCAGGCTACCACGACCCTACGGCCAGCAGAAGCGGCCTCAGCTTCGAGTAAATTCGACTTGAAAACGCTCGTTAGACCCCTTCCATTGGTGCTCGGGCTCGTGCTTTTACTGGTCGGGTATGGAGTTTCAATGATAACGCGATCTGACGTGGGTTGGGAACGGGCGGTTCGAAAATTCACCATGACCATCCCCGGAATCAAGCGCTTTGAAGATCCGGATATTTCTGATGATGGTCGGTACGTAGTCTTCCAGGGCACCGATGCCGATGGCCGGGCTGGGATTTTCATGTACGATTTTGAAACACAAGCGTTAAGATACTTTGACGGTACCTTCACTGGTGGTCAACCCCGCCTCTCGCCCGATCAAAAACGCATTGTGTATTCCCAGAATTCCGGCGGGATCGTGCTGATTGAAGTGTCAGAAGGAAAATCCATCCCGGTAGACTTAAACACGAAAAGCCAGGTGGCGCAATGGTGGGATAGTCAAACCATCATGTTCACGAGAGAAAAGAAATTTCTGAAGGTATCTCTAGGCAACCTTGGGAATCCCGTAGTAATCGCAAAAGTCGATTCGGCCAGCGCATTCCGTGGATTTTTTGGAGCGAACCGAATTGCGGACACCAATTCGATGTTTATGACGGTTTGGGTATTGGTCGACGGGGAAATTCAATCTGACTTATACGTCGTGGATTTTGATTCAGGAGAATTTCAGTTACTGGAGGCTGACGCCTGTTGTGCCAATTACATGGACGCTGGATATGTCCAATATTTACAATCTTCCACAGGTAGACTCTTAACGGGTACCGTCATGACGCGTCCATTTTCCCTAGCCCAAATGAATTTCGAAGGCCTGCCCAGTATCGTGGCTTCGGAAATAAGCTATTACAGTTTGGATACTGGAAGAGATGGGACACATGTACAGGTTAGTCGTGATGTAGCTGCCGTATACAATACATCGGTCTACTGGTTTGACCCAGAGAGTAGAGAGCAATCAGTAGTCGAAAGGAGAATTCCTGTAACTAAGTTTAGCATATCGCCCGATGGAGAGCGCGTAGTGTATCAAGACGGCAATACGATTGTCGTTTCTGGATTGGAAACAGCATCGAAATTCACCGTTTCAGACCTGGAAAAAGCGTTTAATCCGGTTTGGACACCCGAAGGCTCTAGAATATTCTTTGCTGAAAAAACGTCTGAATCATACCGGATTGTGTCCGTGCCCGGAACAGGTGGGTCGGAGCCAAAGCTTGAGCTTGATCATGCAGATCTACCAACCCTGTCTGCGGATGGAAGGTGGATGTATTTTAATTCGACGGATGGAAAAAAATTCCATGGTACGGTCATTAATAGATCAACCGGAGACATTGTATGGCAAGACACGACAGGCGCTCAATATGGTTTTGGGTCTTTTTCGTCTGATGGAAAATATTTGGCCCTATCGTTTCGAGATGGGGATGCAGAATTGAAAGTTGTTTCGCTAGAAAACCCCCAGTCGTGGACCATTGATGGCACCGAAGGAGCCGGCCATCCTAAATGGGCGATGGGTTCCGAGGCTTTGTACTACATAGGCAAGGATACCCAGACGCTGTGGAAGCAAGGAGTTCGCTTAGGGGAACGATTTGAGTCGTTAGGGGCGCCGGAAAAGCTGTTATCCTTTCCATTGGTATTTAATTATGACGTCAGCCCGAAAGACGGACGCATATTGTATTCAGGCTGGGGTCTCCGAGATGCCAGTTCCGAAGATGTTCAGATAAACGTCATTTTCAATTGGGATGTGGAGTTAGCGGAAAAAGAGAATAACTGAGGCCTATCTGCGGTCAAGGCCGTTTGGTAGCAGACAGAATGAACGCCGTGACATTGTCTTTTAGCGCCAACAGCTCTTTGTCCAAGGCATACATCATGTGCCCCGCTTCGTAGAAGTTGTGTTTGATGTTTTTTCGCAGTTCGTCGGGCAGAATCATGTGGTCTGTGGTCCACTCGGTGGCAAAAAACGGCGTTGCTAGGTCGTAGTACCCGTTTTCGAACTGCACCTTTAGGTTCGGATTTTGAATCATAGCTTGTTCTAGATCAGGAGCTACGTTGGTAGAGCCGAGCCATCCACCACCGCTGCCCCGCGACCAGTTCCAGTTGCTGGTGCCGCCGCTTACTTGATAGTTATCTGTCGTTTCAAACTTGAGTTCCTCCCGCAAATATCGGTTGATGGCCGCGGTGTAAGCGCCACTAATGGCCGGAGACTGGGCGTCGTACGACGCGGATTCGCTGAGCAGTTCATTCGAATAGCCGTCGTATCGGGAGTCGAGCCTCGAGACCGTCCTGCCGCGGCTTCGCAACAATTCCGCACGGAATTGCCCAGCGTTTACGCGCAAATTCGCGCGGTCTAGGTAGTCTTCTGAAAGCCCCGTGTACTGGGCCAGCCGTTTGCGAACGGCATTTACGTCCGCTTCAGAGGCGGAAGCGCCTTGCGCTAGAACCAATGCATATTCTTTCGTGGCAAAGGCGCGTACTTCGCTGAGCCATGCTGTTAAATCCGTGGGCCACTCAATCACGCCATGGTAGGCGGCCGTAATGGCATAGGCTGGCAGGAAGGTTACGTAGGAAACGTCGCGACCGGGATCGAATCTGAGGGTCTCGAAATCCAAGACAGAAGACACCATCACGACTCCGTTGAAATGCATACCCGCTTGGTTTTGGAGTCTATTCACCAAGACCGCGTTTCGAGTTGTGCCGTAACTCTCCCCAATCAAAAACTTGGGTGAGTTCCACCGGTCGTTTCGCGTTACGTATTGGGTGATGAACTGGGTGAGTGAGGCCGCGTCTTCGTCTATTCCCCAATACTCTTTGCCTTCACCTTCTCCCACAACGCGGCTAAAACCGGTTCCGATCGGGTCAATAAACACCATGTCCGTGACGTCCAATATCGTTCCTTGGTTGTCTTCGACGTCGTACGGTGGGGGAGGAGTTGGATCAGGATCGTTCACGAGAACCCGTTTAGGGCCGAAAGCACCCATGTGAAGCCACATTGAGGCCGAGCCAGGCCCGCCATTGTAAATGAAGGAAAGGGGACGCGAATTCGGGTCTTTCCCGTCGATGGTGTAGGCCGTGAAGTACAAACTCCCCGTTACGTCTCCATCCCCATTTTTGAGATGAATAGTAGCAGCAGTAGCGGTATAGGAAATGGCCTGACCGTTCACTCTAATCGTATGCTGCGTAACGGATTCCACCTCTGGCGGGATCGGCTTGGCTTCGGGTTTCGACTCAGAATCTTGAGCGCGCAAAAGGCTCGTCGGAGCCAGCATTAATACCATCAAAAAGATGACTAGAGTAAGGGAAGGAGTTGTGCGCATGGGGTATCCAAAGATTGGGTCTAAGAGGCTGTCCGAACTTACTTTCGAGCGTGTATGATAATGTAAGCCCAGTCTACTAACTTGCAAAAAAGGACGGCTATTCACCCAGGACAATGAAGTAGATGACCAAGAACTGTGTTTTTGTATTGATGATGGCATTTTTGGGTACTGGTTGCCCACTCGTCGGACTTGCTCAATCTACTTCGGCCCAGGCGCGCTTGGCGTCTTGGGAAGAGCACAAGGCCCTCGATAAAACATCTCCGTTTCGAGGGTTGTCTTGGCGGTCCATTGGCCCCTTACAAGCAGGCGCGAGGGTAGAAGCCATCGCCGTTCCTCCCGGTAATCACGGCATTATTTACGCCGGCATTGGGTCCGGAAACCTGTGGAAGACCATAAATAATGGTACCACATGGACTGCCATTTTTGACAACGAATCGACGTTTACCATTGGCGACGTAGCGGTCTCGGCGTCAGATACGGACGTGGTTTGGGTTGGAACAGGCGAAACGCAGCCTCGTCCTTGGGGCTATTCCTATGCCGGAACGGGCGTTTTTCGGTCAAGCGATGCCGGAGCATCGTGGGAGCATAAAGGACTTACGGACACGCACCATATCGGGAAGGTGCTTATCGACCCACGTGATGCCAACACGGTGTTTGTCGCGGCCATCGGCCATTTCTGGACTCCCAACGAAGAGAGGGGAGTCTTTCGCACACGGGACGGGGGAGAAACGTGGGAAAAGGTCCTGTACAAAGGCAATACAACTGGCGCAGTAGACATCGTCATGGATCCGCGCCATTCAAACGTCCTGTATGCAGGGCTCTGGCAAACGGTGGGTGGCGAACCAACGGTAGCTGGAGAACATAGCGGCGTGTACCGAAGTGAAGATGGTGGCGATACCTGGTCTCGTCTTCAAAATGGCCTGCCAGCTGGGCCTCTTGGCCGGATGGGGCTAGAAATTAGCCCCTCTAATCCCGATGTGGTGTATGCCTTCATTGACAACCGGGCTCCTTCCGAAAAAGAAAATGAGGACTTTGTGGGCGGCGAACTGTACCGCTCGGACAATGCGGGGGATACGTGGCACCGAACCCACGAGGGCAGTCTAGCTTATGTTTTTGGCACCTCGGGATGGAAACATGCGGACGTGCGTGTCTCGCCCGCGGATCCCAACGAGCTATTTGTGCTCGGCACTCGGGCGTATCGGTCGTACGATGGCGGGCGCTCCTTTGAGCCCATCGGAGAGGACATTGTGCGCCTTCATGACACCCGCGGCGAAGTCATGCATTTGGATCATCACGAAATATGGATTGATCCCCAAAACCCGAAACGCATCCTGCTAGGCAATGACGGGGGGCTGTTTCAGTCCTATGACGGCGGCGATACGTGGTTGCACCACAACAACATACCGGCGGCCGAGTTTTATTCAGTGTCCGTTGACCAAGCTTCGCCCTATAACGTGTACGGCGGAACGCAAGACAACGCTGCGCTCTACGGACCGAGCAACACCGTGCTCGACGGGTCAAAAGTTGTGGGATCGACGCGCGATCCGTGGGAGAACGTGTACCTAGATCGATGGACAGGCGGAGACTCCTTTGATACCCTGCTCGACCCGACCAACGAAAGCGAGGTGTACTTCGAGCACCAGCACGGCGCAATGATGAAGATAGACCTGAGTGGCAAGTCCGTACAGTCCGGTGGGGAATCCTCGTTTTCCATCAGGCCTCGCTCACCAGAAGGAGAGGAGCCCTATCGGTACGGTTGGTATACCCCAATTGTGATTTCGCATCACGATCCCAGAACGCTTTATGCGGGCAGTAATTTCGTGTTGAAATCTACCGACAAAGGAAACAGTTGGAGAGCAATCAGTCCGGATTTATCCGATGAAGCGCACGGAGAAAGGGCTGCGGTCCCATATGGTACCATTACGTTTGTTGCCGAATCTCCGTTTGACCCGGTCCGCATCTGGGTTTCGACCGAGGGTGGAACGGTGTGGCGCACAGACGATGGGGGAGAAAACTGGACTCGGTTGGGCGCTGGCCTGCCAGAAGCCGGACTGCCAAACAAGTGGGCGAGCCGCCTCATCGCATCAAGCCACAACAGCGACACCGTGTATTTGGCGCTTAGTGGCTTTCGGGAGGACGATTTTTCGGCCTATCTGTATCGGTCCACGGACGCCGGCGAAACCTGGACATCGATCGTTTCAAACATGCCGGACGAAACCATTAACGTAATTACCGAAGACCCTCGGGATGCGAACGTTCTCTACGTCGGAACAGACCTTGGCGTGTTCACATCGCTCGATGGGGGCGGTCACTGGGCTTCCCTTTCTTCCTCTCTACCAACAACTCCCGTTCATGATTTGGTGGTACACGAACGCGACGATGAACTTGTCATTGGAACCCACGGGCGCAGTGTTTTTGTGCTAGACGCCCAGCCGATACGCGCATTTTCAACCGTCGAATCAAGTGGCAATCCTCGTGTCTTTGCCCCCAAACCCGCCCTTCTACCGCATTGGGAAGGCCAATCTATCCGATCTCGAGCCGGAACGACCTACGGAGAGGCTGTAATTACCTATGCCGTTCCATCCGCTGCGGCAGGGGGAAAGGCTACCCTTCGAGTGTATGATGCAAACGGAGACCAAGTCCTGGAACTAGAAGGAAGCGGCGAAACAGGGGTTCATGTTCTTCACTGGGACCTGAAGCCTAAGGACTCAGAAATGGTCAGGGCTCAATACGGTGACCGCCAAACCTACGTGGCTCCAGGCGTGTACTCGATAGTCCTAACCATCGGGGAGCGTGAAATTAAGAGTTCGGTCACGGTGTTGACGCAGTAGTCCCGTGGCATCGCGATGAGCCACGCCTACGAAGACACGTGCCTCCGAACAGAGCAGCCGCGTTTCCTACCACACCGTTTTACTCTTTCCGCCGTCAACAAATAGCGTTGAACCGGTTATGTATTTGGCCGCGTCCGAAAGGAGGAATGCCCCAGCTTCTCCGAATTCCTGAATCGTGCCATAGCGGCCCATTGGAATCGAAGCGTGGTTGTTTTTCTGCAATTCCTCGACCGGAATTCCAAGTTGACCTGCCTTGAAGGCATCATTTGACTGAATCCGATCGGTATCTATTTGTCCGGGCACCAAATTGTTAATGCGGATGCCTTCTTTTGCCAAGTCCTGCGATAGGCTTTTAACAAGACTCACCACACCGGATCGAAATACGTTTGACAGCAGGAGGATGTCGATGGGCTCCTTGATGGACGAAGACGTGATCGTCAAAATGGAACCAGATCCCTGGCTTCTCATGATGGGCAATACGCCTCGAATCATGCGCACGGCGCTCATTAATGTCAGATTAAACCCTGCAGCCCAATCATCATCACTAAATTTGTCGAATTTGCCGGCCGGAGGTCCTCCAGCGTTCACGACAAGACCGTCGATTCGTCCGAAATCTTTGTAAGCAGCGGCAATCCAGTCCGCAATGGATCCTGCATCCGTAGCATCCATTACATAACCGCGAGCGTCTACGCCTTGTTCTTCCTTCAATTTAGCAGCTGCAGCATCGATTTTGGCCCTGGTACGGCTAGCCATGGCTACTTTAACGCCCTGTTTTGCCGCCGCTTCGGCAATTCCAAAACCTAGCCCTGCCGACGATGCGGCGACGAGATATACCTTGTCTTTCAGTGTCTTATCCTCCTGAGTTAGTATGGATGAAATACCAAAATAGGAAGGAGGAATCAAGCGATGGGACTTTTTCTTCTTAGACCGGGTAAAGGCTCCTAATACAGACGTCTCAATTGCCTATTTTCGGATTCGCAACGCGATAGAAAACTATCTCAGACCTCAACCCAATTATGATCGGCACCACTTTATCTCATTATCGCATTGTAGCCGAACTCGGCCGCGGCGGGATGGGCATCGTGTATAAAGCGGAGGACACCAAGCTCGACCGTACGGTTGCGCTGAAGGTGCTTCCGGCGTCTGCTTTGTCGAGCGAAGACGATCGGACTCGGTTCTACCGTGAAGCGAAGGCTGCCGCGCAGCTAAATCACCCGCATATTGCTGCGGTGCATGAGATTGACGAAGCTGTGCCCGAAGGCGCTCACGCAGACGACAAGCGGCCGTTCATTGCCATGGAGTTCATTGACGGTAAGTCGTTGGAGGCCAAGGCGAAAGAAGGCCCCATGGCGCTCGAAGAAGTCGTTAGACTGTCGATGCAGGTGGCCAACGCATTGGATGCCGCGCACGAGAAAAACATCGTCCATCGCGATATTAAGTCAGCCAACATCATGCTGACGGCCAAGGGTGATGCCAAGGTTCTGGACTTTGGGTTGGCAAAGACGGCGCATTCGACCATGCTGACGCGGATGGGTTCAACGCTTGGAACGGTTTCGTACATGAGTCCCGAGCAAGCCCGCGGCGAGAATGTAGACCACCGTACTGACCTCTGGGCGCTTGGCATCATTATGTACGAGTTGATCTCGGGGCGCCTTCCCTTTGGGGGCGACTACGAGCAGGCCGTGACGTATTCGATCCTGAATGAAGACGCGCAGCCCCTCACAGCGATTCGCACGGGCGTGCCCATGGGGCTCGAATGGATTGTGTCGAAGCTTCTTGCCAAAAAAGCCGAGGATCGATATCAGAGTGCCAAAGACCTGATTGTGGACCTCAGGACTGTGGATTTGACGCAGGTCGGTATGTCGCGAACAATGAGCACGCCTACCGCTCCTGTGCCTTCTGGAAAACCGGCCCCGCTGGATGCCATTCGTAGGCTTAATCCAGTCGCACTGATCGCGATGGTTGTATTCGCGGCTCTGATTGGCTGGTGGTTCGGGCATTCGCCGGCAAAAGAAACGGTCTCATCGAGCGTGAAACGAGTAACGCAAACGCTTCCCCTTGGGGGCATCGTTGCAGCCATGGATATCTCAGATGATGGACGATATGTGGCCATCGCTCGGGAAACGATTCAGATATTGGATCTTTCGACAGGCGAAATTCGTGATCTCAAGGCGCCCGACGTGTACATCAATTTGGCCTTTTCAGGAGACGGAAAGCAGCTTTTGATGACCACGGCGACCGCCATACGTCTCATGACGCTCGATTCTGGTTCAGTCATTGAGGTGGCTAAGCCCAAAGAAGGTGGTCCTAGGGCTGAATGGCTGGACGATCAGACCCTCATTTATGAGGAATTCCCATCCATTTGGACCATGTCCCTCACAACCGGTGATTCTAGGCAGCTTACGTTCAATGATTCGCTGGCTGGCGAATACGATATGGACTACCCTTCGCTGCTGCCAGACGGGAAAACATTTGTAGCTACGGTTCAGCAACGCGATGGTCCGGACCGGTTCGGCTTTTTCGACCGAAAAACGGGTAAAATCAAAGGGTATGCAGATTTACAAGGCACCAAAGCCCAGTACATCGACTCTGGTTACCTGATTTTTAATAGAGTAAATGCCCTTCTTGCCGCTCCGTTCGATATGGACCGGCTTGAGGTTACTGGACCCGTCATTTCGATAGAACAAGATGTTCGGGTCGAAGCCCGATCCATTTCCAAAGAAGGAACGCTTATTCACGCCGGATTAAACGTGGGTACGGTGAGCGCTTCCCGGCCGTTGCGCCCTTTGGTCATTCAGCAGGAAGAAGGCTCGTTTGTAACAGAGAATCAAGGAAGAGAATTCCCATCGGGTATCTACCGGAGCGCTGCTGTTCATCCGTCTGGGACCATGGCAGCCGTTGTAGTAGAAGAAGCCCGGGGTGGTCAAATCGTCGCTCCGTCAGATATTTGGATCTTAGATTTTGCATCCGGTTCTCGCCGGTCGTTCACTTCTGGGGGAATTAGTGACTACCCAGCATGGAATCCAGCTGGCGATTCGCTCTATTTCGTGCGCCGAACAGCAGACAATGCCCGAACCATCATGAGAAAGTCTCTCAATGGCAGCTCAGGTGAAACCACCGTCCTAGAGTCTGGAAATGCTACGTTTGTAGATTTGGTCATTTCTCCAGACGGGACGATGGCTGCAATGGCAGCCGGCATCCCAACCTTGATGGATTCCCAAAGTTGGTTCATCATTTTAGACCTAAAAAATAGCCAACGATATTCCTACAGAGTAGAGGATTTGGTCCATGATGGCCCAGGTGGTAATCCCCTCCATTTCGATTTTTCGCCAGATAGTCGCTACCTCGCCTTTGAGGATCAAGGCGCTGTTTACGTGCAATCAGTGGAAAACTTAGACAGTCCCCCATACTTAATTTGGGAAAACGGTAAAACCCTCCCCAAGTGGTCCGCAGATGGTAAAACTCTGTTTGCGATGAATGTAGATAGTGGCGGTGAAAGCCGTCCTGTTTCGCTTGAAAATGGCTTTTCTATTCAAGGTGCAGCAGAAGACCTGTCAAGTAACTGGTATGCCTTCGGAACCAACTTTTTTGACACTTTCCCTTCAAGCGACCGCTTTCTCTTCGGTCTTCCTGTTTCTGGAGAAAGCGATGTTCAAGATGAAGGTCTCGAACAAACAATAGACCTGCACATGATATTGAACTTGACCTCTGAACTGAGAGGTTCCAATTGATCGGCACCACTCTTTCGCACTACAAGATTGTTGCTGAGCTTGGGCGCGGCGGCATGGGCATTGTGTACAAGGCCCAGGACACGAAGCTCGACCGTACGGTTGCCATCAAAGTCTTACCCGCTACGGCGCTCTCAAGTGAGGACGACAGGGCTCGATTCTACAGGGAAGCCAAGGCAGCGGCTTCGCTTCATCACCCGAATATTGCCACGGTATTCGAGATCGACGAAGCGGTTCCAAGCGATGCGCCTCATGGCACGCAGCCTAGCCCCTTCATTGCGATGGAATTTATCGATGGGGGATCACTGAAAGCGGAAATCGACAAAGGCCCGATGAAATTGACCCGGGTTGTTGAAATTGCCATTCAGATTGCGGACGCGCTCAAAGCCGCTCACGCCGGCAACATTGTTCACCGCGACATCAAGGGGCAGAACGTGATGCTGACCAAAACGGGCCAGGCCAAAGTGCTCGATTTCGGTTTGGCTAAAACGGCGCAGTCCACCCAGCTTACCCGAATGGGGTCGACCCTGGGCACGGCCGCTTACATGAGCCCAGAGCAGGCCAGCGGCGTGGAAGTGGACCACCGAAGCGATATCTGGAGCCTCGGTGTGGTGCTCTACGAAATGGTTGCGGGACGCCTCCCGTTTGCCGCCGAATACGAAAAGGCCGTCATGTATGGCATTATGAACGAAGATCCCGAGCCGCTTACGGCGGTGCGAACGGGCGTTCCAATGGGACTTGAGTGGATCGTCACCAAAATGATGGCCAAAAAACCTGAATCCCGGTATCAGTCCTGCGACGACCTCTTGGTCGACTTGAAAACAGTGGATTTGACGAGCAGTACGTTGTCCCGGACGCGAATTCAGCCCGTTTCGGGATCCGGAGAGCTGGCCTCTACTCCAGATAGCCCAACACAGTCCAAATCCTCACGACTGGTTTGGATTGCTTCCCTTGTGGGTGTTCTCATTCTTGGCGCGGCAGTCGGATGGTTGTCCCGCACACCCGAGCCCATTTCTGAAGGTGTGCCACAGAAGTTCGAACTGAATATTCCTGGCGTGTACAACGCCATCTACATGGAGGTCAGTCGAGACGGGAAACACCTAGCATTCAGCGCTCAGGACTCCACTGAAATAGGCTACCAAGCATATCTGTACGACATCGTCACGAAGGAGCTGAAGGTGTTACAGAAAAATATCGGAGATCGATATACGTTTTCTCCCGACGGAACTCGATTGGCGTATAGACAGGGGAGGCAGACCTTCACCATTCCTGTATTGGGTGGCGCACCTACAACGATTGGAGAATTCGGTTCAGGGTGGCCGACCTTCACGAACGATGGGTCCATTGTTCAAGACCTCAATGAAAGTATTTGGATGTACAATGGAAGTGGAAGCGAGCCACGTCAGATTTCAAGTGTCGATTCTCTTGCCGGTGAAGGCGGTCACTACGTTCTATCTGCCCTTCCCGATAGTCGCCATCTATTGTTTCACATAACCAGGACTACGGGAGAAGGACGTCAGTTGGGTATTCTGGATATGGAAACGGGCAAGCATCAAATAATGGGACCGGGAGCGTCGCCCCAGTACATCGACTCGGGGCATATCCTATATGTTGATGGCTCATCCTCTTCATCAGGTCAGCTACTGCTGCGCCCATTTGACGCCAAGAAGCTTGAATGGACGGGTCCTGCTGTAGCCATTGCTGACCTTGCAGGCGTCGGCCAGATTTCTGTAGATCGCAATGGAACGATGTTTTCTACAGTGAATTCTGAAGACCCTGGAAGACGTCGATCCCTTCAGGATGGCTTTATGGAAATCAGCGCCAAAAGCAAGAATGAAAGCGTTTTGGGTTTACGCGGAGACTTCACCTATCAACGGATTTCGCCGGATGGAAAACTGTTGGCGTATGCAGTTGACCTAGATGGTAACGGGTTAGGAGACTACATCTCTATATTCGACCGAGAAGCGGAGGTAAGTCAGCGCTTGTCCCTAAACGGCGACTCGAATTATGCGGCTTGGTCAAAAGACGGAAAGCGGCTGTATATCGAATTGGATTCAGGTCTTGAAAAGTGGTCGGTTGAGTCCTTGACAAGAGAAAAGGTGTACCAAGCGGAGGGACTCATTGCTGAGTTTGATGTCTCACCAGACGAGTCCACGATCGTGTATATCAACCATGGCAGTCAGGAAGGCGGCGACTTGAGACTGCTAGATTTGAATACGGGAGAGGACCGAATTCTTGCGAAGGGTGCCTACTACGCGCCTCGTTTTTCACCGGACGGACAGTTTATCCTGATTTTCGATATCGGGCAGCAAATGCTGGTCTACTCGCTTACCGACGGCACCACCCGACCCGTGTCTCGCTCAGGCGAACAAGCGATTACTGGAGCTTGGGGGAAGGATGGACACGTGTACTATGTTTCGCTTCCTTCAGCGCTGAAACGGCTTCCAGTTTCTACGTCTAATGGTTTTCGAATCTTAGGCCAAACAGAACAAATGGTGAGTTACGAAAATTTGAATGTAATCGATGTGACCGATCAAGGAGACCTTATGTTGTTGATCTCTGCAGACCCCAACACAAATACCAATTTGGGACAGGAAGGCGTTTTTAAGATCGAAGTGACCACCAACTGGTTTGACGAAGCTCGGCGCATCGCTCCGGCTTCTAACTGACGTTCTTGTTACGAAACTTGGCGCTCTAACTTTTCGACTTTAAAATGATCGGCTCCACCCTTTCCCACTACAAAATCACTGCCGAGCTTGGGCGCGGCGGCATGGGCATTGTGTACCGGGCCCAGGACACCAAGCTGAACCGAGAAGTGGCGCTCAAAGTGTTGCCGAGCGCCGCCCTTGCCACGGACGACGATAGGGCCCGGTTTTATCGCGAAGCCCAAGCCGCCGCGGCGCTGCATCACCCGAACATCGCCACCATTTTCGAGATTGACGAAGCCGTTCCCTCAGACGCGCCCCACGGCACCCAGCCATCGCCCTTCATCGTGATGGAGTTCATTGAGGGCGAAACGCTTGAAGCCCGTATCAAGAAGGGCCCCATGAAGTTAGAAGAGGCCCTGCGGGTTGCCACGCAGGTTGCTGAGGCGCTGAAATTGGCTCATTCCAAGACCATTGTCCACCGCGATATTAAGTCGGCCAATGTGATGTTAGGGGCCGAAGGGTCTGCAAAGGTGCTAGACTTCGGTTTGGCAAAAACGGCTCAGTCCACCCAGTTGACACGGATGGGTTCAACGCTCGGAACGGCAGCTTACATGAGCCCCGAGCAGGCCAAAGGGGAAGAGGTAGACGGGCGGACGGACCTTTGGGCGCTGGGCGTGACGTTGTATGAAATGGTGTCTGGAAATAATCCATTCGGAGGGGACTACGAACAGGCTGTAGTCTATTCCATCCTCAACACAGATCCAGAACCCCTGACAGCGCTCCGGACAGGTGTCCCTATGGAGCTAGAACGCATCGTGGACAAGCTCCTTCACAAAGAGGCAGACAGGCGCTACCAAAGTGCTACCGACCTTATTGCGGATTTGAAAGGCGTAAAAATCACGTCGGGGTCTTCATCGCCGAGGACAACTTCGGTTAGCTCCCAGCCCAATTTCCCGGTGATGAAAAAGCAGCGGCGCGACCCAAAGTGGCTTGCTCCGCTTTTGTTAGCCGTGGCAACCTTGGCGATCGGTTGGTTTTTCGGGAAATCTGCTCAAGAGCCTTCTGGCGTCCCCCTTGACCTGCGTCTGAGCATTCCTCCGCTCGAAAAATATTTCAATGAGCTGAATGATCCTGAAAGAAGGGCCGTCGCACTGTCGCCTGATGGAAAATGGTTTGCTTTTGATGGGGAAGAGGACGGGAGAATCGGTCTTTTTGTTGCCGATTTGTCCACTGCTACGGGCATTCGTCGCCTGACCAGCACTTATTCGCGCCAGCCTTCTTTTTCACCCAATGGAGATTGGATAGCCTATGCCACAAGCACGGGAATCTATCGTGTCGCAGTATCTGGGGGCGAGCCTATTCTTATTACCTCACGTTCAGCCGACACCAACGAGGTACACTGGGGCTTTGACAACAACATTTATTTCATCCCTAATTTTGGTACGGGCGTATCTCGTGTGAGCCTAGACTCTCCCGAAGAGGAGGTCATGTTTAGCCCAGATCCAGAGCTCGGAGAGCGTGGATTCACGAGCGCAACGCTGCTTCCTGGAGGAAAAACCATCCTCACGGGCCGCTATGGTGAGGGGGGCCTCGAAATTGTGTCGGTAAACATTGAATCGGGCGTACGGAACGTGCTTGAGCGCGGAATGAGTCCGGTCTATTCAAAAACGGGCGATGTGTTTTTTGCACAGGGACCTCGTTTAATGAAGGCTAAACTAGAATCCGACGGCTCCTTGTCCACTCCAATTCTGATCTCTGACCGGATGTTTACCGATAACGGAACGCTGTCTTCGCAGCATGCCGCATCTGACAATGGCAGCCTGATGTTCGTAGAAGGCCGAAATGAGTGGGGAAGGAAGCTGGAGTTCCGAATGTTTGATGGCACGGTTGAAGTTCTTGAACTGGCCAACAAATCGTTTTCGGAAGCCTACTTGTCTCCTGACGGAAAGAAGCTCGGTATTATTTCGCCCGCGTCTGAAACTGAAGATCACGAATTGTATGTCTATGACCTCGAACAGAAAGATTTGAGGCAACTGTCACGGACAAAATCCTGGGAGGGCTTCCCCCTTTGGCTAAGCGATTCGGAAACGCTGATCTATGGATCCGAAGAGAATGGCCAAGCAGATATTTATGAAATGTCCTCTCTGGGAGTCAGTACCCCTGTATTTGTAGATAGCACACAAAAATACTCGAGAAGTGTTACCTCCGATGGGAACGTGATTTTCTTCCATCGCCCATACGGAACGCAGGCAAATGACATTTTTGCATACGATCGGAATGCCAAAAAGGATTTTCTGGTTGTTGGTGGTGAAGCCAATCAGCTCGATCCCTCTCTTTCGCCCGATAACCGTTTGATCTCCTACGAATCAAATGAAAGTGGCGTTTCCGAGGTCTATGTGATCGACTATCCGCCTACTAAAGCCAGAATTAAAGTATCCACTGATGGTGGCAAAAGAGCACAATTTGCTAGAACTGGAAGAACCTTGTACTACAGTAGAGGCACAGATCTGGTACGAGTTAAACTGGCAGAGAACGGCCAGCGAGTGGGCGACCCGGAGGTTGTGATGACGGGGGTTGCCAGTTTTTTCTCCGTTCTTCCCGATGAATCTGGGGTACTTACCCTCGAGGCTCCCGAACTGCGAACGGTCAGGTACATCAGCCATCCTGGGGCCGAACGGAACTAGTCGTGTGTCTTACTAGAATCCGAAACGAGGCGTTTCAATTTGGATAATTCGGCCGCGGTCAAGTCTCGCCATTTTCCAACAGGGATATCCAGCTTGATGTGCATGATTCGGACGCGTTTAAGCGAGCGGACATCGTAACCGAGGTATTCGGTCATCCGTCTAATTTGCCGATTTAGACCCTGGGTTAGGATGATTCGGAAACTGCTTCGGCCTGTCTGTTCTACAAAGCACGGATCGGTCATGGTGTCCAATATGGGGACGCCCATACCCATCTGTTCGATAAACGAATGGGCAATAGAGCGGTCTACTCTCACCTCGTATTCCTTTTGGTGGTTGTTCTTCGAGCGGAGAATCTTATTAACTATATCCCCGTCGCTCGTCAGAAGAATCAACCCTTCACTGTCTTTATCCAGCCGCCCAACAGGGAAAATGCGCTGTTTGTGGCCGATGAAGTCAATAATGTTGTTCCGTTCGCCTTTGGTGTCCGTCGTGGACACAATGCCAACGGGTTTGTTAAAGGCGATGTAGACGTGTTTTTCAATAGGCTTTCCCACGGATTTACCGTTCACCTTGACTACGTCTTTCGGGCCTACCTTCGTGCCAAGCTCAGGCACCTTCCCGTTCAGCGTAATCTTGCCCTGCTCTAGAAGTTTATCTGCTTCTCGTCTAGAGCAAAAGCCCACCTCACTGAGGTACTTGTTGATCCGGATGCCTTCGTTCTCTTTCATCCGCCTAAAATAAGCTGTTTTGCCGAGCTTACAGAATCCTAATGGTTTGCTCCGGTAGCAATGGGGTCTGTTTCAACTGAAGAGCGCTTAATAACGCTCCAAATCCAGCTACTGACCACCATAAGAAAGGCGCCGACCCCCGTGAAGAATAGTTCTGGTCGCCAAGCGGCGGGAATGAAATTGCGTGTGGTCATCAATAAGGCGATGCCCATCAGACCACCCAAGATCCAGCCTGATTTTTCGACAAGAGTTGCTCCGGCCAATAAAGGTGGGCTAGATGTCTTTCCAAGTATGGAAGAAGCGGCAGTCCAGATTTTATCGGCGTCCCAAGCAATGAGGTAGGTCACAGAAATCAACATAAGGAGAGTGATCCAAATGGTGCCTGTGAATCCGATTCCCCATGTGACGAGCACAATGCTAAAGATGATTGGCAAAAACATGACCGCTCCTAACGTCGCGGTAGCCGGTATTAGTAAGAAGACCGCAGACACGATCTGCATAATGCCGATGAAATTCCAAAAAGCTCCCGTTTGGAACATGGCTTCAAAAAAGAATCCTACTGGGTTGTCGATGGGTAGAGCGGTAAACCGATGCCCCGTAGCCTTGACCAGACCGGTTGGGATGAAGGCCATGGCCAAGGGTAAGCGGTTCATGAGGGTGAACCGGCCGAGCCAAGCTTGCTGTCTAATCCAGGCGTGGGCGTTTGCTAACGGTTTGGGAAGAGTAGGGGACATAGTCTATTCCGGTAGTGTGTGATCTCGCTAGCCTACGGAATCCCAAGTCGGTGGTTACAAAGTTGGGCGAGACGGGCAGAAAAGTGCTCACGGCGAGCCACCAGGACTGCAACCGAGAGTAGCCATACCGTTGTGAACTTTTGATTGTAATCCTGCAATTGGGGCTGTAATTGCGTATTTTGAGCGGATGCAAAATTTTCAAGACACAACCGAACAGATCATAGCCGCTTTTGAAGAAGGGCTAAGTGTGTCAGATATTTCCGAGGCGTTTGGCCTCAGTACAGAAGCGGTTCATGCCCGGTTGGAACGTGCTGGAATCGATTCGAAGCAGCGCATCCGTTCAGCCAAAGAAGAGAAGGAGCGTCAGGATCAGGCCAAGGTTATCAGTATGGTGCGCAAGGGGTTTCGGACGACGACCATCTCCACAATGACTGGAATCTCGTTGCAAAAAGTGAAAGATTTGGTCATCAAATCGTATATCATCACGAAGGATCATGGCGGCAATGAAGTGCTGATCCCTCGTCATGAAAAGAACAAAATCGAGCGACCCCGAAATAGATGGTGGCTGTTTCGTTCTCGCGGAAACGGATCGTGATAGCGCTGGCCTAGACCCACAGCCCCTTCAGCACATCGCGTACCATCTCATGCTTCCCTTCGTACCGAACGGTGTTGAACGTGCATTGATGGTCCCTCAGCGCTTCCTCGGCTTTAATCAGCCGGTCTGCTGGCAAGTACTCGTCTTCGGATCCCGCAACAAGAGTGATTTCCTTGACATCCGCGAGTGCATCCCATTCCTCTTGGCTCAAATCGTGGGCCGGATCTGCTCCCCAAAGAATTAAGCGGTCAGGCGAAAAAGTGCCGTTTCCTACCCAGCGAGATGCCGTGTGGCAGCCTTGCGAAAACCCCAATACAACCACTCTGATGTTCTCTGGAGCGTCCTCTAGAATTTCCTCTGTCAACCCATCCAGATAGGTGACATAGTCCATGATTTCGAACTCACGGTCTTCGCTTGTCATCCAGGTAGCTCCCGAGACCCGGGCGCGATGGTTGGTGTAAAAGCGCGATAAGGCTTCAGGACAGATAATGACGCGGTTGGGGCTGGCTAGGGGCAAAAAAGACTGTGCAAATTCAGAAGCCAATTGGCCGTAGCCGTGCAGAGCTATGATAATTTCAGTCGTTTCTTCTGACAACTCTCCAATCTGAGCAAAACGAGTTGTTTTTGGGGTCACAAAACGGTGAATTTGGATCATTATTCGCCCACTCCAAGGGCTTTCAGTACATCTTCAGGTCTTGAGACCTCCGTGAAAAAGGTGCTTGCCGGTTTGTCCGCAAAGCCGCTGTCTGTCATTTTGTCAAAAAAGGACAGTAACTCGTCATAAAAGCCGTTTGTATTGAGGAGCACAATACTTTTGTCGTGATATCCCAGCTTGCGCAGCGTGAGTACCTCTAAGAACTCCTCCAAAGTGCCATAACCACCGGCTAGGGCCACGTATCCGTCTCCGCGCTCGTACATAATTTTCTTACGATCGCGCATGGTTTCAGTCAAAATCATTTCATCGGACGCCTCATATGCTCGGCCTTCAATTTTCTTGAGAGCCAGCGGAATGACTCCAACTACTCGTCCACCACTTTCGTGGACCGAACGAGCCATTTCCCCCATCAGTCCGACACTCCCTCCTCCGTTCACCAATTGAACGTGTTTTTGAGCAAACAAGCGCCCAAGGCTTCGGGCCGCTTCTACATAAGATGCGTCGATATCGTTGCTAGATGAGCAATACACGGTGACGGATCGATAAGAAGCCATAAGACATTCCTCGGCTGGTGGGACGCGCCTCGAAAATCGGGGCGGTAAAGAAAGGGATTAACCTCCCTCATTAAAAGCGAAGGTTGCGTACGTGTTTTCCGACGTTCTAAGCCAGGCGTTCGATGCTTTTCGCCAGGCGTTGTAGCTATCGTACATTTCTTTATAAGCTGGGTCCTTAGCTGCTTCGGCTCCCAATAGATCGAATGCGATTTCGCGAGATCGAACCATGACCTCGTTCGAAAATGGACGCAATACAACGCCTTCGGAGCTGGTCAATTTCGCCAAGGCTACCGGGTTTTTGGCATCGTATGCGGCCATCATGTCAATAGAAGCTTCCGCAGAAGCAGCAGCTAGGGCAGCCTGATAATCCGATGGGAGGGTAGCCCAAGCGTCTTTATTGATATAGAACGATAGGCCAGGTCCGGGCTCCCACCACCCTGGGTAGTAATAGTTTTTGGCAATCTGATAAAAACCAAGCTTTTCGTCATCGTACGGCCCGCTCCACTCAGCGGCGTCGATCACGCCCCGTTCGAGAGCCGGGTAGATTTCGCCCCCGGCTAACACTTGAACATTTACGCCTAGCTCGGCCATAACCTGACCACCAAAGCCAGGGATGCGCATTTTTAATCCGCGAAAATCAGCTAAGGTCTCGACCTGATGCCGAAACCAACCACCCATTTGAACTCCCGTATTGCCGCCAGGGAAATTGATGATGTTAAAGTCGGAGAACATTTTCCGCGTCAAAGCCAGGCCATCACCATGATACATCCAGGCATTGTATTGCCGCGCATTAAGTCCAAAGGGCACCGTGCAATCAAAAGCGAGGGCTGGGTTTAATCCAGTGAAATAGTAGGAGGCCGAGTGTCCCATTTGTACAGTTCCTTTTTGAACCGTTTCAAGAACTTGGTTGTAGGGCACCAATTCCCCGGCCGGGAAAACGCGAATGTTGAACCGGCCGCCCGTAAGCTCAGCAACACGTTTTGAGAGGACTTCGGCCGCGCCGTAAATAGTGTCCAACGAACGAGGAAAACTGGAAGTAAGTCTCCAATTCAAACGAGGACTCGTTTGGACGGCGGCTGCACCTTCGCCGGCTCCAGATCCGCAACCCGCCAACAAGGCTCCTGCCCCTCCTGCGAGGGATGCTTTTTTTACAAATTGTCTTCTTTTCATGCTGATTCTTCCGCCGGCAAATGGGTCAATGTGTTTGGCAAGATAGTAAAAACAGGGGCGATGGGTGGTTCATGCTGCTTCCAAGAAACGAACTATCCTTTCGGCCTGAGCGGTCGCATTACAATTTCTGTTATCAAGTAATTATCGGGCGTTTCCAAGACGTGAACGAGACTTGAGCTTAGATGCTCGGGAATCATCGGGTTTGCAGAGATGGGGAGGCCAGCTTTGTCAAAAAAATCGGTTTGAATAGAACCGGGATAAAAACAGGATACCTTGATTCCGTCTTGACGAACTTCCTTGAACAGTGCATCGCTATATCCACGAAGTCCAAATTTCGTCACGTTGTACGTGCTGATATTTGGGTTGCCAAGGAGCCCGGCAACTGAGGCAATATTAACGATGTGACCGCCAAATCCAGCCTCTTCATTCTGCTTTTTCATGGTTGGCAGAACGGCCTTGGTGCACAAAAACACTCCTTTCAAATTGACATTCATTTGAATGTCCCATTCGTCGACCGTCACTTCGTCGGCGGGGCCGAAGAGGCCAAGTCCAGCATTATTAACCAGCACGTCAATGCGCCCTTCTAAGCTCATAATGCTGTCGAATGCTTCTTTGACGGAGGCTTCGCTCGACACATCACATTCAATGCCCCTGAACAAAGGACCCAATTGGACGCTAAGTTCATCAAGTTTGGCCTTTCTTCGGGCCAACCCATACACTTTGCTTCCTTTTGCAACGAGGGTTTCACTAAAATGAGCCCCAAGCCCTGCGCTTGCGCCTGTAACGACAACTACTTTTCCTTCTAGATTCATGTGGAATAAATTCTGTATTGGATCAAGGTGAACGGGAGATTCGTCTACCGGAGTCTTCGAACCCCCAATGTACAACCCAGAGCGCGTGCCGACGATGGAAAACTCTCGCCAAATAATGAATAGGCTCCTGCGCGCGGGCGGTACTCACTTTGATGGATTTCGAAGTGGAGAGCATTTTCTGTCCCCTGAGGAAGTTCTATCGGTATTGAGACCCATGGTTTCGGACGAACGCAAAGTCAGAATCGATTCAATAATAGCTGAGCGTACCTATGCTATTGCCCCAGTAGTAGAGGGCTTAGTAAATACGGGAAACGTGAGCGCGGTTATGAGAACGTCCGAGGGGTTGGGATTTCAACCCTTTCACGTCATTCGAAACGAAGCCAAATTCAAGAAGTCAATCCGAACCAGTCAGGGCGCCCATAAATGGCTGGATGTTGAGATCTGGGATGATGCTCCGCAATGCACCACTGTACTCAAGGAAAGGGGCTATCAAATTGTTGTTACTCACCTAGACGATGCCGCTAAGCCCCTGTCAGACATTGACTTAACGATCCCAACAGCCCTGGTTTTTGGCAATGAGAAATTTGGCGTTTCCGAGGCCATGCTGGCGGCCGCAGACTATACGGCCATTTTGCCTTCTCCGGGATTCGTGCAGTCCTATAACATCTCCGTTGCGGCGGCTATGTCCCTTTTTGCAGCGCACGACCAGCGAGTCAAGCAGTTTGGGCGCAACGGCGACCTAGACACCGCCGAGCAAGAGCGACTCCGCGCAGATTTTTACATGCGCACGGTGAACCACTCTAAGGACATTCTGAAACGGCACTTAGGGTTGCTCTAAACTACCTAGAGAAGTAGTACCGCGCACCAATGGCGCCGTTGAGGCTGAAATGCGAGCTGGGGGCAACATCCAGAACGGGGACTATTTCAAGGAATAGTTC